>NZ_JADYWO010000019.1:0-26630 GCF_015864775.1 Pseudoalteromonas sp. NSLLW218 | reverse complement strand
AAGTGGTGTGAGCCATTAAGCTAACTTGTACTAATTACCCGTGAGGCTTAACCATACAACGCCAAACGCGTTTTATGTGATAGTGAAACAAGCGAAGAAGTTAATATAACTAAAGTAGATATTACTTAAGAAAGACTTAAAAAATATTATCAGATATTTTCCAAATTCAGTTAGTGCGTAGAAATACGGATTAACGCCCAAATTTGCTTGGTGACAATAGCGTTTTGGACCCACCTGATTCCATGCCGAACTCAGTAGTGAAACGAAACAGCGCCGATGATAGTGTAGCATTTGCTATGTGAAAGTAGGACATTACCAGGCTTCAAATTGTAGAAAGCCCGATTCGAAAGAGTCGAGCTTTTTTACGTCTGCAGAAAAGTAAAATGCGCGCAATTAATAGACACTCACATTAACATCCATCGCGTAGGGCGGGCGAGCGTAGTGACTCCTGACGCTAAAATTATGTTTAATCACACCAAAATCACTCAATATCTCTGCACGCCGATAAGTATGTAGCATTTCACTGTGACTTTTTACCGCTGTGGGCACTACGACATCCTACTGCGTAGCGCACCGACTTCACATTGTAGAAAGCCCGATTCGAAAGAGTCGGGATTTTTACGTCTGTAGAAAAGTAAAATACGCACAATTAATAGACACTCATATCAACACCCATCGCGTAGGCCGGGCGAGCGAAGCGACTCCCGACACTAAAATCATACGATCGTAATTTCACTCTGACTATCTAGCCCTGTAGATGTTTCCATAAATGCAGCTGCTTCACATTGAATAAAACCTTGCCCTAACTATTCAGTACCCTTATTAGACGTTCCTATAAGTATATAGCTCCATCTAAATATATTATTAAACAATGTATAACGAGTATTACCTGGTGCTAAGCTCATCAATGTTATTTACCGCATTACATCTCTAAATAACTGGCGTTATAGCGTGTGCAGAATAAATACACATACCTGATAATTATACTAATCGGCAATAATACCTAATCAATTTGGTGGATTGAACTTGACGCTAATTGCGTTAATAATTTCTGATATGCGATTGCATGGAGACTGAAGGTTGAGCAATTTAGAAGTCAATGACGAGAACAACGAAATAAAAGATTTTTTCCTCAAATAGATCATTTAACTAGGTAGATTGGCGTAAAGTTTATTTTATATTGGTTCTAACTAACCATCTATATAGTCCAATAAAAAACAATGCAGCAGATCCTAAGCCACTCAACACCCAAATTACTTTTAAAATGTTACCGCCAATGCTGCCGTCATGAAGAGGGTGTAACCAGTTTTTAATTTTACTAGCCGTGCTTTGCTTATCTATATTAAACAGGCTCTCTAGTTCCCCTGTAGACGCATTAACTTCGATATAGCTATGCGGGAAGCGATAAGAAGGGTCATTGTCAGTTTGAAACCTGAATCTGTAAATCGCATTTAAGTTTGAGGGTGTTTCAATCCAAGCTAAACGCGCACTTGGTAATGCTTTTTGAGCTATTAAGATCGCTTTTGATAAAGGAATATTGGATTGTTTGTTAGCTTGCATTTGTGTTTTTGAGGGAGAGTTTATATTGCTAACTAGAGCGATTAATACAGGGTCCGTTTGTTTTGGAATAGCGAGCATAACGCCTGTAGCAGTTAAAACTAATAATGGTATGCACAAAGCCAAACCAATAAGTTTATGCCAGTCATAAAGTAGACCTATTTTAGAACTGCGACGTTTAAATTTTAACGATTTTATCCATTGCCCAGGTTTTGGAAACCAAGCAAAGAATCCAGAGATAATAAGAAGTAATGTGGCTATGCCTATATAACCAACAACTAGAGTGCCTATTGCTCCTGTTAGTAATGAAAAATGTAAGTTGTATATCCAAGTTACTAGGTATTCCCCCCAGTAGTCTTTGCGTATTACTTCATCGTTATCACTAGATAGCCAAACCATTAAAGGCGCAAAGCCATGCTCTTTTGTTTCTATAGGGTTATAGTAGCGTGCGGGTACAATTGAATTCACACCTGTATTTTCTAATCGCCATGGTCCGAGCTTTGAAGGGAAATTTTTCCTTAACTTACTGTATGCTTTATCCCAATCAGGTATTTTTGTATTAGTAGTAGTGTCATTAATTGGATTTAACAGTGAGTCTATTTGTGGGTAATAAACTAACACGGAGCCAGAAAGGCTAATAATAGTGAGTAATACGCCTACCGAGAGGCCTAAGTACAAATGTAATCGTCTTGAGGTTTTTCGCCATGAAAGCTTTGGTGTCATCAATTGAGTAGCCGTAATGGGTAATGCAGATTTATTGGGCATTAAGAAGTGTTTGATTATGGAGTATATTATATGGTTTTTGATATGATTCGTGCGGCATTTTGTCGCACTTATTAAATTAATTATTTAAGAAGTAAAAACGCCAGCTCTAGACTGGCGTTAAAATACAATCTTAAAGTTTACTTAAGCTTTAGGTCCTGCATTTTTTATATCGTCTGATACGTCGTACTTAGCAAAGTTTTCAGTGAAGTCAGCGGCTAGTTTTGCTGCATATTCATTGTACTTAGCTTTGTCTTCCCAAGTATTGATTGGGTTAAGTAAGTTAGTATCTACACCAGGAACGGCTACCGGTACATCTAGGTTTAAAACATCAATGTGCTGAGTTTCAACACCCGCTAATTTACCAGATACGATTGCATCAATTACTGCACGAGTAGTTGGAATATCAAAACGTTTACCTGTGCCGTAAGGGCCGCCAGTCCAACCTGTATTCACAAGGTACACTTTAGCGCCAAACTCGCGTACACGCTTCATAAGAAGCTCAGCGTAAACACCAGCAGGGCGTGGGAAGAATGGTGCGCCAAAACATGTCGAAAATGTTGATTCAATATCGCTAGTAGAGCCAATTTCAGTAGAGCCAACTTTTGCTGTGTATCCACTTAAAAAGTGAAAAGCAGCAGCTTCTTCGCTAAGTATAGAAACTGGTGGTAATACACCGCTTACATCACAAGTTAAAAATACAACAGCTTTTGGTTCGCCTGCGCGGTTTTCTACTTTACGTTTTTCAACGTGTTCAAGTGGATATGCTGCACGGCTATTTTGAGTAAGGCTAGTATCGTTAAAATCTGGAATGCCTTTTTCATCTAACACTACATTTTCTAAAATAGTGCCAAAGCGAATAGCATTCCAAATTACAGGCTCATTCTTTTGTGACAGGTCGATACACTTAGCATAACAACCGCCTTCAATATTAAACACGCTGCCAGGTGCCCAACCGTGTTCGTCATCACCAATTAAAAAGCGAGTTGGATCTGCTGAAAGCGTTGTTTTACCTGTACCAGATAAACCGAAGAACAATGCTGTATCGCCTGCTTCACCAACGTTAGCAGAGCAGTGCATTGGTAATACACCTTTTGCTGGTAGTAGGAAGTTTTGCACAGAAAACATCGATTTCTTCATTTCACCGGCGTAACGCATACCAGCTAGTAATACTTTATGCTGTGCAAAGTTAATAATGACGGTGCCATCGCTATTTGTGCCATCACGTTCTGGCTCACATACAAACGAAGGAACGTTCATTACTTGCCATTGCGGTAAGTTTGAAGCGTTATAGTTTTGCGGTTCGATAAACATGTTTTTGGCAAAAATATGGTGCCACGCTGTTTCTGTAGTTACGACTACAGGTAGATAATGCTCAGGGTCTGCGCCAACTTCTAGGTGAGAGGTGAAGTGGTCATTACTTTGAACATGTGCTTCTACGCGAGCCCATAAAGCGTCAAATTTGTCTGCATCAAATGGGCGGTTAACATTGCCCCATTGAATGTCATCTTGAGTTGTAGCTTCTTGTACAATAAAACGATCTTTTGGTGAACGACCAGTTCGTTTTCCTGTAATTGCAACAAAAGCACCATTTGCGGCTAAAGTACCTTCGCCACGGCGGATCGCATGCTCGACAAGTTCAGCTGCGGTTAAATCGACAAAACGTGTAGCGCCTGTAGTCATGTTTATACCTAACTATGTGTGAGAGTTTGAACGGATAGCTCTGGGGTTATCAGTGCCCTTAAACTGAAATTATAGTAACAGAAGGTTTTAAGATATTCGAGCCCGTAAAGCCTCTAAAAACACATATATTTAAGAAAAAACATGAATAATTTCAATGATACCGGTGTCATGAAATTAGCAGAAAAGATGACACCGGTATCATCTTTTTATAATATAAAACCGCATATTATGCGGCTTTAATTACTATATATAGATGAAGCTGAATATTTAGTTGAAAATGCTTTTTATATCTTGTTCGTTAAAAACATACTCTTTTAAACAGTAATGACAGTTAATATTAACAGACCCTTTTTCGGTTACGTCTTTAAGTAGTTCTTCTTGTCCAATATTAACAAGTGCAGTAATTGTTTTATCACGACTACAACCGCATTTGAATTTAATCGCTTGAGGCTCAAATACACGAGGGTTATCTTCGTGGTAAAGACGTGTAAGGACTGTATTTGCATCAAGATGTAACAACTCTTCATCTTTAATGGTGTTACTTAATGCTTCTAAGTGCGCAAAGTCTTCAATTGATTTTTGTTTATCAACTGGGAGTACTTGTAAAAATAGACCACATGCTTTTGCGCTACCTTCAGTTGTGTCGGTTGCAAACCAAAGACGTGTCTTTAATTGCTCTGATTGCTCAAAGTAACTTTCTATACATTCACTCAGAGTATCGTGCTCTAAGGGCACTATACCTTGGTAACGTTCACCCTTACTTGGTGTAATAGTGATCACCATATAGCCTTGGCCAATAAGCTCTTTTACAGTTGTACCCGTAATTTCGCTTTGCAGGCGTGCAATACCACGCATGTTTTGTTTGTCATCACCATTTATAACAGCATATTTGACAGGGCCATCACCTTGAAGCTGTACTGCAATTTCACCTTCAAACTTTAAAGTTGCGGTTAGTAAACAGGTTGCAACAAGTAGCTCACCTAGTAATGCTTTAACAGGGTCTGGGTAATTGTGGTCGGCAATCATTTCATTATAAGCATTCTCGATTTGTACGAGTTCGCCACGAACATCTAGTTCGTTGAATAAATAACGGTGAAGTAAATCTTGTTGCATGAGTGGCTATACCTAACTTGATTTCATTTTTAAAAGTTCGCGTCTTTGCTTTTTATCTGGTTTTTTATCCGGATGAGGAGCAAAAAAACTGTTATTTTTGCGTGCGATGCTGTTTTCTTCGCGTTTAGCAATACTTGCATCAGATTCTTGATACATGGTCTGTGCAATGGGGGCGCTTTGACGTTTTTCAAGCACTGTGAGTATAGTTATCAGTTTTTCATCTACACCCTGAGCAAGTTTTACTTTTGCACCAACATCTACTATTTTGCTCGCTTTTGTACGTTGGCCATTATAATGTACTTTGCCGCCTTGCACCATTTCACGTGCAACAGCACGAGTTTTATAAAATCGTGCAGCCCATAACCATTTATCTAATCGAACTTTTAACTCATCTGCATGGTCTGAGTTGGTATTAGCATTACTTTTTTTACTCATAAGGCATTTCCCCACGTTTTTATAGCTTAAAATTTATCATGAAATCATCGTAGGATGAAGGTATTACAACAGCCGTTTACTTTTTGTACTACTATGTAAAGTTAATTTAATCTGTTTACAAAGTTTAATATTAGTGTGCTTGTTGAAAGAAAAATGAAAGGGTACTATGGGTACGCGCTAACGCAGTAAATTAAAATAAGAACACTATTTATGGAACAGCAAATCCAACAACTAAAACAATTTTTAACGCGGTTACCGCATGCTAAATTAAGTGCATTAGTGACACTGTTAGTTGTTGTTTATCTTGCATTTTTATTATCAAAGCTTGTCTGGCTTTTATGGCCGAAACCACCAGTAACTCTACTTACTCCTACTCATTATGCTAATCAGCCATCTGGTGCGAGTAATAACTCAGCGCAGCATATTATTGAGCAATTTTTATTTGGTAAAAAAACTGTAACAAACAACAATAATACTGCAAAACAATCGCAGGTTATAAATAATGCGCCAGAAACACGCCTAAGTATTAATTTAACCGGTATTGTAGCTGTTAATAATGATGACCAAGCAGGCATAGCAATTATTGAATCACAAGGTAAGCAAGTAAGCTACCTTGTTGAAGAGGTTGTACTTGGCACGCGCGCTGAAGTAGCGCAGATACTGCCTGATCGTGTTATTTTAGGTATTAATGGAGGTTTTGAAACATTAATGCTTGATGGGCTCGATTTTAGTAAAAAAGTATCTATGCCTGTACTCGCTGCGCGTGACGATGCCGAAATGGGTCCGCAAAAATTAGAGCCAAGTGAATTACAAATAGACGCCACTGCAGACCCAGACGTTAAAGAAGCAATTATAGAAACACGTGAAGAGTTACTCGAAGAACCGGGCAAGTTATTTGACTATATACGTGTTTCACAGGCTATGAATGATGGTGAACTAATTGGATATCGCTTAAGTCCAGGTAAAGAACCTGAACTGTTTAAGCAAATGGGATTAAAAAATAACGATTTGGCTATTTCTATAAATGGCTATCAATTAACAGATTTAAAACAGGCTATGTCAGCTATTAACGAGCTGCGTAATAGTACAGATGCCAATATCACTATAGAACGTGATGGTGAACAAATTGATGTGCAATTTAGTCTGCAATAATTTAGCTTTGGAGTTTTAATATAATGGTTCAGGTGCTACACCTCAAAAAAATTAAAAAAGGGTTAGCTAAGTACGCGGCACTTTTTTTGGCGGCAAGTATTTCTTTGTCTGTTTCTGCTGTTGAATATGCTGCTAACTTTAAAGGCACTGATATCAACGAGTTTATTAATATTGTTGGTAAAAATCTCAATAAAACGGTAATTATTGACCCTAACGTGCGCGGCAAAGTAAATGTTCGCAGTTATGAGTTAATGGACGAAGCGCTTTATTACCAGTTCTTCTTAAATGTATTGGAAGTTTATGGCTACTCAGCTGTTGAAATGGACAATGGCATTCTTAAGGTAGAAAAAAGTTCAGACGCCAAAAAATCAAATGTGCCACTTATTACCGAAGGTAACGAAGCTAGCGGCGATATGATGATTACACGTGTTGTACGTGTCAAAAATGTGAGCGTACAAGAACTAGGCCCTTTAGTTCGTCAATTTAGCGATCAAAAAGATGGCGGCCATGTTGCTAACTTTAATGCGGCTAACGTAATGATGTTAACGGGGCATGCTGCATCGGTTAATCGCTTAGTTGAGATTATTCGCTCTGTTGATCAGGCGGGTGATAAGCGTGTAGACATTGTTAAGCTTAAATATGCAACAGCAGATGATGTTGTCTCTGTGGTAGACAATATTTATAAAGACAGCGGCAAAGGCAGCGTACCTGAGTTTTTAATTCCAAAAGTAGTCGCTGATGGCCGAACTAATAGCGTTATTGTAAGTGGTGAAGGCCAAGCACGTACACGTGCCATAGAGCTTATTAAGCGCTTAGATGGCGAATTAGAAAGCCAAGGTAATACCAAGGTGTTTTACCTAAATTATGCTAAAGCTGAAGATTTAGTAAAAGTACTGCAAGGCGTAAGTAAGTCACTTGTTGAAGATGCACAAGGCGGTACCACTAAGACTCGTAGCAGAAGTAACAACGAGAGCAGTATAGAAGCTCACCCAGATTCAAATTCACTAATTATCACCGCACAGCCAGACACAATGCGCTCGCTTGAGTCGGTAATTGAACGTCTTGATATTCGCCGTGCACAAGTACTTGTAGAAGCCATTATTATTGAAGTAATGGAAGGTGACGGGGTTAACTTAGGCCTGCAGTGGATTTCTGAGCAGGGCGGTATGTTGCAATTTAACAATGGTACTACGGTTCCTGTTGGTTCATTAGCTGTTGCTGCAGAGCAAGCACAAGATACAACCGTAACTAAAACTATTATTGGTACAGAATCAGGAAACGTTACTAGTTATGATGAAACGACTGAGGGTGATTATGATGCGCTTGCTTCATTGCTAAGTGGTATTAATGGTTTAGCGCTGGGTGTTGTTAAAAATGACTGGGGCGCAATTATTCAGGCTGTTGCCACTGATACAAATTCAAATATTTTGGCTACACCGTCTATTACTACAATGGATAACGAAGAAGCCTCAATTTTAGTTGGTCAAGAAGTACCTATTATTACAGGCTCACAAACGGGCAGTAATAATGCTAACCCATTTCAAACGGTTGAGCGTCAAGAAGTCGGTATTAAACTAATAGTTACGCCACAGATTAACGATGGCTCTGCAGTACAGCTTACAATTGAGCAAGAAGTATCAAGTGTAAGTGGTGCAACTGCTGTTGATATTTCAGTTAATAAACGTGCAATCAAAACAACGGTTATGGCCGATGATGGCGGTATGGTTGTACTGGGTGGCTTAATTGACGAAGACGTACAAGAAAGTGTTTCTAAGGTGCCGTTATTAGGCGATATTCCTATTTTAGGTCATTTGTTTAGATCAACAAACACAACACGCCGTAAGCGTAATCTTATTGTGTTTATTCGACCAACCATTATTCGTGATGGTGTAAGCATGAATAAGTTAAGCTTTAATAAATATAACTTTATTCGTGGTGAGCAGTTTAAACAAAAAGAAGACGGTATTGAGTTAATGCCAATGACTGATACGCCTATTTTACCTGAGTGGAATGACGAATTAGTACTTCCACCTACGTATGAAGAGTCTCTACGTAAACAAAATGCACAAGAGCGTAAAGATGACTAATGCGATTCAAGAGATAAACCAAGATGTGGTTCATCCTCAAACGCATAATCAGGATGAACTATTAACGAGTGATGTATTAGTTGAGTTACCAGCAAAGCGTTTGCCGTTTTCGTATGCAAAACGTGCAGGTGTGTTACTTGGCAAAAATAAAGACCACCGTATAGTTTACTACCGTGGTGAGCTAGATGTGGAAGTACTATTAGAAGTACGTCGTATCGCAGGCCATGGTTTTACACTTGAGCAATTGGCTGATGATAAGTTTGAGCTATTGCTTGAAGCGTCATACCAACGTGATAGCTCTGAAACGCAACAAATGATGGAAGATATTGGCAACGAGGTTGACTTATTTTCACTTGCTGATGAGCTCCCACAAACTGAAGATTTACTTGCTGGTGACGATGACGCGCCAATAATCAAGCTTATTAATGCCATGCTTAGCGAAGCGATTAAAGAAGGGGCTTCTGATATTCATATCGAAACCTTCGAGCAAGAGCTTGTTATTCGCTTTAGGGTAGATGGCGTACTTAAAGAAGTCCTTAAGCCTAATCGGAAACTTGCGTCGTTACTTGTATCTCGTATTAAAGTAATGGCTAAGCTTGATATAGCCGAAAAACGTATCCCACAAGATGGCCGTATTAGTTTACGTATTGCCGGACGTGCAGTTGATGTGCGTGTATCAACAATGCCATCGAGCTTTGGTGAGCGTGTGGTGCTGCGTTTACTTGATAAAAATAACGCGCGTTTAAACCTTGAAGACTTAGGTATGACTGCAGAAAATCGTGCATTGTTTTCAGATTTAATTAGTAAACCTCACGGAATTATTTTAGTAACAGGGCCAACAGGTTCTGGTAAAAGTACCACCCTATATGCTGGTATGAGTCAAATTAACTCACGCGATCGTAACATTCTTACTGTTGAAGATCCGATAGAGTACGAAATTCCAGGCATAGGCCAAACTCAAGTTAATGCAAAAGTTGATATGACATTTGCTCGTGGTTTACGTGCAATATTACGTCAAGATCCTGATGTAGTAATGGTGGGTGAAATACGCGACCTTGAAACTGCGCAAATTGGTGTTCAAGCGTCACTTACCGGTCACCTTGTTATGTCTACTCTGCATACTAATACTGCATCGGGTGCAATTACACGTATGGAAGATATGGGTGTTGAACCATTCTTACTTTCATCGTCGTTACTCGGTGTGTTATCACAGCGTTTAGTACGTACGTTATGTAATACCTGTAAAGAAGGTCACACGGCTGATGAGCATGAATGCCAGTTGTTAGGTACTCCTTTTGAAAGCCAACCTACAATCTACCGAGCGGTGGGGTGTGAAGAGTGTAACTTTAATGGTTACCGTGGTCGTACGGGTATTCACGAGTTACTTGTAGTTGATGAAACAATACGTGAAATGATTCACAACGGTAAAGGCGAGCAAAGCGTAGAAAAATACATTCGTAAGCGCAGCCCAAGTATTCGCCAAGATGGGTGTAGCCGTGTACTTGCAGGTAAAACAACACTTGAAGAAGTCTTGCGTGTTACCCGTGAGGAAGGCTAACTATGGCGGCGTTTGAATACCGTGCCTTAGATGGCCGAGGTAAAGAAAAAAAAGGCATTTTAGAGGCCGATACAGCTAAACAAATTCGCCAAACTTTGCGTGACCAAAAATTAACGCCGCTTGAAGTTATCCCTGCGGCGCAAAGTGACAAACAAGTCAAAGGTGAAAAAGCCCCTTTACTCGGTGGCTTTTTTAAACCAACAATTTCAACCTCAGACTTAGCGCTTATAACCCGCCAATTAGCAACATTGATACAATCGGCACTCCCTGTTGAAGGCGCAGTTATGGCTGTTGCTGAACAATGTGAAAAGCCGCGTTTAAAGCGTATGCTTATGTCGGTACGTTCAAAAGTAGTTGAAGGTTACACCCTTGCCGATGGTCTTAGTGAGTTTCCTCATGTTTTTGACGACTTATATCGTGCAATGGTAGCCGCAGGCGAAAAGTCGGGCCACCTTGATCAAGTACTTAATCGTTTAGCCGACTATACTGAGCAGCGCCAACATATGCGTAGCCAAATAACTCAGGCTATGGTTTACCCTATTATTTTAGTGGTATTTGCAATTGGTATTGTGTCGGTATTACTGGGTACGGTGGTACCAAAAATATTAAAAACGTTTGAAAAAACGAAACAAGTACTCCCTTGGACAACCGAATGGGTTATGGCGGGTAGCCATTTTGTGCAAAATTACTGGTTTATTAGTTTAATAGCCATCACAGCAATCGCTATTGGTATTAAGCATGCACTTAAACAGCCAAAAATACGTTTTTGGTGGGATGACCGAGTGCTACATATGCCAGGCATAGGTAAAGTGGCTCGTGGTATTAACACCGCACGTTTTGCGCGTACTTTAAGTATTTTATCATCAAGTTCAGTGCCACTGCTTGAGGGAATGCGTATATCGGGTGGCGTACTCATTAACGAAAAGATTAAAAAAGCGGTTGCTGATGCATCCGATAGAGTGAGTGAGGGTGCAAGCTTAAGAGCTGCACTTCAGCAAACTAAGTTGTTTCCACCAATGATGCTGCATATGATAGCAAGTGGTGAAAAATCAGGTGAACTAGAGCAAATGTTAGAGCGTGCTGCAAATAACCAAGATCGCGAATTTGAGAGCATGGTTAATGTATCGCTTAAACTACTAGAGCCTGCGATGATCGCCTCAATGGCGGTTATTGTATTATTTATAGTAATGGCAATATTACAGCCAATAATGGCTATGAATAAAGCTGTTGGACTTTAAGTTAAAATAATTTTTAAATATATTAATGGTTTTACCTAAACCATTTTTACTTAGTGTTTTTAGAATAATGAGGTAATTACGTGAATAAACAATCAGGTTTTTCTTTACTAGAAGTAATGGTGGTACTGGTTATCATCGGAATGATTATGTCAATTGTTGCACCTAACATTATGGGCCAGCAAGAAGAGGCCGCTATCGATAAAGCGCATCTAGATATTCAGCAATTAGAAGATGCAATGAGCTTATACAAGCTTAAAAATAAGAGCTACCCAAGCACAGAGCAAGGTCTTGAAGCGCTAGTAACTCAAACAAGTATTGAACCGGTTCCAAAGCGTTTCCCTGACGGTGGTTTTATTAATGAACTACCAGAGGATCCATGGGGCAATCTATATCAACTAATTAGCCCAGGTGAAATTGGCAAGTTTGATATTTTTTCTATGGGCCCAGATGGAGAAGTAGGTACTGATGACGATATCGGTAACTGGGACGAAGAAAAACAATAATGCTTAAGTACATCGTTTTGTATGAACATGTTATTGCTAGAGGCTTGCTATGAAAGCAAGCCTTAAGCAGTGTCATACAAAAAGCAGCGGCTTTAGTTTAATTGAAATTTTAGTGGTACTAGTGATCATCGCTTTTGCCACCAAAATGGTGGTATACAGCTTAGAAGGCGGTGCGGAGGAAGAATTAGATACTCAAGCACTCAGGCTGCATACCACCATTAATATGGCATCTGAATTTGCTATTTTAAACCAAGTTGAATTGGGATTGTTAGTTGAAGACAACACGCTAGAATATTTAGTTTTCGATGGTGAAAAGTGGATTACCTTTGACCGTGAAGATCTTTTTAAACCAATCGAGTTAGATGAAAGATTAAAGCTTACTCTTAATTTAGAAGATTTAGCGTGGGCGCAAGATAATCTCTTAGAGCAATCTAACTGGCGCGAGCTTATGAGTGGTGGCGATGAAGACAGTTTACTTGAGCTCAAAAAGCTGAAAATCCCACAAGTACTTATTTTGTCATCAGGTGAAGTAAGTGCGTTTCAGCTTATATTAGAGTTAAAAGATCAAAGTGAGCCTGTGTATTACATTGAAGGTGAATTTACAGCACCCATTAACTTTCGCCGAGAGCCAGAATAATGAAGCATACTAAAGGGTTTACCTTATTAGAAGTGCTTGTCGCATTAAGTATTTGCGCCATGGCGGGCATAGCGGCAATGCAAGCAACAAGCGAGCATATACATCACTTAACCACTATTGAAGAACAAACCTACGCATCGTGGGTCGCCGAAAACGTTATTATTGAACAACGTACTAAAGGTGAGCAATGGCAAGGTAAAAATAACCTTAAAGGCAGCGAAGTAATGGGCGGCGTTGAATGGTTTTGGCAACAAGAAGTAACCGCTACCGCTGATAAGAGCTTTGTTAAGCTAACAATCAATGTTTTTACGGATGAAAAGTATGAGCATTCGGCATATGAGTTATCAACGTATTTAAATAAAGGCAAAAAGTAAGTGAAGCAGCGTGGGTTTACATTACTCGAAGTTATGGTTGCACTGGGTATTTTAGCTTTTGTTATTATTGCTACTCATCAAATACTAGAGACGACAACAAGAGCAAAAGATGCCTCAGATGAAAAAATTACTGAGCTAAATGGATTGCAAACAACATTTAGGTTAATGGATCAAGATTTTAGCCAAATGACCAAACGCGCAGTTCGCAATGAGTCGGGCGATGTTCAAGAGCAATACTTATTGGCTGGTCGTTATGTTTTAGAAAGCCAGTACGATGGTATTGCGTTTGTACGAGATGGTTGGATAAATCCAATAAATTTATTACCACGCTCTGAGCTACAAGCCGTCGGTTATAGAGTGATAGACGATAACCTTGAGCGTGTTTATCGGGTTTATGTTGATCAGCTTGATAATATGGAGCCGCGGGTTCAACGTGTACTGGAAAATATTGAAGAGCTTAAGTTTGAGTTTTTGGATGATAAAAACGAATGGCAAGAACAGTGGGAAATTAAAGCGCTTCCTAAAGCGGTTGCTGTTACGTTGCAACAAATAAAAGCAGAGCCGATTCGTCGAGTATTTTTAGTACCAGGGCAGGGCAAGGTTGTTGCTCCACCAAGCACAACACAAGATACGAGCGTGGATAATGGTTAAGCAGAAATCATCGCGCGGCGCAGCACTTGTTATTGTTTTGTTTATTGTGGCATTAGCGGCTATTTTAGCAGTAGAAATGAGTGCTAATTTAATGGTGCAAGTGCAAAAAAGTACTAATTTGCAAGGTCATCAGCAAGCTAAATGGTACGCCTACGGTGCAGAAGAGCTTGCTATTAAAGGGCTAATACAAAGTAAAAAAGATGATGCCGATAAAACAACACTTGATCAAGTTTGGGCAACTCAAGGTGATGCTTCATACCCTGTTGATAACGGCACGTTAAGTGGCAAAATTACTGATTTACAAGCATGTTTAAATTTAAATGCTTTAGCTATAGCGCCAGATACAAACAGCGCGAGTAAAACAAACCCTGCGCATAAAGCACTATTTGCATTACTTGAAAATATTGAAGATTTACCTGCTGATGAATCAGAAGAGACAATGGCAGATAGCGTATTCGATTGGCTTGACGAGGACAGCATAACGTATCGCTCAGGCGCAGAGGAAGACGAGTATTTATCACGAGATTTTCCGTATATGACAGCCAATAGTTTATTTGCATCAACATCGGAGCTGCGCTTAGTTAAGGGCTTTAATCCATTAGTGATGGAAAAAGTATTGCCGTATGTATGTGTAATACCCGGCAGTACGCTTTTATCTATTAACGTAAATACATTAATTCCAGAGCAAGCTCTTATACTAAGTGCCTTAATAGAAAGTTTGAGCTTATCTGGCGCAGAGGCTGTGATAGGTGCAAGACCGCAAACTGGCTTTGACACCATTGATGAATTTTTTGAACAGGTGAAGCAGCAAGGCGGTACTAATACCGACTCAGTAAAAAGTTTATTTAGTATTAAAAGCGAATATTTTAAATTACAAACGCAGGCAAATTTTGTCGACCTGCGTTTTTCGATGACCACATTACTGCACGCTAAAGACGGTGACGTAACGATACTGGCGCGAAAATTTGGAGGCGTACAGTGACAGAAATACTGTTGATCCGCACGGGTCAAAACGAGCAAGAATTACTTAACTGGTTAATTTACTCACCACAAGAACAAGAAATAATAGCTAGTGGCGAGTTACCAAATGCAGAGCATTTAAGTGAGCTAAGTGAAAGAGCGCTTACCCGAGAAGTTGTCGTGTTATTACCAAGTGACCAAGTGCAATTAAAAACAGTCGCTTTGCCAACAAAATGGAATCGCAAGCTTGAGCAAGCACTGCCATATATGCTCGAAGAAGATATAGCATGTGACGTAGATGAACTGTTTATAGCTGTAGCGCAGCCGACAATGCTTGGTGAGCAACATGCAATACGAGTAGCAATGACTGACCGTGAATGGTTTGAACAATGGCTCGCATTATTTGCTGAGCATAATTTATCAGTATACAGAATATTACCCGATGCCTTGTTGTTACCGCTTGCAGATGATGGCGCAGTCACCGCTATCGAGCTAAATAACCAATGGTTATTTAAGCAAGGGCAATGGCATATTGGTGCGGTTGAATCTAGTTGGTTAAATGGCTACTTAACAGCCATGGGTAATCCTGATATTAAACATTTCAGCCCAGCTAGTCAGTTTCCAGAAAGCGTTAACTTACAAGCGCAAACGAGTGAGTATGACTTACCTCTAGCATTATTTGCAAAGCAGTTAGATAGCGTTAAGTTTAACTTACGCCAAGGTATGTATCAGCTTAAAAAACAAAGTTCTTTATGGTGGGGTTACTGGAAAGGCGCAGCAACTATAGCAAGTGTTGCATTGGTCTCTACAATTACAATAAAAGCGATTGAGCTGCATCAACTTAATACACAACTAGAAGTAGCTAAGGCTCAAGTAGTCGACAGATACCAAAAAGCATTTCCGGGAACTAAAGTTCGCCCTAATCTAATTAAAAGCCAAATTAAAGGCGCTTTAGATAAAGTGCAAGGCTCAAGTGAGTCGGGCTTTTTAGACTTAACGACTAATTTAGTTGACGTATTTTCTCAAGTCAATGAATTTACACCTGAAACACTTCGTTATGACAAACGTCGCAATGAGCTGCGCATTCGTGCACGCGCGAAAGACTTCCAAACCTTTGGTAAAGTAAAAATCATACTTGAAAAACAAGGTTTAACGGTTGAGCAAGGGTCTTTAAATAACGACGGTGATTATGTAGTTGGCGAAATTAAACTGCGAGGTGCAGTATGAAAAAGCAGTTAATGCAACAATGGCGCTCGCTCAAAGAGCAAGAACAACAATTGGTAATGGTCGCTGGTGGCGTGTTTATTATTTTTGTTTTAGTAATGGGAATATTTAGACCATTAAACAATGCGATAGAAAAGGCACAGCAATCTCAAATTAAACAACAAGAGCTATTAGCTTGGGTTGATGAAAGTATTGTTAAGCTAAAGGCTGCGGGTAACACCAGTGTTGCTAGCAATGCAAACTTAAGCCAAATTGTTAATTCTACACGTGGACGCCATCAAATAAGTATTAGTAAAATGCAGCCAAATAGTGATTCACTACGTTTGACGTTAGATTCTGTAGAATTTAATCAGTTAATAGAGTGGTTAGATGAACTAGTGAATCAACATGGCTTAAAAATCGAAAACTTAGATTTAAGCCGCGATGATAAATCAGGCTATGTGCGTGTAAGCCGTTTGGTATTAGAGAATTAATTAATGAAAAAAATAATAACGTTATCGGCTGTCTTTTTAATTAGTTTTATTGTGTTTTGTATTATTAAATTACCAGCAAGTATTGCGCTAGATGTCGCAAAACCGTATTTTCCAAAGCAATTAGAAGTCGGGCAAACTGTAGGTACTGTTTGGCAAGGTCAAATGATGCAAGTTCGCTTTGATGGTGAGCAGTTAAATAATGTGCGCTGGGACATTGCTGGCTGGAAGTTATTTACAGGTGAGCTAAATGCGAATGTGAAATTTGGTAATGCACGAGAGCGAAGTGATATTTCGGGTTACGCAGATGTAAGCTACGGGCTTTTTAATAAAGAAGTTAAAGTGACTGACGGCCTAGTACGCTCAACGGTAGAGCGTGCAATGCAACGCGTGCAACTTCCTCTGCCTGTAACAGCGAAAGGGCGTGTAATTTTAGAACTTGATGAATACAGCTCAGGTGCACCTTATTGTGATTCACTAAAAGGCGAAATAGCGAGTCCTAATATTGACGTACAAGGCTTAAATGGATGGTTTAATATTGGTCCTCTGGCTGGTAAATTAAGTTGTAAGTCGGGCGACGTTGCTATATTAATTGACCCAGATAATACGCTTGGCCTTGAGGCAGATGCTACACTTAAAGCTAATTTCGACTTTAGTGTGGCAGGCTATGTAAAACCAGATGCTAGCTTACCTAAAGATGTACATGATGCGGTTAAGTTTTTAGGCCGACCAGATAGCCAAGGTCGTTATCCGCTCAACTTTTAATATTTGAATATAAAGAGTTTTAATGCAAATACCCCAATTTACTGAGCTGCAAGCAAAGCAGCTCAGCACATTTTTAAATACGCAATCTAAAGCAATGAACCTTGAGCAAAGCCAAGGCTATTTATTTGGCGTTATTTGCTCGCCCACCCCATTAGATGTGCATGAGTGGCTTGAGCAGATATTACCAAATACAGCCAATGATTTAGATGAAGAAATGCTTTTTTTGTTTATGGCGCTATACCATAAAATTAGTGAGCAAGTATTTGAAACAGGATACAAGCTGCCCGTTGAGTTTACTCTTGAATTTTGTAAACCATGGAGCGAAGGTTTTTTAGTGGCTACTAAAGCATATGCAGAGCCACTTTTAAATGCGCCTGAGTTAGATGCAGAATTTAAAGAAGCATTAGAGAGTGCACTAAGCACACTGAGCTTTTTTGCTCTTGATCAGCAGGCAATTACACAGATTGCCCAGCAAAATAGTATGACTAAAGAAGCCTTATGCCAGTATCAATATGAATCAATGGGTGACTTTGCACTAGGCTTTGCAGAACTTATAGAAGTTGTGGCCATTAACAGTGGTTTAATAACTGATGACAGTTGGGACGAATAGCTTGAGTTTAAGCGCTTAGTTAATCTAAGCGCTTAATTCTAATACAATATCAGTACAGCCTTGCTTGCACTTTACCATGCCTTTACCAGGCTCGCTGGTGGCTAAATCAAGTGTTAAAACCCCATTACACTTATCACACTTTAACGTTTTGCCTTGTGCTAATTGCTTGAGCATATTGCGCTGTTTATGAAATGAGTCGCTTGCTTTTTTATTTAATCCTGAAAAATCCACTACTTTGCTCGCTTTTGCTCTAATGCTTCAGTCACTATTTTACATACCGTATTTAAACGATTGTCATAAAAATAAAGGTTTAAGTCACGTTCACGACAATAGCGTAAGTGAAATAACTGTACAGAGTCATCTGTTGTAAACGTTTTTTCTACGTACTCACCCTCAGATTCAGAGAGTTTAAGTTGAGTGCTAATTCTATTTTTAGCCATATTTGCAGCAGGGCTTCTATTAACCTTACTTGCATCACTTAAAAAGCCAATGCCTTCACCTAGTAACCTTTCGCGAGGTTCTTTTATAAGTGGATGATCGATTGTAAAAATGGCAAGGATCACAACGACCAAAATAATAAATTTTTTCATGGATACGTAAACCTTGATCTAAGTAGGGTTGAATTACCATGCAGTGTAATAAACTGCATTTTAAAAGCAAGTAACTGGGATGAATAAATTATTAGCAATCTATGCCAGTAATTTTAACCAACATTGTTATAATGGTTAACAGCAGTCAGATATTTCTGAAATATCTGAAAGTATTCGAGAAGGCAATTTATTAAAGTAAATCTGCCTAGCAGGTAACTTGCTAACTTTAAGTATAGAGTACTTGAGTATTGCTGGATTTTTATTTCCAAGCGGCGTTGAGGAACTTCGATGGACAAGCAAATTAAAGTAAAGAATATCCCTGTAGAGGTGAAAATCCAAAAACCGGATTTAAGCCGTCAAGATGATAGGTTCAATCCCCGAAATCGTATTTATGTGCGTGCCGTAAAAGGCCTACATCAATTACTTAGGCAGCGCATTGGCTTTTTAGGCCTACTTGCGTTTATGTTACTTCCTTGGATTAATTTTAATGGCCAGCAAGCTGTGCTGTTTGATCTAATTGGTCAAAAATACAATATTTTTGGTTTAACGCTATGGCCTCAAGATTTTACCATATTAGCGTTTATTTTTATGCTGGCAGCATTTGCGCTGTTTTTAGTGACGACCTTCTATGGACGGGTGTGGTGTGGTTACACTTGCCCGCAAACTGTTTGGACTTTTATTTTTATTTGGTTCGAGGAAAAGCTTGAAGGCACTGCCAATCAGCGTAAAAAACTCGATCAACGACCCATGGACTTTGATAAGTTTTGGCGTAAAACGGCAAAGCATACTAGTTGGGTATTGTTTTCGTTATATACCGCTATTTCTTTTGTGGGTTACTTTACGCCAATAAGGGAGTTACTTCCTGATTTTGTAACGTTTAACGTGGGTGGTTATGCACTAGTCAGTATTATTTTCTTTGCTGCGTGTACCTATGGTAATGCCGGTTGGATGCGTGAAATTATGTGTTTACACATTTGCCCTTACTCACGTTTTCAATCAGCTATGTTTGATAAAGATACATACACCGTAACGTACGACGAAAGCCGTGGTGAAAGCCGTGGCCCTCGTTCACGTAAAGTAGATCATGAAGATTTAGAGCTAGGCGACTGTATCGACTGTAACTTGTGTGTTCAAGTGTGCCCAACAGGTATTGATATTAGAAATGGGTTACAAGCTGAGTGTATTAATTGTGGTGCATGTATTGATGCGTGTGATGGCGTAATGGATAAAATGGAATACCCGCGTGGGCTTATTTCATATACGACAGAGCGAAACCTCGAAACGCCAGAAAATAAAACGAATCCACTACGAGCTAAAATCATTGGTTACACGGTCATACTTGTTGTGCTTACGGGAGCACTTGTAGCTAATATAGCACTGCGTAAAACAATGGACTTTGATATCATTCGTGATCGAAACCAATTATATCGTGTCGATTTTGATGGTTTAGTAGAGAACACCTACACATTAAAGGTAATTAACAAGGCACAGTACGAGCAAACTTTTAATATTAAAGTACAAGGGTTAGATAACTTTAATTATATTGGTAAGCAGTCATTTACTGTGCAGGCAGGGGAATCTCATAACGTGCCATTGTCGCTTGTAATGGACCCTTATGATTTGAATGCGCCGATGACAGAGTTTAACTTTGTGCTTTCACCGGTAGATGAGCCGGATGAGACAATATCGCAGTCGAGTAACTTTTTTAAAGCGCGATAATCACAACCTACCTTAAATAGGTGAGTTGATATAGCAATTAACAAAAGCGGGTATATAACCCGCTTTTTATTTTATATAAGAAGAGTATGAGTAAATTTAGTTTTATTGACTTAACACCTGACCTAATACTCGATGCAATAGAAAGCGTAGGTGTGTACGCCGAATCTGGTTTGTTGGCACTCAATAGCTATGAAAACAGAGTGTACCAATTTAAAGCCGATGATGGTCTGCGTTACGTAGTGAAGTTTTATCGCCCAGAGCGCTGGAGTAAAGAGCAAATTCAAGAAGAGCATGACTTTGCATTTGAACTGGCTGAAGCGGAAGTACCTGTTGTTGCCCCTATTTTATATAATGGGCAAAGCTTGTTTGAACACGAAGGTTATTTGTTTGTGTTGTTTCCAAGTGTAGGTGGGCGTTTATTTGAGGTTGATAACTTAGATCAGCTTGATGTAATGGGGCGTTTAATTGGCCGTATGCACCAAGTGGCTAAAACAAAACCTTTTACTTACAGGCCAACAGTTACCTGTGATGAATATTTGCATACAGCCAAAGTTCATCTTCAAAAAAGTAATTTAGTGCCTATGGGAATAAATACCGCCTTTTACACTATTTTAGATTTAGTGATAGAGCAGGCGCAAAAACAGTATAAAGATGTACAAAGTATTCGCTTACATGGTGACTGTCACGTTGGCAATATTTTGTGGGCAGGGGATGCGCTCATGTTTGTAGATTTAGATGATAGTCGCCAAGGTCCTGCAATCCAAGATCTATGGATGATGCTCAGTGGCGATAGAGCGACGCAACTGTTACAGTTAGATACCCTTGTGAATGCGTATGAAGAGTTTTGTGATTTTGATCACTCTCAACTCAAATTAATTGAACCGCTGCGAGCGATGCGTATTATCCATTATATGGGATGGGTAGCTAAACGATGGAGCGATCCTGCCTTTGTGCGGAACTTTACATGGTTTGCTGATGACAAATACTGGGAGCAACAAATTTTAGCATTGAAGGAGCAACTTGCAGCACTGCAAGAAGCACCGTTAAAGTTATTGCCGTAATCTTTTATTTAAAACAAGTACACGAGATATACATGCTTAAAAAATTAAAACTGAGTTTATTACTTTTATGTTTACCATTTGCAGCACTTGCTGCACAGTTTGAAGTTGATAATCAATACACTGTTATTGATGTAGACAAAAGTACATCGCCACAAGTAACCGAGTTTTTCTCATTTTACTGTCCACATTGTTTTAAGTTTGAACCCGTAGCAAAAGCAATTGAACAAGGCCTACCAGAAGGTGCTGAGTTTATTAAAAACCACGTGAACTTTTTAGGTGGCGTGTCACCACAAGCACAAAGTAATTTAAGCTTTGCCTACTTAATTGCTAAGCAGCATGGTCAGGCGCAGAGTATTAGCGATCAAATTTTTAAAAGTATTCATGTTCAGCGTGCTCCTTTAACTGAAATGAAAGACGTTAAAAAATTACTTGAAGTAAACGGTATTGATAGCGCAACGTTTGATCAAGAAATTGCAAGCATGCCAGTTATTTCGGCTGAGCAAGCAATGCAAAACAAACAAAATAAATATTCAAAATTAGGCGCACTTACAGGTGTACCTACTTTTATTGTTAACGATAAATATAAAATAAACCTCAATACCATCAAAAACCAAAAAGAACTTGATGAGTTAGTAGCGTTTTTATTAGCACTATAAATTTCGGAGCATAATAATGATTAAATTAGTTAAAGCAGGTTTGCTTGCAGTACTACTTCCTATGGCGGCAACAAGCTTTGCAGCAACGTACGAAGAGGGCGTGCATTACGATGTGGTTTCTGAGCGAGCAACTAAAAAGCCAGAAATTAAAGAGTTTTTCTCATTTTACTGCCCTGCATGTAATAACATGGAAGCATTAATTGGTGAATTTAAGCCTAAGCTTGATAAAAACGTTAAATTTAAAAAGAGCCATGTTGATTTTGTAGGTGTACGTGACCCTGAAAATCAACAGATGATGAGCCAGGCACTTGCTACTGCAGAAGTGCTTCCGCAAAAAGATAAAATTGTCTCTGCAATCTTTAATCATATCCATACCAAGCGCGCTAAATTTAATGAGCTTGCAGATGTAAAAGATATATTTGTAGCACAGGGCGTTGATGGCGATAAGTTTGATAAACTTTTCAAAAGCTTCTCGGTACGTACGCTGAGCTCTAAAATGAAACGCGATCAGGACTACTTCAAAGAAAAAGGCGCACTACGTGGCGTACCTACATTTATTGTAAATGGTAAGTATAAATTAAACCTAGGTCGTGAGTCGGGTATTACTGAGCCAGAAGACATTGGTAAACTGATTAATTATTTAGCTAGCAAATAAATTTAGCTAAAACTAAAAAAGCTCCTCAGGGAGCTTTTTTTTATGGGCAACGTTTACTGAGCGTATTTATTTACGCTGTAAGAAAACACCCGACTCAATGTGATGCGTATAAGGGAACTGATCAAATATAGCAAAGCGCTTAACGTTGTGCGTACGTGTTAAGTGATCAAGGTCACGCTCAAGGGTTTCTGGATTACACGATATATAAATTATGCTTTCGTAGTTAGCCACTAAGTCACACGTTAATTCATCCATGCCTGCGCGCGGTGGATCAACTAATATGGTTTGGCAGTCATAGCTTTTAAGATCAATACCGTCTAAACGAGAAAAAGTACGTTCGCCATTCATTGCTTGAGTAAACTCTTCACTAGACATACGAATAATATCTAAGTTCTCTACGTTATTTTTAGCA
Source organism: Pseudoalteromonas sp. NSLLW218 (assembly GCF_015864775.1). NCBI lineage: Bacteria > Pseudomonadati > Pseudomonadota > Gammaproteobacteria > Alteromonadales > Pseudoalteromonadaceae > Pseudoalteromonas > Pseudoalteromonas sp. NSLLW218. Next base: position 3,758 of record NZ_JADYWO010000019.1, on the reverse strand, counting down.
ATATTGTATTGAGCAGAATGAACAGATGATTTTGATATTTCCGTCGCTAATACTTTATTAAAAGAGCCTGCTAGCGCAATAGAAAAGTTTCCGTTACCGCAATAAAGTTCTAATAAATCATTTTTAAGTGGCTTACATAAATCTTGTGCCCACTCCAACATATTAATATTTACTTTTGCATTAGGCTGAGTAAAGCTATTTTCTACTTGTTGATAAATAAGCTCTTGACCATTAACTGTTAAACGCTCAGTTACAAAGTCATCACCCAGCACTTCTTTTTGTTTGCGAGCGCGGCCTATAAAGTCAATTTTGTATTTACTGCTTAGTTTTTCTTTAAGCGCTTTAATTTCACTTAACCATTCATCATCAAGTGGTTTGTGATAAAGCAAGCTTACTAAAATTTCACCGCTTAGCGTTGATAGGTAATCGATTTGAAATAACTTACGACGTAATATTTCACAAGGCTTAAGATGCTCAATCATCACCTGCATTATTTCACCTACTAGAGGCGCTGCGGGATCAAATGTATCAACACGGATTTTTTCTTTTGTTTGTTGATCAAACATAATGTGAAACAGATCGTCACCATCGTGCCATACTCTAAATTCAGCACGTTGGCGGTAGTTAGTTGGCTCTGAGCTAAATACTTCTAATTGCTCCACACCAAAACGTTGGAACTGTGCACTAATACGCTGCTCTTTTTCACTTAACTGCGCTTGGTACTGTGTGGTATCTATTTTAATAACTGCCATTAACGCTACTACCTTATCTAAGATCTGTTTATCGGCGCTATTGTAGGGAGCGCTGCGTATTTGTCTAGTTTTGGCTAGCATTTATGCTGTTTTATTGAACATTGTACTTTAGTTTTTAGTGTTATAGCCGATAATAAACTACGCACGCTTAGGAGACGAATCATGAAAATAGGTAATTATGGCTTTACGCCAAACAACAACATCAATAAATTCAACAATAAAGCTGATATACAGCAACCTACAATTACGTCTCCTCAGGATAGCTATCAACAACGAGGTCGAGAGTTGGCCGCAAAGGTGCTTGGCGATAAAATGGCTGAGCAGCTTGGATTACCTATCGCAGAAAAAAAAGCAGATAAACCACTATTTGATTTTGATGAAATAGTAAAAAACGTACTCGATTTTGTAAGTAGTGCTGTTAATAAAGCAAAAGCTAACGGCGCTGATGACGAAAAGCTCAAAGATATGTTAGGCGACGCGCGCAAAGGAGTCCAAATAGGGATCGATGACGCGGTTGATGAGCTCAAAGGAACTGGCGTATTTAATGACGACATGGAAGAGGGCATTAATAAATCTAAAGAGGGTATTTACAATGGGCTTGATGAGTTTGAAGAGTCATTATTTAACCCACAACCTGCCAGCGTAAATATAAGCCAGGCTCAATATGTCAGTATGACGAGTAATGCAGAGTATAAATTTACCACCGCAGAAGGTGATGAGGTAAGTATCAGCTTTGCAGATGCATTTGAATCTCAATCGGCAAGCGGCTATCAGCAAAACAGTAATAGCGAGTCGTTTGCAAGCTCATCATCGCAATCTCGACAGGTATCATTTTCGATGTCGGTTAATGGTGACTTAAACGAGCAAGAGCAAGAAGCTATTAATGCGATGATGGAAGATTTACAAGATTTAAGTAAAACATTTTTTGGTGGTGACCTGGATGAAGCATTTGAACAAGCTCAAGAGCTGAGTTTAGACAGTGACCAGCTGGTGGCTTTTTCTATGGATTTACGCCAAACAAAAACAATAGCCACAGTTAAAAGCTATGAAGAATATAAACCAGCACCAGAAAAACAAGTATCAGAGGGCTTAGCTCCCTTTAATGATGACCTTAAAAATGCTTTTGAAAAAGCGGGCGAACTTGGATTACAAAATCAACTAGCTGGCATTCTACAGTGGTTAAATCAAGATCAGGAACAAATAGATAAGTTAGTAGATTACACAAAGTCTATGTTCGAAAACCTTAATCAGTTAAATTCAGCAGCCGACGATCTTGCTGATTTAGAAACCACGCAAAGTTAAACTACTTTCTTTTATAAATACCTCATGGCAAACTGCCGTTCTTAAAGTAAAGTGGGAACAGTAGTTTGTCAGCGCATATAATGGTCTTTGATTCAGGTATTGGTGGAACTACTGTACTTGAGCATATAAAGCACAGTATCCCAAATGCTCAGTACAGTTATTTTATGGATAATGCTTTACTACCTTATGGTGCTCAATCCCAGCAGACAATCATTAACCGATTATGCTCACTTATTCATTTCATCAAAGCTAATACGCTTAGCGTTGATTTAATTGTAATAGCGTGTAATACCGCTTCTACATCTGCACTTAGTGCTGTTCGTCAAATTACGGATATTCCTATTGTAGGCGTTGTGCCAGCAATAAAGCCTGCGGCAGAGTTAACACGTTCAAATCATATTGGCTTATTAGCCACACCAGCCACGGTCGCCAGTTCATACACTAAAACATTAATTGCTGAACATGCACGTAATGTAATCGTTAATCTATATAGTAGTGTGGAGTTAGTAACTTTAGCTGAGCAATACTTTTTTACAGAGTCCTTGGATATAAACAAGTTGCATCAAGTGCTTGATGACCTACATATAGACAAAACCATAGATGTACTTGTATTAGGATGTACGCACTTTCCAATACTAGCAGAGCCTATTAGTCAGTATTTTGAAGGAAAGGTTAAATTACTTGATTCAGGTGTAGCGATAGCAAATAGAGTCGACTACCTACTTAAGCAACTTAACTTACATATGAATAAACTGACAGACATAAAAAAGCCGCTGCAATATTATGCAACGGCTGATGTGTTTAGCAATAAGCTAGCGGTAAAGCTAGTTACACTGACTGATCCGTCTCAGTACGCAGAGCATTAGAATCATCTTCTTGTTTTTGTTTTGCTTCACGTACCTTTAAAGTACGTTGTTGGAACTCGCTATCGTTCAAGTTAGCAATTGCATTGTCTGCATCAGCTTGCGCCATTTCAACAAAACCAAAGCCACGACGTTTGCCAGTATTCTTATCCTTTAATAAACGAACATTGAATACTTTGCCTTGTTCTTCAAATAATGCACGAACCACACCTTCGTTTGCACGATAAGGAAGGTTACCAACATAAAGCGTTTTTGTTTTAACTTCAGCTTCTTCAGTCACATCAGATGATATTGCAGCAATAGCAATTGCACCTATTAATAAACCAGCACCAAATAGTAATGCAGGGTTTAAAGCTAAGCCGCCTAAAGCAAACTCAACAACAACAAAACCAACTACAGCAAGAATAACAGAGAAGATAAAAGATTTTTGATCGGGTAATTTCATTTTAGATCTACCAATAAACAGGAAATAAACATTAATTTAACATTGTGAACTTGCTATCTTAACGTCTAAATCAAACATAGCAATGATATTTGTATTAAATTATAAATGAGAGCACAAAAAAGCATCACCTTAGGCGGGGTTTCATATAGTTTTACGTGGTTTTGTTCTATTTTTGTTCGAACAGTAAAAAGATCTAAAAAAAGGGTTGATCTGTTTTCGGATCTCCCTATAATGCGACCCCACTGAGACGGGAAACGCCAACGCATAGCGAGGCAGGAACAAATCAGAGAGTTAAATAAAACTTCGGTTTTAAATTGTCGAAAGAAAGTTTAAAACAAAGTGTTGACTCGAAAAATAAAGGGTGTATTATTCGCATCCCTTGAGACGCTAAAGCGA
>NZ_JADYWO010000018.1:0-38374 GCF_015864775.1 Pseudoalteromonas sp. NSLLW218 | reverse complement strand
CGAGCTCACTGTCTTCCCGATGTGACAAGTGCTAGCTAAACACTCATCAAGAAGAGATACAAGGTTGGGTTGAGTGACACGAAACCCAACAGATCGTCAATGCAATGAGCACACCCAAAGCTAAGTATGTGTAGTGTTTATTGTAGGCGTACAGCTTGCTGGCGCGTCGGGCGTTAGCCCGGAGAATTCAGCGGCGATCGTTTTATATTGCACTATGAAAAAAAAGACTACTTAAAAGGAATTAAATGAAAGAGATTAAAGAATTCAATTGGAGTAAAGCAACTAAGCCTCCATTAGAAGAATATTTTCCTGCAGATAAATTAGATCGTGCTCGCTACGCCACATTCTTATCAAGGCTATTGGCTCAAGAGGGATTTGACAAAAGCAGGCCTTATGATGAACAAAAGAAAAACTATGTATTAAACTTAAATGCAGAATGGGGGGCAGGTAAAACATATTTTCTTAAGCGTTGGTCACGAGAATTAATAGTAGATTTTCCTGTTGTATATATTGATGCATGGCAGCAAGACTATTCAGACGACCCATTTTTAACTGTAATTGCAGGTATTATAAAGCAGCTTCAGCTTCAAGCTAAGTTTAATATAACAATACCTAAAAGTGCCGTTTCGATATTTAAGGCTGTTGCACCTGCTATTGCACAAGGTCTAACTAAAAAAATATCAGGCATCGATTTAGATGAGTTACACACATTACTATTTTCTGATGAAGAAATTGATAGTGACCAAAATCAAAACTCTAATAAGCCGACGAGCAGCGACTTTTCACCCGCAGTAAAGGCGCTTGCACAAAACTTGATTAAAGATCATGAAGCTAAAAATAAAAGCGTTGAAGTAATAAAAGCTAAGTTAGCTGATTGGGTCAGTAAGTTTGAAAAGCAGGAAGGTAAGTCGTTACCCATATTTATTTTTATTGATGAGTTAGATCGTTGTCGCCCAAGTTATGCAGTAGAAATGTTAGAGACGATTAAACATATTTTTGATGTTAAAGGTATCGTGTTTGTTGTAGCAACAGATACTGAACAGCTTCAACATACAATCAAATCAATTTATGGTGAAGGCTTTGATGCTAAGATTTACCTAGGCCGCTTTTTTAATAGCCGTTATAGTTTAAAACGCCCTGTTTTAAAGGATTTTTTATCAGTACATAGTGATACAACTAAATTCGAATCTACGTACTTAGAAAGTAAAAAAATTGAGATACTTCCCCGAACAGAAACACCCGAAACCGCTTTAGCTAATATCTCAGTTGTATTAGATGCGTTCCAAGTGCCGCCTAGAACAGCCATTCAAATTACTGAACGCATTACTGCCATTATTGTAAATTTACCAAATGGTAAAAAAGTTGATGTGCTTGTGCTCGCTATTTTGTCTTGTATCTATGAAAAAGACCACCCACTTTATGAGGAGATGATAAATGGTAGGTTCAAAAGAACAGAACGAGGTAATGAAAATAAGATCATAGATATTAGCCTAGCTGACTTCTTACAAGAGGATATATCAAAAGAGTATTTATCAGCCGAGTTAATCTATTTTATTGATCCACAGTCATACACCTCTCAATTCCATAACGGCCGCTTCGTTCCTAAAGATAATAAGTACTTTGAGGGAAATTATCCTATTCCACTATCTAAATTTATTGAGAATACCTTTTGTAAAATCTTTGATTTACATGTAGATGATTTCTATTTTACTTCTTCTAGTGATGATGATTTAACGGAACTGCAATACGCAGAAGAGGCGTTAGCACAGCATAAAATAGAAACTTCTCCAGAAGTTACTTTATTATGGCTTGACTATATTTATATCAAAGATGAATACAACAAAATTACTAAAGAACAATATCGTGATTTTATAGAGCTTTCCTCACCATTAGATTACATGGGCGATAGTTAACTATCTCTGTGCAGCGCTTAGCGTCTCTGTGTTCTCGGTGGTAATATTTATCTAAATTACCACCAACCTCAACTGGACCAAACCACCTAAGCCCCACACTGCCTAACCCCAGCACCTGCATGTTTAAGCGCAATAATTTGCCCTTTGCCGTTATGCGCCATGGCGAGCATATCGCCTGTATTTATATTACTTTCGACCGCGTGTTTACCTTTTAAATCACTCAACAGCGAATGCTTAATTTGTACTAGTACCTCGTCATTACAGCTGGCTATGTACCAGTCTTTATCTACCTTTACGAGTGTGCCGTATTCTATGTGGCGTTGTTGGTGGCGGCGTAAATCGTTAGCTAATTGGCTATCGAGTGCGTGTTTTTGCTCGTTTATGGAGCTTGCGTAGCTACCTGCTTGATTTATTTCGTGTGTTTTAATAATTGAATAGTCGTGAATGTCTATAGTATTAAGCACGGTTTTAGGCGCGTGGTTAATGCCATCGTTATTATCAAAAACAATAAAAGCAAACACACCTAGTGCGCAGGCAAGGCTGGTTAGCTGTAGCGTAAAGCCGAACTTTTTAGGCTTTGTGTGCGTGGCCTTTTTAAGTAACGCTTTTTGCTGAGTGCTTGTAAGTGTTGTGCGCTCTTTTCGCTCTTTGTAGTGTTGTGTGAGCTTTTGATCAAACGGCTCATCAGGCTTGTTCATTGTTTGCTCCTAATAAACGCTTAAGGTTTTGCTTGGCGTAGCGCAGCCTTGTTTTAATGGTCTCAAGGCTGCTTTGCGTTATAAGTTCTATGTCGGCGAGCGAAAAGCCTTCTTGTTGCAAGGTTATGGCTTCGCGCTGTACAAAGCTAAGTTGTTTTAGGGCGGCGTCGAACGCGTCGTAACTTATGTTTGAGCTGCCTATAGTTAAGCCACTTTCGCTTTTATCATTTTGTGCTGCTAAATGCGTGTTTTCGTCAAACTCTACAAAGTGCTGTTGCCTGCGGTATTCGTCAATGAGTGTGTTGCGGGCAAGTTTAAATAACCACGCTTTGGGTGTGGTTTGCGCTTGGTAAAGGTGGCGTTTTTCGATTACTTTTAGCCATGTTTGTTGGCTTACGTCGTATGCTAAATGCGTATTAGATTGCGTAACAAGGTAGTGGTATAAGTCGTTACTGTAGAGGGCAACAAGCTGCTCTAAGTAACGATTGTCGCCACTTTTTGCGTAACTTGCCATGCAGTCCTTGCTTGGCGTTTCAAATAACCATGACTTAATACTTAGTAGCATAGGCGTTTAGTCCGTTAAATAGAGTTATCTAATTTAAAATCGAGTTGTACAGTTTGACCTGTTTGTAATTGTGCCACACCTTCAATTACTTTGGGGCGATATTTCCAGCGTTTAATAGCTCTTATTGCTTCGCGATCAAATGTACGTTTTGGCTCGGCGTTAATAACGACTGGGTCGATTACTTCACCCGTTGGCGAAATGCTAAAGCTTAGTTGCACCCAACCTTCAATGCCATCGCGCGCTGCTGTAGTTGGGTATTTAGGGTTTATGCGCACTATGGGAGTTGCATCCCCTGTTGGGCGATTAATGGTGTTGTTAATGTCGCCACCAAAATCGTCAATCGTAACTGGCGTAAAGTCGCTAATTGCCAGCACAGGATCCGCTGATGTATCAAGCGGTGGTGCTTTTTGCGGTACTTTAGGCATCGGCGGTGGTGGCTGTATTTTTTGTATATGCCTGACTTTTGAATCCTCAGGTGCTTGAAAAATCTCTACTATAATATCGTCCCCTGGTTTAACCGGTGCGCGTTGCTCGCCACTTATTAAATATTGCATAAACGCAAAAGCTGCAAAGGTCATCGCGGCGCCGCCAATAACGGCAGTCGATGTTTTAATAAATACTGGGTTTTTAGGTACTTCAAGTGTGTGCATAAGCCGCTCCAAATTTTATTGACCACTACAATTAGGGTGTTTTCAAAGCTATAACGGGTGGCAAATCAAAAAGGGGTGAAATAATTTTATAAAAAATGTGGGGTTTAGTTACAATAGCCATTCGCATTCTTTTACTTATTAACTTTTTAGGCTTTTATGCAACTCATTGAAATAAATAAAGCGCGTTACCGTAAACATTTAAACCGTGTTATTGCAGGATGTGGTATTGGTTTGGCTGTAGGCAGCTTGGCTATATCGCAAACGTTGATTGCTTTATTTCCTGATGAAAGTGGTAGCCACTTTCATTGGAACTTAATAGGCGTTGCTATTACTAGCCTTGGGCTTGCGTGGTTACTTAATAAATACCGTTCACATACATTTATGACAGAAGTTGTTTATGTGTGGGAGCTTAAAAAAGCACTTAATAAAATAACCCGTAAAATGGCTAAGTTAAAAGCCGCTGGCCGTGAAGGCAATGCCGATGCGTTATTAGCAATTCATTATAGCTACGCGGGCTCTCGGTTATTGTGGCAGCTAGACGATAACCTAATCACTATGGACGATTTAGCCATTAAACAAGCTGAGCTTGAATCTGTTGCAGCGCAACATAATGTAACGCTTAATGTTGAAGATTACGACGCAAGTATTTTAAAACAGTTTTAAAACAGTTTTAAAACATAGGTTTTTAAATTAGTGAGAGGAGCCTTAATGAAAAAAGTACTCATAGTGTGTTTAGGTAATATTTGCCGCTCGCCAACCGCAGAGGCGGTATTAAAAGCCCGAGCTAAAAAGCTAGGTGTTAACGTTAAAGTTGATTCGGCGGGCACTATTGGTTATCACGAAGGTAAAACGCCTGATAGTCGCTCAATGGCAGCAGGGGAGAAGCGCGGTTACAGCTTTAAAGGTATTTATTCACGTAAAGTACGTACAAGCGACTTTACTGAGTTTGATTTAATTTTAGCGGCCGATACGCAAAATTTAGCTGATTTAAAAGCCCAATGCCCTGAGCATCTACAGTACAAATTAGCGTTGTTTTTAGAGTTTGGTGAACAGAGCGTTAGTGCGATTCCCGATCCTTATTACGGCGGCGATGATGGCTTTGAAAATGTGCTCGATTTAATTGAAGCGGCTAGCGATAAAATACTCGCTAAAATTTAATCCCTATTTTATTACTAAAGCTAAATTTAACGAGCTTTTTGTCGTATTGCACAGCGTCCCTAAAGTGAGTACATTTTATACTTACTCAAAGGGAACTTTATGAAAATAAAAATATTACTACTGACTTTATCTATCGCTTCTTGTTCTACTTTTGCTAATGATGTTAGTTTTTCTATTGGGGGGGGCTATCCTTATTTAGTTATTCCTGAGGTGTCTTTATCGGCTAACGACGACACACAACGCTGGTATGCAAACTATAAACTAGGCCTTGATGATGGATTTTCAGCAGGTTTTGAACAAGCAGTAAGCGATAATAAAAAACATGCTTTTGGCGCGCTTGTGGGCGCTATTGGCGCAAGAGATACAGACCAAGAGTGTGAAAGTTCAACAAATGATGTAGCAACTGACTTTGCTAATACGCTAGGTTGTGTAATTGGCGGTATTTTTGATGAAGAAACAACAAACGGCATAGGGCTTACGTACAGTTATAACTTTAACGGGTTGAACAGTGCGGGTTTTAGGTTAGAGCTAGATGTGGGCTATGGTAAAGCAAGCGACAGCAACGAAAAAAGAGCTGATGGCGGTATTAGCGTAAGTTACGAATTTTAACTACGTGAGTTTTGTATTTGTTGGCATTAAAAAAGGCGCATAAAGCGCCTTTTTTAATGAGCCGCTTTTAGTTGCGGTTAATTTTAAAGTCGAGTTGTACCTGAGAAATAGCGCTAACGGGTTTGCCGTTTTCAAACTTTGGTGCGTAACGCCATTGCTCAAGCGCTGCTTGGGCTGACTTTTCAAATGCGCTGCCGCCTTCAGAGCTAAGTACTTTTAGATTTTTTACAAAGCCTGCAGTATCTACCTCAAACTCCATAACAACGCTACCATCGGTACTAAATCTGGCTTTATGCGCTGGGTATTTAGGATTAACACGATAGAGCGGTGTTTGCTCTTGCGATTCTTTCCATGGCACCATTTGAGCGATAGCTAGGCAATGTTTAGTTGCTTCTTCGCTTTTGCCTTGTTTTTCGTATAGACCTACAAGTTTAGAATGAGCGGTTAGCTCAGCACTGTGATCGTATTTTAAGTTATCGTCAAACGCAGTAACTATGTTGTTTAAGCGCTCAATTGCCTGATTATATTTTTTACTGCCTTCGGCAAACGCGGCTATTAAAAAATTGGCTTTAATTTGCTCTACCGAGCTACTAGGCAGATTTTCACGATAGTATTCGTCGGCTTCTTCTAGGTAGTTTTTCGCTTCGCGATATTTTTTAGAGCTAAACTTTTTAGCCAGTAGCGTTGCCGCTTCAAGTTTCATGTCGGCTACAAACTTAGGCTTATTTTGTGTTTTAGCTATTTCAATTACTTGTTCTAAAAAGTTAGCTGCTTGATATGCCGATGTTGTGTAGTTGGCTTGGCCAAGTAGTGCATCAAGTGTTTCTATTGATAGTTTACCGTGGTTTGCAGCTAAAATAGTGTGTGCTTCATTATAAAGGGTATAACGCTGTTCGTTTAGCTCATCGCCGTAGCCTTTAATCGCTTTAGCGTAATTAATAGCTAAGTTAGCGGTGTTATCTGAGCTTTCACCATAAACGGTTTTACCTGATGTGTAAGCAAGTTTGGCAGTTTGTTGTACGTTTTCGTCTGTTTCAACTGCTGCTAAATAGCTTTGGTATGCTTGGCTAAATACCGTTTGAGGATCGCTGGCTTGGCTGGCGAGTGCTGTAGTGCTTAAAGTTGTTGCGCTTACAGCAGATAAACTTAAGCCTATAAATAAAGCGAGTTGCTGACGTTTCATAATAATCCCTATCGTTGTTTAAAATACAAAATACCAAACGTGCCTGTAAGTGTCACTGATTAAGGTAAATCAAAGTAAATAACATTGGCTGTTATTTGTATTAATTTATTGCTAACAATCATTGAAAATAACGCCTGTCGTCGCCATATATTTGCCATAAACAGTCTTGTACTACGGTGTATTTATCCTATTTTGTGATATTATCACTTTATTGTCGTGTCGTAGTTATTTAAATATTTGGATTTGTCGTGGCGCAAGTAAGAGCAAGAGTCCAGCTTAATGTTGGCAGAAATAGTGATATCCCTGCAGAAATAATCTCATTTACTGATTTAAAAGATGGCAAAGAACATATTGCTATGGTGTTTAACAACGCTGATACAGAGCAAGATGTACCGCTTATTCGTATGCATTCTGAGTGTTTAACGGGTGATGTATTTTACTCATCGCGTTGCGATTGCGGCGAGCAGCTAAATGAATGTATTGAAATGATGCACGAAAAAGGCGGTATTTTATTGTATTTACGCCAAGAAGGTCGTGGCATTGGTTTATACAACAAAATTGATGCTTACGTATTGCAATCGCAAGGTATGAACACCTACGAAGCTAATAATCATTTAGGCTTTGCTGATGATTTACGTGATTTTTCGGATGCGGTATTAATGCTCAATGCGCTTAATTTAAGCCACGTTAAATTAATGACCAATAATCCTAAAAAGCTTAACGCATTAAAAGACGCCGGTATTAATGTTGACTCGGTTGTGGGCACGCATGCGCACATTAAAGCGGGTGTTGCGGGTAATAAATCGTACCTAGAAACAAAAATTAAGCATGGCGCGCATATGTTAGATATTAAGAAAATTAAAAAACCTTAATCATTTAATTACGTTTCGTCTATTAATACCCCCTCACGCCAAGTTATACTTGGCGTGTTTCGTTTTAAATTAAGAGCAAGTATGTCTACACAATTACGAATTTTTAAAGCCGATGCAGGGCTAAAGTGGTTAAAAGCCGGATGGCTTATTTTTAAAACCCAGCCAGCAACCTTTATTTTTATGCATTTATTTATTGGCATTGTAGGGCTGCTGTCTTTATTTTTACCTTTACTGCAAGTGGTAGCAGCGCTAGCTACGCCATTTTTAACCGCAGGGTTTTATCAAGCGGTGCTTAGTAAGCAGCAGGGCGGAAAAATTATGCTGGCCGATATTCTCAAGCCATTTACGGCAAAAGGGAATCGCTTAGGGTTATTGCGTTTAGCACTTTACCAAATGGGTGCGGGCATTTTAATGGCATTACTTGCTAATGGCTTATTTGCCGATGCAGTGGCTGTTATGAGCCAACCAGGGCTTGATCCAAACGTAGCACTTGAACAAATGCTTGATAGTATTTCGGGCGCAAATGTAATTTTATTTTTTATGGCAATGCTAATTTATTTAACAGCATTTGCGTACGCCGTACCGCTTGTTTATTTTAGTAAAGAAACACGTATTTTAACGGCACTTAAAAAATCGTTAATGGTGTTTTATCATAACATTTTGCCACTTGGCGTTTTTGGCCTTATTTGCGCATTATTTATGGCGCTTTCGATGTTCTTATCGTTCTTACCACTGTTGATTTTAATGCCGATTTGCTACATTAGCTTTTTTGTATCTTATCAAGCCATTTTTATGCCTGTTGTACCACCAAGTGACGACATTAATGTTAAGCCACTTAGCAGTGAAACAAGCGGACGTTTTGACGCTTAATGGATGATAAATTAAAGCAAAAACTAAAAAACTATGTACTTTGGTTACTAGGGCGCCAAGAATATTCGCGTCGTGAGTTAACGCTTAAGCTACAGCAAAAAGAAGCCACAGAAGAGTTTATTGAAACGCTGCTTGATTGGTGCGAAAAGCACAATTTTATCAACGAGCAACGATACTGTGAAGGCTTTGTAAGAAAACACATATTTAAATGCCACGGGCTTAAGCGAATACAAAGCGAAGCTATGGGCAAAGGGATTGATCGTTCGCTACTTGAAATGGTAGTTGAAGAGCTTGAAGTAGATTGGTTTGAGCTTGCGCAGGATGCGTACAATAAAAAATATTCAAATACACCGCCAGATCTCGATTACAAAGATAAAGCTAAGCGCGTGCGCTACTTAATGTATCGGGGTTTTAGCTACGATGAAATTAATTTTGCAATGCAAGCACAGTAAATACAGGTGAGACTTTCAAATGCAGCACATGACTACCGCACAAATTAGGCAACAGTTTTTAGACTTTTTTGCCAGCAAGCAACATCAAGTTGTACCTTCAAGCTCGCTTATACCGGGTAATGATGCCACGTTGTTATTTAACAATGCCGGCATGGTGCAATTTAAAGATGTATTTTTAGGCGCAGAAAGCCGCCCTTATACACGTGCGACTAGCTCGCAGCGTTGTGTACGTGCTGGCGGTAAGCATAACGATTTAGAAAACGTAGGCTACACTGCTCGCCACCATACATTTTTTGAAATGTTAGGTAACTTCAGTTTTGGTGATTACTTTAAGCAAGAAGCTATTAAGTTTGCATGGGAGTTTTTAACTGAAGAAGTAAAACTACCAAAAGAAAAACTTTTAGTAACTATTTACCACGATGACGAAGAAGCATTTGAGTACTGGTCAAAAGACATTGGCTTAAGTGAAGATCGTATTATTCGTATTGCGACCTCAGACAACTTTTGGTCTATGGGCGATACCGGTCCGTGCGGTCCGTGTTCTGAAATATTTTATGACCATGGTGAACACATTTGGGGCGGACCTCCGGGCTCTCCAGAGGAAGACGGCGACCGTTTCATCGAAATTTGGAACTTGGTATTTATGCAGTACAACCGTCAAAGCGACGGCACTATGCTGCCACTGCCTAAGCAATCTGTTGATACGGGAATGGGCCTTGAGCGTATTTCTGCTATTTTGCAGGGCGTGCATTCAAACTACGAAATCGATTTATTCCAAGGCTTAATTGCCGCTGCTGCAAGTGTTACTAACGCGCAAGATATGGACGACAAGTCACTACGTGTAGTGGCGGATCATATTCGTTCGTGTGCGTTTTTAATCTCAGACGGTGTTATGCCATCTAACGAAGGCCGTGGTTATGTACTACGCCGCATTATTCGTCGTGCTGTGCGCCACGGTAATAAGTTAGGTGCACAAGGTTCGTTTTTCTATAAATTAGTTGCTGCGCTAATTGAGCAAATGGGTCAAGCGTATCCTGAGCTTGCTAAGCAACAAGAAATTATCGAAAAAGTATTACGCATTGAAGAAGAACAGTTTGGTAAAACACTTGAGCGTGGCTTAGCTATTTTAGAAGAAAGCTTAAGCGACCTTAAAGGCGATATTATACCAGGCGACTTAGTATTTAAGCTTTATGATACGTACGGTTTTCCAGCTGATTTAACGGCCGATGTTGCGCGTGAGCGCCAGATGACGATTGATCATCAAGGCTTTGAAGAGTGTATGGCTGTACAACGTAAAACAGCGCAACAAGCGGGTAAATTTGGTGCTGATTACAACGAGCAATTAAAATCAGAAAAGCTTACTGAGTTTAAAGGCTACGACAGCACACACCATAGCGCGACAGTGGTTGAAATTTTTGCCGGTGGCGAAGCTGTTCAGTTATTAGAAGATGGTCAACAAGGTATTGTAGTACTAGACCGCACACCTTTTTACGCTGAATCTGGCGGCCAAACGGGTGATACGGGTACTATTACAGTTGCTGGTGGCGAATTTAATGTTACTAATACCACTAAGCTTGGTAATGCTTTTGCTCACCACGGTACTGTACAAGGCCGTATTGGTGTTAACGATAAAGTGGACGCAACTATTGATGATACGCGTCGCGATAGCATTAAGAAAAACCACACAGCTACGCATATTTTACACGAAGCACTACGCCAACTATTAGGTGACCATGTAGGCCAAAAAGGCTCACTTGTTCAGCCTGATCGTTTACGTTTTGACTTTTCACACTTTGAAGCGGTTACTAAAGATGAGCTACGTGAAATTGAGCGCGTAGTTAATGACGAGATTCGTCGTAACTTTGCACTTAATACTGAGCTTATGGCTATTGATGATGCTAAAGCGAAAGGTGCAATGGCGTTATTTGGTGAAAAGTACGATGACGAAGTACGTGTAGTTACTATTGGCGACTACTCTATTGAGCTTTGTGGTGGTACTCACGTTGAGCGCGCTGGTGATATTGGTTTATTCAAAATTGTATCTGAAAGTGGTATTGCCGCAGGCGTACGTCGTATTGAAGCCGTAACTGGTGCAGATGCTGTAGCGTACGTTAGCGAGCAAGAGCAACAACTTAGCGATGTTGCAGCTTTAGTTAAAGGCGATAGCGCATCGGTACTTGAAAAAGTTACTGCGCTTCTTGAAAAATCAAAGAGCCTTGAAAAGCAAATTGCACAACTTAGCGATAAGCTAGCAAGTGCAGCGGGCGCGTCTTTACTTGACTCAATAGTAGAAATTAATGGCGTTAAGCTGTTAGTTGCAAACGTTGAAGGGACTGAATCTAAAGCGCTTCGCGGTATGGTTGATGACCTTAAAAACAAGATTGGCTCAGGTGTTATTGCACTGGGTGTTGCCAGTGGCGACAAAGTAAGCCTAATTGCTGGTGTAACTAAAGACTTAACAGGCAAAGTAAAAGCCGGTGAGTTAGTTAACCACATGGCAGGCCAAGTAGGTGGTAAAGGTGGCGGTCGTCCAGATATGGCACAAGCCGGTGGTAGTGAGCCACAAAACCTTGGTGCTGCATTAGATAGCGTAACAGCTTGGTTAACTGAGCGTACTTAAGCCTAAGTGGCGCTTATTGTTCAAAAATTCGGTGGCACTTCGGTAGGCTCAATAGAGCGAATTGAAGCAGTCGCCGACCTTGTTGTTAAGACCAGACAACAAGGGCATCAAGTGGTTGTGGTGCTCTCGGCTATGTCGGGAGAAACCAACCGCTTAATTAATCTCGCCAAACAAATCGATACTCGCCCGAGTAGCCGTGAACTAGACGTACTTATTAGCACCGGAGAGCAGGTTTCTGTTTCGCTGCTTGCTATGGCTATTATTAAACGTGGTCATTCAGCTGTAAGCTTGTTAGCCGAGCAAGTTAATATTCTAACCGATAACATGTTTGGCAAAGCCCGTATTGCAGAGGTTGCAGCTACACGCTTAAAGCATGAGCTTGAACATAACCGTATTGCTATTATTGCTGGATTTCAAGGGCGTGATGTTGAGGGCAACATTACAACGCTTGGGCGCGGTGGCACCGATACATCGGCTGTAGAAATAGCAGCGGCTATAAAAGCCGACGAATGCCAGATCTATACAGACGTTGACGGCGTATATACTACAGATCCTCGTGT
Organism: Pseudoalteromonas sp. NSLLW218; assembly: GCF_015864775.1. Classification (NCBI taxonomy): domain Bacteria; kingdom Pseudomonadati; phylum Pseudomonadota; class Gammaproteobacteria; order Alteromonadales; family Pseudoalteromonadaceae; genus Pseudoalteromonas; species Pseudoalteromonas sp. NSLLW218. The sequence goes on along the minus strand of NZ_JADYWO010000018.1, from coordinate 26,224 downwards.
TGAACCTAACGCGCGCAGAATGAGCCAAGTTACCTTTGCCGAAATGCTGGAGCTGGCAAGTTTAGGGGCGAAAGTTTTGCACATTCGCTCAGTAGAAGCTGCAGGTAGACACAATGTGCCACTTAGGGTGCTTTCGAGCTTTAATCCTGATGAAGGCACATTAATAAGTTTTGAGGAGAACGATATGCCAAGCAAGGTGGTATCGGGGATTGCGTTTAATCGTGACGAATGTTTAATTAAAGTCGATGGTGTGCCAAGCGGTACACAATATCTTTCAAAAATATTGAAACTTTTTGCTGATAATGGCATCGAAGTAGATATGATTAATCAAGTTAATCATATCTTTGAAAAAATAGACTATGCTTTTACTGTGCACTCGAATGATTATCTGCAAGCACTTGAATTATTGAGCGAAGATCAAGCTCAACTCAGTGCTCAAAATATAAGCGGATTACCAACAGTCGCTAAAGTGTCTGCTGTTGGAATGGGTATGAAATCGCATTCTGGTGTAGCAAGTTTATTTTTTGATGCATTAGCGCAGGAAAATATTAATGTGGTTTTAGTCTCGACGTCTGAGATCAAAATTTCAGTTTTAATAGATGAAAAGTACCTAGAGTTGGCTGTTCGTGCATTACACAAAGCATTTTTAACAGAAAATGGATAGATTGAGAGTTTTTACTTACTTTTCAGTCTAATTTTCATTAGTATGTTTAAGCGGAATCTTATAATTTTTATTGGAACATGGGAGCAAGAGAATGCTAATACTAACTCGTAGAGTAGGTGAAACCCTAATGATTGGTGACGAAGTAACAGTTACTGTTCTAGGTGTTAAAGGAAATCAAGTTCGAATCGGTGTTAATGCACCAAAAGACGTATCAGTGCATCGTGAAGAGATTTACATGCGCATACAAGCTGAAAAGTCGAACCCTAATCCGGGCAATGCTTAATCAACACGTATACGTAGCTGAGTAATTAACTCAACTAGTCAAAAGCCACTCACTGAGTGGCTTTTTTGTTTATAAAAGCGAGTGTTTCTGGGGTTAATATTTGTTTTGAAATATACTGCATGCCGCTTTTATTTTTAATAATAATACCTTGCTGCGTATCTATTACTTCGCTTATGTCTTGCCAAGTTAGCTGAAAGCTTTTGTAATGATTAGCCGATTTAATGCCTTCTTCATCAAAGGTAAGTGTTACTTCTGAGCCTGATGCTCTGCTGAGCATTTGTCTGGTTACCCACCAAGGTCTGCGATAGTAAAAAGCGACGCACTCTAGTACACCTAGCATGATCATAAACGATCCTAAGTAATGATCGTTTAAAACATAAATGCCAAATAAACCAAGCGCAACCAGTAGTACAAGTAAAAAGTACTTAGGTTTGGCGCGTTTACTGTACGGGAGTGACTCATCAAAGCACTCATAAAAGTAGGGTTTATCTAGCGTGTAGGTTGTTGTAAATGCCATATTGCCTTGCTTTAAATATCGTTTTTTTTATTTTAACAAGCTAATCGCTAAATGAGCAGCTTTATAGTCAGCGATTTTATTACAGACACAAAAAAACGGCCCTAAGGCCGTTTTTTAGCGATAAAAGAAGAATTAACAGTTAGTTTCTTCAGCGTTTACGCCTTCTTTAACATTTTCACATGCATCTTCTACTTTGTTTTGCACGTCAGTTACTGCTTCGTCAATACGTTCGCCTGCGTCTTCTGCATGGTTGTCTTCACAACCCATGATGAAAAAACTTGCGAATAGACCGATTAGTGCTGCTTTTACAGTTGTTGAATTCATAATGTAATTCCTTGTAAGTTTTAATTAAATTTTAGTGTGTTAGTTGCATGCTTTATCTACCTGGGCGATTTACCACGTAGTGCACCTGAAACTAATGAAATCACTAAAAGTACTAAAAAGATAAAAAATATAATTTTTGCTATACCAGCTGCGGCACCTGCGATGCCACCAAAACCTAACACTGCAGCGATTAAAGCAATAACTAAAAATGTAATTGTCCAGCGTAACATTGTTTTCTCCTTGGTTATCAAATTTGCTCATAATAACTAATGCCAGTTACATGCCAAAGTTTATTTTATATTAATATCAGTGACTTATGTTTTTTGGTTATGTTTTTAGTTATTTGTTAGTTAGTAACTTTTACGCTTTGTTATGTAAGTTATTCACACTGTTACAAATTGCTGGCAAAAATCCACTGAGAATAATTTTTTTGGTAAGACCAATTAACAATTAGTGCGTGTTTTTGTACTTATTATAAAGTTTGGTGTGTATTTTTATTAAGTTGAATAGTTAATTAACAACTTCTATATAACTATTAGCTATAGTCGTTATTTCCTACGTGTATTGTAGGGCGCATGGTTGCTGGGTTATGGCATGTAAATAAGTTGAGTGTTATGTTGTTTATAGTTTAATTGGTTTTACCAATTTACAAGATGTAGACAAAGCGACTAGTTTTGTTATCATCCAGTGAATAAATATTTAATTAAATCGATTTTTTATTTTCGATATGGGTTTCAAGGGGGAGAAAAATGGATATAGGTGCTCTACTCACAACGGCTGGTAGCTTAATGCTAACTGGTATGGTTGGGGTGTTTGTATTTCTGTCGATATTAATTGGTGCAGTAACGCTTATGTCTAATTTGGTGACGCGCTTTAGCGAACCAGAGGCATCACCAGCTAAATCACCGTCTTTTAAATCTCAAGGTGTGCCTAATGAGCACATCGCTGCTATTAGTGCTGCCATTGCTCAGTACAAATCAAATAACAAATAAGGGGCACACACATGGCTAAATTAAAATTAACAGAATTGGTATTACGCGATGCGCACCAATCATTGCTCGCAACACGTATGCGCCTAGACGATATGCTACCTATTGCTAGCAAGCTAGATGATGCAGGTTATTGGTCTATTGAATCGTGGGGCGGTGCTACATTTGATTCGTGTATTCGTTATTTAGGCGAAGATCCTTGGGAGCGTATTCGTGCGCTTAAAAAAGCGATGCCTAATACTAAACAGCAAATGCTATTACGCGGTCAAAACCTATTGGGTTACCGCCATTACGCTGATGACGTAGTTGAAAAATTTGTAGAACGCGCACACAAAAATGGCGTTGACGTATTTCGTATATTCGATGCAATGAACGATGTACGCAACCTTGAAACAGCGATTAAAGCGGCTATAAAAGTAGGCGCACACGCTCAAGGTACTATTTCGTATACAGTTAGCCCTGTTCATACGCTTGAAATGTGGCTAACTCTTGCTAAGCAATTAGAAGATTTAGGTTGTCACTCAATTTGTATTAAAGATATGGCGGGTTTATTAAAGCCATACGATGCTGAAAAACTAATTAAAGCACTTAAAGAAACTGTATCGGTTCCTATTGCTATGCAGTGCCATGCTACAACTGGTTTAAGTACTGCGACTTATCAAAAAGCGATTGATGCAGGCATTGATATGCTTGATACCGCTATTTCATCTATGAGTATGACTTACGGACACACTGCTACTGAAACTATTGTATCGATAGTTGAAGGTACCGAGCGCGATACTGACCTTGATTTAAATCACCTAGAAGAAATTGCTGCTTACTTTAGAGATGTACGTAAAAAATATGCGGCATTTGAAGGTAGCTTAAAAGGGGTTGATGGTCGTATTTTACTAGCTCAAGTACCTGGTGGCATGCTTACAAACATGGAAAACCAACTTAAAGAGCAAGGCGCGGCAGATAAGCTTAATGAAGTTTTACTTGAGATCCCACGTGTACGTGAAGATCTTGGCTTTTTACCTTTAGTAACACCTACGTCGCAAATTGTAGGTACTCAAGCAGTACTTAACGTGCTTACGGGTGAGCGTTATAAAACAATCACTAAAGAAACTGCTGGCGTATTAAAAGGTGAATATGGCTTAACACCAGCACCAATGAATAAAGAGCTACAAGAGCGTGTGCTTGATGGAGCTGAGGTTATTACTTGTCGCCCTGCAGATAACATTGCACCAGAGCTTGCAACACTTGAAGCTGAATTATTAAAAGAAGCGCAAGAGCAAGGTTTAACACTTGCTGATGATCAAATTGATGATGTACTAACTTATGCATTGTTTCCACAAGTTGGTTTGAAGTTTATTAAAAACCGCAACAACCCAGATGCATTCGAGCCAGTACCTTGTGTTGAAGATAAAAGCAGTAAAGCACCTTCTAAATCAACTTCAAACAATAACGGCGTAAAAGCTGAGCAGTACAGCGTAAAAGTAGATGGTAAAGTTTACGACGTAGTAGTGGCGCAAGGTGGTGAACTTAAAGAAGTAACCTTAAAAGACTCTGAGCACATTCCTCAGTCGGCTTCGGTAGCATCAGGCGAAACACTTAACGCACCTCTAGCCGGTAATATTTTTAAGATTAAAGTAAAAGCTGGGCAAGTTGTTAACGAAGGCGATGTAGTGATTATTATGGAAGCCATGAAAATGGAAACTGAAATACGCGCTACGCATACCGGAACAATTGCTGAAGTGTTAGTTAGTGAAGGCGATGCTGTAACTACCGGCGACGCTATGATTGCATTAGCTTAGGAGTAAATAGAGGATGGAAGGTATTTTAAACCTCTGGAATGCGACAGGCATTGCTAACTTTACAATCCCATCGTTAATAATGATTGCGGTAGGGTGTTTATTACTATTTTTAGCGATAGCTAAAGGCTTTGAACCACTATTATTACTACCTATTGGTTTTGGTGCGATTTTAACAAATGTACCAGTGGCAGGTTTGTCAGACCCTGGTGGGCTTTTGTACTACGTTTATTATGTGGGTATTGATACGGGGATTTTTCCGTTATTGATATTTATGGGAGTAGGGGCGCTAACCGATTTTAGTGCGCTTATTGCTAATCCACGTATGTTGCTATTAGGTGCGGCTGCACAGTTTGGTATTTTTGCGACACTGTTTGGCGCGATATTATTAAACTATGTGCCAGGCTTTGAGTTTACTTTACAGGATGCATCGGCTATTGCGATTATAGGTGGAGCAGATGGACCTACTGCAATATTTTTAGCGTCAAAACTGGCACCTGATTTACTTGGTGCAATAGCGGTAGCCGCATACTCATACATGGCACTTGTGCCAATTATTCAGCCGCCAATAATGCGTGCGTTAACAACTCCAGAAGAACGTAAAATAAAAATGCCAGAGCTTCGTAAAGTATCTAAAAAGGAAAAGATTATTTTCCCTCTTATGGTGCTTAGCTTAACGGCTATGTTTTTACCGGCTGCTATACCGCTGGTAGGTATGTTTTGTTTAGGTAACTTAATGCGAGAGTCAGGTGTTGTTGATAGATTAAGTAACAGTGCTCAAAACGAAATCATCAATGTTACAACTATATTTTTAGGCTTAGCTGTAGGCTCAAAGCTTGCTGCAGATAAGTTTTTAACTGTTGAGACGATTGGTATTTTAGTACTTGGCGCACTCGCGTTTGCAATTGGTACGGCATCTGGCGTATTTATGGCAAAAGGACTTAATCGCATATCTAAAACACCTATAAACCCATTAATAGGGGCGGCAGGTGTATCGGCTGTGCCAATGGCGGCACGAGTAGTAAACAAAGTAGGCCTTGAAAGTAATCCTCATAACTTTTTACTTATGCATGCAATGGGACCAAATGTTGCGGGCGTTCTTGGTAGTGCAGTTGCTGCGGGTATTTTATTAGCACTTGTTGGTTAAATTAATTTTAATCCAACCGATTTGCGCAGTTTACTGCGCTTTTTTTTGTTCTTAATTTCTTCGCCGCTAAATGGTTTCTTGTTCAGCGCTTTTTGTTTACAGTAACAGCTCTTCAAAATTTTAAGGATAGTTATCATGCTTCACACACCTTTAGCAAAGCACTTACCTCATGTTAGTAAACTTGTATTCGGATGCATGGGTCTGGGCGGCGGTTGGAATAAAGACGCAATTACTGATGCACATGTTAAGCAAACTCATGAATGTATAGATAATGCTATTGAAGGTGGCATTAACTTTTTTGACCATGCTGATATTTATACTTTTGGTAAAGCTGAGCAGGTTTTTGGTAAAGCATTAAGTGAGCGACCAGAGCTTAGAGAGCACATGTATATTCAATCTAAGTGTGGGATTCGTTTTGAAGATGACTTAGGACCAAAGCGCTATGATTTTTCGGCTAAGTGGATTGAGCAATCAGTTGAAGCATCCTTGAAGCGATTAAATACAGAGTATTTAGACGTACTTATGCTACATCGTCCTGATCCTCTCATGGAAGTTAACGAAATTGCTCGTATATTTAGTTGCTTAAAAGAAAGCGGTAAAGTGCGCAATTTTGCAGTATCTAATATGCAGCAACACCAAATGAATTTTTTACAGCACGCACTTGATATGCCTATTGTGGCTAATCAAATTGAGGCTAGTTTGCAAAAGCATCAGTTTGTTGATGAAGGTGTATATGCCGGTAACAGTGACGGTAAAGATCTTAATTTTACACCAGGTAGTATTGAGTACTGTCGCCATTTTGAAATTCAAATTCAAAGCTGGGGCAGTTTATGCCAAGGTTTATACAGTGGTAGTGATTTATCAAACGCATCGCAGGCCGATATAAACACCAGTCTTTTAGTTAATAAACTGGCTGCACTTTATGATACTTCTGCTGAGGCGATTGTAATTGCATGGTTACTTCGCCATCCCGCATCTATTCAGCCTATTATTGGAACAACTAATGCCAAGCGTATTAAAGCCTCTTGTGATGCTGTCAACGTAGAGCTAACTCGTGAGCATTGGTATGCACTTTATGTCAGCGCTAAAGGGCACGAGCTACCATAAGTAGGGCGCTAATATGAATATATTCGTTATTTTAATTGGATTGTTTGTCGCGCTGGCGATACTCATTCCATTGCTTGAAAAATATCAAAGTAAAATAGGGCTTGCTGGCGCAACCAAATACAGTAAATATATTTGGCCGCTAGTGATGGTATCTTTAGTTATTCAGCTCATTTATGTATTAATGAATTGATGGTTTATAGCGTATACAAAAAAGCCTTTGCAGGTTTAACCTGCAAAGGCTTTTTTAATATTTATTAATAAGCTTTATTTTAGTGCTAACTGTAGCTCGCGATTGCGCTCAAGTTGGGCAATAAAGTTATCTGCAATCGGTTTAAACTTAGCAAGTTCTGAGCGAGGTAATGGCTCTGACTTTGGAAGCTTAACGGTTTTAGGATTACGATGAACGCCATTTACCAAAAACTCATAGTGTAAATGCGCCCCAGTAACACGACCAGTAGAACCTACAGTACCAATTTGTTGGCCCTGTTTAACTTTTTGGCCTGTTTTAACTAGTTTCTTATTTAGGTGTAAGTACTTAGTTACATATTGTGTGCCATGGCTGATAAATACGTAGTTACCGTTGTACTTGCTGTAACCCGCTTTAACTACCTTACCGTTACCTGATGCGACTACTGGTGTGCCAGTGCGTGCTGCAAAGTCGATACCACGGTGCGCTCTAACTTGCCCAGTAACAGGATGAAGTCGCTTAGGATTAAAGCTAGAACTAATATACTTAAAGCTTACAGGTGCACGTAAAAAGGCTTTTTTCATGCTACGCCCTTCAGGCGTATAAAAATTGCCGTCGGTATGGCGAATCGCTGCAAAGCGTTGACCTTGGTTTACAAATTCAGCGGCAATAATTTTACCGGTACCAATAAACTCGCCATCAACATAATGAGACTCGTAAATTAAGCCAAATAAATCGCCTTTACGAATATCATTTGCAAAATCAACATCCCAACCAAATATGTCAGCAAAGTTCATTATTTGGCGCTCGCTTAAGCCTGCCGCAATTGCTGAAGTCCAAAAATTATTAGATATTTCGCCGCCAGCGGTTTTAGTTAGCGTTTCAATTTCTTTACTATCGATAGCTGTATCGTAATTACCTTCGTCGTTTAAGGTAACAAATAAAGTATCTGTTTTTGAAATTACATAACGCAGTTGAGCCAAAGAGCCATCTTCAGCAGTAGCAAAACTGAGTACTTCACCTGGATGAATTTTAGTTAGCTTGCGAGTCTCTGCATTAGTGTTAATTAGTTTATGAAGCGTTTGAGCTGAAAAACCAGCACGCTTAAAGATAATTGCTAAATTGTCGCCATTTTTAACTTTATGATCGACAAAGTCGTATTCTGGTAACTTTTCTGCTGCTTGCTCTGAATTTAGCTCAGTTAATTTTTCGTTGTCATCAACTTTAACTTGTAACTCATAGCGCTTACCAATTTCTAGTGCATTTGCACTATTGTCTTTGGATGCAGTGGCTTTTTCAGAAGGAAGAAAGGCTAAGCCAACAATAGCAGAAACCAAACCTAGAATAAGCAATTTGTGTTTTTTGGGGAGCGTGTGAACCACGTGAACCATAACGTGCCTTTTTCTGCTGTCAAGATAATAAATACGTAATATTGCAGGATATACTTAATAATGTGCGAATACTAGTGTTTTGTAGATTTAAACTACGCTAAAATCAAGGGTAGAAAGCCTTTTTTAACGTCCTATCTAACTAAGACTCAATTCATTTAGTTTAGTTGCCCTAATAACTTAAAAAGTTATTTTAATTAGATAGAAATTTGTTATGTTAGCTACATATATATGTTCGGTTTAAACCTTAATAAAAACCGTGATTACAAGTAACTAGTCGCCCCTTCGTAGGCAGAATTTTGGAGTAATACAAAGTGGATTTACAAACCGCTCTAGCAGAGATAAAACGCGGTGCAGAAGAAATATTAATTGAAGACGAACTAGTTGAAAAACTAAAGTCGGGCAAAAAGCTAAAAATAAAAGCAGGCTTTGATCCTACAGCACCTGATTTACATTTAGGGCACACTGTACTAATTAATAAAATGAAAACCTTTCAGGATCTAGGTCATGAGGTTATTTTCTTAATTGGTGACTTTACTGGCATGATTGGCGACCCAACAGGTAAAAACGTAACACGTAAACCACTTACTCGCGAAGACGTATTAGCCAATGCTGAAACATATAAAGAACAAGTATTCAAAATTCTCGACCCTGCTAAAACCACTGTTGCATTTAACTCTACTTGGATGGAAAAGTTAGGCGCTGCAGGTATGATAAAACTTGCTGCAAACCAAACCGTAGCGCGCATGCTTGAACGTGATGACTTTAAAAAGCGTTATGGCAGCGGTCAACCAATTGCAATTCATGAGTTTTTATACCCTCTGGTACAAGGTTGGGATTCGGTTGCACTAGAGTCTGATGTAGAACTAGGTGGTACTGATCAGCGCTTTAACTTACTAATGGGTCGTGAGCTACAGAAAGTTGAAGGCCAAAGGCCGCAAACAGTATTAATGATGCCATTACTTGAAGGTACTGACGGCGTTCAAAAAATGTCTAAGTCACTTGGTAATTACATTGGTATTACTGATGCGCCAAACGATATGTTTGGTAAAATAATGTCAATTAGTGATGTGCTAATGTGGCGTTATTACGATTTATTAAGCGCGCTTTCTATTGAAGAAATTGCAGCTCAAAAAGAGCGTGTTGAGCAAGGTACTAACCCGCGCGATATTAAAATAGAACTAGCTAAAGAGTTAATTGCTCGTTTTCATAGTGAAGCTGATGCACAAGGTGCACATGATGATTTTATTCAGCGTTTTCAGAAAAAAGCGTTACCAGATGAAATCCCTGAGCTGACAATCACTATTGCAGAAGATACTATTTTAATTGCTAACTTGCTTAAAGAAGCAAATTTAGTAGTTAGTACGTCAGAAGCAATGCGCATGATTAAGCAAGGTGCAGTTAAACTTAACGGTGAAGATAAAATCACTGATACCAAACTTGAAGTAGCAAAAGGTACAACGGCTATTTACCAAGTAGGTAAACGTAAGTTTGCAAACATCACTGTAGCTTAAATACAGTATGAAACTAAAAAACCAGCCTAGGCTGGTTTTTTTGTGCTTGTATTTTGGGTCTGTAAATAGTTACGAGGTAGTCACTAAATAGTCACTAAATCACTTTTAATATTTCAATACTTACAATTACTAACAACCAAAATGCACGGGCCTGATTTAACCTATTAATTATAACGGGCACATCCTCGGGGGTAGGTAGTCTATCAGCACCAATACGCATTTTGTTAAAGCGAGTACCCAAATAAACCGCAGGCCCGCCTAGTTGTACACCAAGTGATGCAGAACATGTACTGAGTAGCCAACCAGTATTAGTTTGATAAAAGTGCCTGCCGTAATGTTTTATGTAGTGCATGCTTTGTTTGCTCGCTCTACTTGCTGCAATAGTTAAAGCTAGCAAGCGCATTGGAATATACTCAATAATAAACAAGAGAATTTTAAGCGGTTTTAAAAAGTAGCTATTTGGGGATATATCACTACGCCAGGCTTGTTGTATTAAAGTAAGTAATCGATAGGCGAGAGCAGCAATAGGGCCAAAGGCTAAAAATATAAATATAACTACGAAATAGTATCGAGCAGTGCGCAGTATTAAACTCTCAATTAATGCTTTAATAATACCAGGAGATGAAAGCCTATTAACTTCACGGGCAAGCAGTGGTTTTAGTAATTCGCGTGCCGTCGATTTTTGATTTTGTTTAGTGAGCTTTGCAATACGGAGCGCTTTTTTATCAATACTCTTACTTTCTAAGCATAAGTATAAAATAAGACCTGCGAGTAATTCAGGGTAAAAAGCAAACTCGAGTATTAACACTACAATAATGAGAATAACACTTAAAATGAGCGTGCTTGCCAGTATAGCTGCTAAATATTGATAGCTTTTAGGTTCTTTGCGTTTGTATATACGCTTGCCAATAGCACTAAAAACCGCGCTTAACGCTGTATTAGGATGATACCAGCTAACAAGAGGAATAAAGCGCTCAGCAAGGAGCGCTAGTATGAAGGCAATAAAGTCCAAGTGGTTTTGAACAATATTGCTAAGCATTTAAAGAGACACTGCAGTTAGCTTTTCTAAAAGTGCGACAACCATTTTAGATGAGTTGATTGATGCTGTTTCTAGGTATTCTTCAAATGATTGTGGTGACTCTTTACCTGCAATATCAGACATTGAGCGAATAACAACAAATGGCGTGTTAAGCGTAAAACACGTTTGTGCAATTGAAGCGCCTTCCATTTCAACGGCAAGCATTGTAGGAAAATCACTGCGTGCTTTATCAATACGTACCGGATCACACATGAAGGTGTCGCCAGTACAAATTAAGCCAACAAGTGTTTTAACATCACTGATTTGTTCGATTGTTTGTTGTGCTGCTTCTACTAATTTTGGGTGAGCTACAAAGCCTGCTGGCATTTGAGGTACTTGGCCAATTTCGTAGCCAAAAGCAGTAACATCTACATCGTGGTGACGTACTTCTGACGAAATTACTACGTCGCCAACACTTAGTGATGGATCGAATCCACCGGCAGAGCCTGTGTTAATTACGCAATCAGGTTTGAAGTTATCAATCAGTAAGGTGGTTGCAATCGTTGATGCTACTTTACCAATACCAGATTGAACAAGTGTTACTGTGTTACCAGCCAATTCACCAGTATAAAAAGTGAAACCTGCTTTAGTTAAAATTTGTGGGTTTTGCATCGCTTCACGTAAAATTTTAACTTCTGGCTCCATTGCGCCAATAATACCAACATTCATAATGTTTAATTCCTGAGTTTGAATCACTTGATTATACGTGAAGTTAGCAATAAAAAACAAAAAAGCGAGCTTGTTTATGAGCTCGCTTTAAATACTTTTTAGGAGAGTATTTAATTTGGTTTTTAAATTTCAGCTAAAGCAGTTGTTTGTGCTTTAGCTTGAGAAGGTGAAAGTACCGCTGGCTTATGTGAGCGATTACGAACAGGGCGCTGCGTTTGTGTTGCTGCAGGCTTACCAAGTTTAAACATAATTGCATCGCGTACTTCAGAAGGACGGTAGCCCGATTTAACTTTCATACGAATATGTGGAATACCCGCAGACTCTAATGCACCGTTTACAAACCAGTCGCGTTGAGCTTTGTGGCCATCTTTATTGGCATTGTTAACTAGGTCAACAGCCGCAACAATAGTAAGTTTTTCTTTGTCGATTAATACAAAGTCGAGTTGCTTATTTTTAGCTTTAGCTAAAGCTGCACGTTTAGATTTAACTGAAAGACCTTGCTTACAGTCAATAACGTCAATTAACTTAACGCGACTAACAACTTTATATTGATCGCCAACAGCACGCTCGAGAAGATTTAAAAAAGCGCCTTCAACCTGAGTGAAAACAGTTTGCTTGCGGGTAAAAGGATACGGGTTTCCGCCATCGTCATTAAATTTTGACGCAACAACAGAGGCCCCGACAACTAACACTAAGATTAATAATAAAGCGAATTCCATACGGTAACTCCATAACAACAAATTGACACTGCTCAAATAAAGCAATTTACGTGCCTAAAAAGTATGGGTTATAAAATAAATACCGTTTGTTTTAAAAGTAAAACTACGCAGCAATTAAGCTTTGTAGCCACTTTCAATGCCTTTAACCGCAATAGCTACAGCATCGTGTGCATGTAGTGATTCATAATGGTTTATTTGCAGCCAGTAGTCGCTGTAATTACCATCCTCCAGCAATGCTTTTATTTTACGTGCGGCATCTTCACAAAACATAAGGTTTTGGCCATTTAAACGGGCAAATTCTTGCTCGTCTTCGCGTTTTACTGCCGCTTGTACAGGCGTTTTAAGTTCAGCTTCAAGGGTATTAATTAGCGTCACAACGTCAAACTCTTGAATATTGCTATCAAGCTTTACTTTTACGTTTGCAATAGAGCGCTGCGAGTGAGGTGTCGCTACAATACCTTGTGTAGTGCCTAGCCACTCGTGGACATCTTTTTGGCTTAAGGTTTCTTGGTTAAACTTTTCGTTAAACGCGTTTTGTATAAGCTGTCGCGCAAGTGCCGCAGAGCAAGGGCATGTTGAAGAATAGGTAACATCTACGGTTAGCTCGTAGCTAATAATGTTATTTTCAATTGTACTGGTAAGTACAACTGGGTAGCTTTTCCAGCCCGCTTTACCACTTAATAGTGATTTACGGCGGAGCGGTAATTCAAATTTAAATTCAATTTGTGCTTTATCGCTTAGCCCTTCGTGGCTAGTTATAAAGGTATCGAGTGCTTGCGCTATTGTTTGCGGATTAACTTGCTGCTCAGTTGAAAGCAGGTCAAGTGCCAAAAATAGGCGTGACATATGAATGCCTTTGGCATCTTCTTTATGCAAATTAACAAATGCACGGGCTTTAGCGTTTACCGTTACCGGTGATAAGTCTCGCGATTCAAAAATAAATGGCAGTTCGATTTCGCCCATGCCAACCCAGTCTAATTTACCTGTTTGTAAAGCGGGTGCTGTGTCTGCTATATCTGGCATATTGGTTTGCATGTGCGCTACTCGTATTTGGAGATAATAAAGCGGGGCATTTTACACTAAATAATTTATTGCTGAAATGATGAGTTGAGGAGAGAAGCAAAATCAAACATGAAATTTTTGTTTTTATCGCACAACATGGGTAGTGGCAGGATAAAAATGCTAAAATCTGAAAAAATGGTATGTTTGCGCATACGCATTGCCTTCTTTATATATAAGTACACAGCTAAGAGATAAAATTACGTATGACCGATTATTCTTTGAGCCCTTGGGCTCGGGTACTTTCCAGCTTAATAACGCGATTTGGTGAATTTAAAACAGCAGCTATTTGTTACACTTTATTTTTAACTGTATCTCTTATTTTATCGAGCATGTTTTATTATGTTGCGATAGGCGAATTGAACCTTGTTGATATTTTGGCTGTGGTGTTTTTTACTGCTGTAGTTTCTCCTTTAATTATAAGTGTATTACTTAATTCAATTCGTCAATTAGATGCCTCGTATGCTTATTTAGATAGTGCAACCAAACAAGAAAAGCTATTAAACCAAACCTTAAAAGACAACATTAGCCGTTTAAATATTGAAATTGATGAGCGTAAAATGGCGTTTCATGCCAAGCACCGCGCTATCGAAGAGTTGCGCCGAGAAATTGCTGAGCGTAAAAAAACTCAACAAGAACTTGCTCAACAAAGCATGTTGCAACGCTCAATAGTTGATTCATCTCCCGATTTATTTTATTACCGCGATAACAACGGTGTATTTGCAGGCTGTAATAAAATGTTTGAAGAAGTAATGGGTAAATCAAGCAGCGAACTCATTGGTAAAACGGTTGAGCAAATATTTCCGAGTCATTTTTTAGCTGAAGTTTTGGCAACCGACAAAGAGGTAGAGCAGAGCCATAAAGCACTAACTATAGATGTAGGCTATGAAGTGGACGGTGAAACACGTTGGTTTGAGCTGCGTAAATTACCTTTTATAAATGATGACGGTGACTACATTGGTTTATTGGGTTTTGGTCGTGATATCACTAGCCGTAAAGAAGCAGCTCAAGCACTTGAAACTGCCTATAAAGACAAAGGTAAGTTTATTGCTACGCTGAGCCATGAACTACGTACACCATTGAATGGTATTGTTGGTTTAACGCGTATGTTATTAGATACAGAGCTTAATAAGCAACAGCGTAGTTGGGGCAATACTATTTTTTCGAGTGCTGAAACACTCGGTAATATTTTTAACGATATTATAGACTTAGATAAAATAGATAGAGATCAGCTCGATATAGCAACCAACTCTATAAATGTGTCAGACTTTATAAACGATGTAGTTAACTTTGCGGGTTTAATAGCAGAGCAGAAAGAACTTGAATTTGATATTAAGCGCAATGGCATGCTGGATATTTATGCGCAGCTCGATCCAACTCGTCTACGCCAAGTTGTTTGGAACTTAATTAACAACGCAGTTAAGTTTACTCAACAAGGAAAAGTAACACTCGAATGTAGCCGAGAAAATCGTGTAGAAGGCCCATGGTTAGTTATTAAGGTATCGGATACTGGTCAAGGTATTCCACCCGAGCAGCTTGCCCATATATTTGATATGTATTACAAAGCACCGGATTTAAAAGGGACTAACGCGATAGGCTCAGGTATTGGTTTAGCTGTAACCAAGGCACTTGTAAGTGCAATGAAAGGGATAATCACAGTCAATAGTACTGAAGGTGAAGGAAGTTGTTTTACAGTGCAAATACCGCTTAGTTTATGTATTGCACCTACAGAGCAAAGTTATGTTGGCCGAGGCTTGTATATTTTACTAGTGGAAGATGTGCCTCTTAACGCCGAAATTGCTACAAACTTATTAGAGCAACGCGGCCATGAAGTTTTATGGGCTGAAACCGGTGAGGATGCACTTTCGTTTGTTGAAACCGAAGATGATCTCGACTTAGTTCTACTTGATATGCAGTTACCAGATATAAACGGTGACGTGGTTGCTAAGCAAATACGTTCAGATAGCCATTTTGATAAATTACCAATAGTTGCTTTAACAGCTAATGTACGTAGTGCTGAAAAAGAGCTTGAGGGTATATCAATACAAGGTGCGTTGGCTAAACCAATTAACACAGTTAAGCTTGATAAAATGCTGGCTGACTTATTTGGCATTAAGCAAAGTGAATGCTCAGAACCACAACTTAAAGTGAGTGAAGAAGCACTTGAAGGTATTGATGCACACCTATTAGATATTGAAACAATAGAAGACTTTGTAAATTCAATGGGTTTGGTCGTATTTAGGCGCAGTAGTCAGTTATTCGAAAAGCTAAGTCCACAATATCAGCAAGAATTACTTACTTCATTAACTGCCGGTGATAGAGAAGAATATGAATCAGTGGCACATAAACTTAAAGGTGCGGCTGGCTCAGTAGGTCTTAATGATGTGCAGCTTCATGCCAAAGTAATGGAGCATGGTGCAATAGATGAATCTGATGAAGTATTAAAGAAGTGGTTAGATGTTCTAGCAGATAAAATAAATGAAGGACAAAAAGCCCTTCATTTATTTTTACAGCAATTAGAGTGAAACTAATTAGCTCTCATTAAGCGTCAATTTTACCAATGAAACGGTAACCTTCACCATGGATGGTGCTGATTAACTCTGACGTTGAGTTATCACTTTCAAAATGCTTACGAATTCGACGAATAGTAACATCAACAGTACGGTCATTTGCACGAAGCTCACGTCCTGTCATGTGTTTAATTAATTGCTCACGGCTAAAGATACGACCTGGAGAATCAAGCATTAAACGAAGTGCTCTGTACTCACCTTTTGGTAAACGCTTAGCGTCGCCATTTGGAGAAGTAAGACAACGGCTATTTTCATCAAGTTCCCAGCCGTTAAATGTAATAACACCATTTGTTTCTAGTGCTGACTCTTCACCGCCTAAAGCAGTACGAGTAATAAGGTTGCGAGCTCTAATAGTTAATTCACGTGGGTTGAATGGCTTAGTAACGTAGTCATCTGCGCCAATTTCAAGACCTAAAATACGGTCAACATCATTGTCACGACCTGTTAGGAATATAAGGCCCACTTTACGCTTTTGGCGTAATTCACGGGCTAAAATAAGACCGTTTTTACCAGGAAGGTTGATATCCATAACTACAAGATTAACGTCATCGTTATTTGTAAGCTTGTCATGCATATCATCGCCATCAATGGCTTCAATAACTTTGTACCCTTCAGCTTCAAATAAACTAACTAGGTTCAGTCGAGTTACGTCTTCATCTTCTACGATTAGAATGACTGGCGTTTGCATTATTAATTAACCTTTTGGAATATTTTATTTATAAAAAACCGGTGACGAATTTATAACCGATTACTAGAGATTATAGGATTATACCCATTTGTTAACAAGGAAAAAACAAATTGGATAAAAATAAAACAGTAGGGTGTCCAAAGTCTACTAAAAAGGGCAGTGCAAAAACTACTGTTTAATTGATATATACGTGGATGTAGCTATTTGAATCATAAAGTCGAAGCCATTTTCCTTTAATAATTGATACATCATTCAATCAAACAAGGTACTTAAAATAATCAGACTAATTCAAAGCAAAACTATATCACTTTCTAACCTTTCATCAATGTATGTGATACAGCAAAGATAAAAAAGTTCATAAATCGCTTAGTAATATTTATTTAATGTAATTAAATAGTATTACACGCTTATCACATGCCTCATTAATGAGGTCATTAAATGCGAATTCAAGGATAAATTTTAAATATATGTACTTTTTAGTGATCTTTATTTAAGGAATAGTAATTATAAAGCGAGCACCGTGTTTTTCTTCAAGATCAAACATAACTCTTCCGCCGAGAGCCTGTGTTACTAAGTTGTATACTAAGTGCATCCCTAGGCCGCTTGCGCCTTGTCCTCGCTTGGAAGTTACAAAAGGGTCAAAAATTCTATTTTTAATATTTTTATCAACGCCTTGACCATTGTCAGAATAAACGATTGTTAATTTTTTCCCTACCAGTTCTACATCAAAGCGAATTTCATTATTTTCTTTACCTATAAATCCATGAATTACAGAGTTCATAAGTAACTGCTGAAACACCTGCTGTAGAGGTTCGGACTTACTATGAATGGCCAAATCGATCGGGCAGTTAATGATAACGACAGGCTTTTTAGGCAGTAACTCAGATTGTATTGATATTAAAACATCGCTAATTAATTTATGCACATTAATGTAGGTATTAACACCGTCGTCTTGAATAACGGCCACTTTTTTAAAATTAGAAATAAGGTCAGCGGCACGATTTAAGTTACGATAAATTAAGTCTAAGTTTTCAATACCTTCATCTATAAATCGTTTTAAGTGGTTAGAGGTTAGTTTTTTATCATTAAAGCTTTGTTGTATATCTGCTAGCTTATCTCGTAGTAATGTAGAACCTGTAATACCAAGCCCTATTGGTGTATTCACTTCATGGGCAACACCTGCCACCATTTGCCCTAAAGACGCCATTTTTTCGTTTTCAACAATTTGTGTTTGATACTGGTGCATTCGCTCAAGGGTTGATAATAGCTCTTGATTTGCCTCTCTGAGAGCAATAGTTCGTTGACTTACTTTTTCTTCAAGACTTTGGTTGAGCTGTTTTATTTCTTGTTTATCTTTTTCGTGGCGCTCAAGCTGCTTTTTGGTACGTGCAAGCATGATATTTAAACTATTTGAAAGGGCGGTTATTTCTTTTACATCGGTTCCCGGCGCGCGTGCATCATAGTTATGATTTTTAGATACATCCTGCAATAGCATGCTTAGCTGTTCTATTGGCTTAGCTATACGTCTTTGAACTTTTATAGCAATAAAGTAAACAACTACCAAAATTAATAGCGTTAATAGGACATCTATTAATATTTTCCTTTCAATATAAGTTTCTAAACTTTCCAGACTTCCTCGCATGTATACATAACCAACCAACTGTTCGTTATCGTAAATAGGGCGGGTTAGTTCAATATTATCGCTCGTAATTCGTGGTGTTTTTAGTTCATCAACACTGTCTATTCTTAGCGGTACTGGAGGCGTTTTTTTTGCATTGAAACTAATAAAAAAAACAGGTTTTTTTGATGCTTTTTCTATTGAATAAATATGTATGTTTTTGACAAGAGGGATGTTTTCAAATGACTTGAGGCGCTTTTCTTCTGTTTTTCTATCATCTTCAGCTACTGATTTACCAGCATCAAAAGCTACAATTTCAGAAAGTATGACGAGTTTATTAATGATTAATTGCTTTTGCTCTTTTACGCTTAAATACGTAGAAATCGAAATAGATAGCGACAAGCAAATAGCTGTAATAAGCATAATTAAGTTAATGAGCGCTTTACGAATGCTACTTTGATGAACTTTTTTAGGCATTATTTCATTATCGCCTGAGTTAATTTTAATTATTTAGAATTTTAGTTTAGCAAAGACAGGAGAAAATGAAGGAAAAAAGCTAAATTAATTCTTATATTTATACGAAGGTTAGCTTGAGTACAGTTGGACTCAAGCGTTTTAAAAAATAATATTAGCTGCTATATACGGCAAATTTGTTATTTTTAAATACAGTTTGGTAGCTTTCAAATTGCGTTTCTAAAATAGGCGGGTACTTTAGAAAGCTGTTAGCTACAATATTCAGCTTTCCTGCTTTAGTTAAATGCTGTTTTGCATTTGCTAAAAATGTCTCTGCTACTGTGTAGTCGGTTGCAATACCCGTATGAAAAGGTGGATTGCTAATAATTAAATCAAACTTACCGGTAATGCTTTTAAGGCCGTCACTTAATATCGCTTCGCCTTTGATGCTGTTAAGCTTTAGGGTTTGCTGTGTTGCGTAAGTTGCCAGTGCACTTACATCACTACACACAAACTCAAGTGCTGGGTTATGCAGCCCTAAAAAGGTTGCTATTAAACCTGCGCCACAACCAAAGTCGAGAACCCTACCTTGCTTAATTGTCGGTGCGTTTTCGAGTAGAACTTTCGTTCCCATATCTAAACTACCGTGATTAAACACCCCAGGGACACTAATAGCTGTAAACTCGGTGTCAGCAACATTAACAACAAACTTTTTATGGTAGGTCGTAATATCAAAATTAGGGTGCTGGGTAATCTCAGCAAATGAGTAAAGAACGCAGTGCTTAGCCGAATCTATTTTGTTACTAAACTCTGCTTTGCCAGCTAATTGCTTTTCAATTGATTTAACACCACTTTTATTTTCACCTACCACTAATAGCTCGGCATCATCAGTAATAGCAGCTCGAATATTATCAAGCGCCATTAATAACTCTGGTTTTGATTTAGGATAGTAAAGAATAACTAAATCATAGCCGTTACCAGGTATTGTGTGATTTACGTGGATTTCAACGTCTTTGCTGTTTTTAGCAAACTCACCGTTAGCATGGTTGTAGCTAAATGCAGTTACCTTGCTTTGCGGGTTAAGCTTTTTAAGCTCTGTTAAAAAGCCATCTTGAACAAAGTTGACCACCAAGATAGATTTGCCCGTTAATGCCTCGCTATTACGAAGTAACAGTAAGCTTGGGTTGGTTAGTACGCTCATAAATGGCTTTGCCTTACAGTATGTTTAGTTTTATCAAAAATAAAAGTGAGTGCTTAAAGTTACAAATTACTCAGTACGTTCAAACATTAAATCCCACACGCCATGACCTAGGCGATGTCCGCGCTGCTCAAACTTAGTAAGCGGGCGCAAATCTGGACGTGGAACATAATCGTTAGTTTCTGATTGGTTTTTAAAACCAGGCGCTACATTCATTACTTCAAGCATATGCTCTGCATAGTTTTCCCAATCTGTTGCCATATGAAAAACGCCACCCATTTTAAGTTGGGCTCTTAGTTTTTCAACAAACTCAGTTTGTACAATACGGCGTTTGTGATGGCGCTTTTTATGCCAAGGATCAGGGAAAAACAATTGTAGAGTTGTTAAGCTTTCATTAGGTATACAATCTGCAAGTACTTCAACTGCATCGTGTTCAAAAATACGTAAGTTAGTAATGCAAGCTTCATCGGCATCCATTAAACAAGCACCAACGCCTGGGCGGTGTACTTCAATACCAATAAAGTTTAGGTGAGGGGCATTTGTTGCCATTTCGACAAGCGATTTACCCATACCAAAACCAATTTCTACTACTACATCGTTGTTATTGCCAAAAACTTCGCTTAAATCAAGCATACCGTTTTTATGCTCTAGGCCCATTGTTGGCCAGCATTTTTCGATTGCAGCGGCTTGGCCTTTGGTTAATCGACCTTCGCGTTTTACAAAACTGCGAATGGTGCGGATGTATTTACCTTCTTGCTTAGCTTGCTCAAGGTTAGTGTTGCTTGATTCACTCATATTATTGGCCTGACAAAAACAATGTGTTTAAAAATGGTTGCATATTATCCCTGACCGAGCCCGCAATCACAAGTATTAGCTGGTTTTACACGCCCTATAGCTTGATCTTTTTATTAACTACAATAGACTGAGCCGCCATTGAGCATCAGTAAAAGTACAATATGTTGGATTTAAATAAAGAACAGTCTAATTCGTTTTCTAATCAAGTTGTTGATTGGTATCACCTTCATGGGCGTAAAACACTTCCATGGCAGTTGGGTAAAACACCTTATAAAGTGTGGGTGTCTGAGGTGATGCTCCAGCAAACTCAAGTTATTACTGTTATCCCATATTTTGAAAAATTTATGCAAAGCTTTCCAGATATTATTGCTTTAGCTGATGCTGATGAAGATTTAGTACTGCATCACTGGACCGGCTTAGGGTATTACGCTCGTGCGCGTAACTTACATAAAACAGCTAAAATAGTACGTGACAAGTACCAAGGCGAATTTCCGCAAACGCTTGATGAAGTAATGGATTTACCGGGAATAGGGCGCTCTACTGCTGGGGCTGTTTTATCATTGTCGCTTGGGCAGCATCATCCAATTTTAGATGGGAATGTTAAGCGAGTCTTAGCGCGCTACTTTATGATAGAAGGTTGGTACGGTGTTAAAAAAGTCGAAAACCAGCTTTGGCATTTATCAGAGCAATTAACACCTAAAAATAATGTCACCGAATTTAATCAAGCTATGATGGATTTAGGAGCGAGTGTTTGCTCACGCAGTCGCTTTGATTGCGAGGCTTGCCCATTAAATTCAGGTTGTGGTGCCTTTAATGCAGGTAAAGTAAAAGAGTTTCCACATTCTAAACCTAAAAAAGCAGTGCCAAAGAAGAGTTGTCATCAGTTAATTGTTCAGTGCGGCGATAAAGTGCTTATGGAAAAACGCCCTAACAGCGGTATTTGGGGAGGACTGTTTGGCTTTTTTGAATTTAATAAGTACGAGGAGCTTCAAACGTTTTTAGCTCAGCAAGGATTAGAAGCCGACTTAGTAGAGCTTGAAGCATTTATTCATGTGTTTTCACATTTTGAGCTGAAGATTAATCCGCATGTACTCAATGTTAAGAAAATTCCTGATGTAGTAAATGACAAACAATTAGTGTGGTATCCGCTTGATCAATCAATAGAGGTTGGCCTAGCAGCGCCAACTAAAAAGTTGGTTAAACAAATTACAGCAATAGTATAGAATAGTCCCATATTTAGCGTTAGAGAGAATCAATCATGGCACGTACAGTATTTTGTCAAAAGTTACAAAAAGAAGCCGAAGGGCTTGGCTTTCAGTTATACCCTGGTGAAATTGGTGAAAAGATTTTTAATAACATCTCTAAAGAAGCGTGGAGTCAGTGGCAGCATAAGCAAACAATGCTTATTAACGAAAAGCATTTAAATATGATGGACCCAGAGCACCGCACATTTTTAGAAGAGCAAATGGTTGGCTTTTTGTTTGAAAATAAAGATGTGGAAATTGAAGGTTATCGACCGCCTGAAAAATAATATTTTAAACATAAAAAAAGGGCTAAATAGCCCTTTTTTTATGTGCGATTATTTAATCACTTAACTCATCTTCTTGCTCAGAAATTTTAATTTGTTCTTTTAAAAATTGAGCTGCCTTAGAGTATTCAATTTCTAACTTATCTCTTAAGTCTATTAATTCATCGGTAGTGAGTTCACCTTTTTTACATTTATCTTCAAATGCACTTGAAAGTTCTGCCACCGTTTGGGCACCAATTGTTTTGGATATCGATTTTAATTGATGACACCCTTCAATAATCTCATCTAAATCGTTAACCATAACGCCTGAATTAATCCCCTTAATTAGCCCTTGGCTTTGTTCTAAATACATTTTGAAAAAGCGTAACTGTTTAGCTTCGTCACCATTTACATATTTAGCAACTGCTTCCATATCAATAGGTAGCGCCATGGTTTGATGGATAACTACATTTGGGTTTTGGCTTTGCTTATCGCTCCAGCGTTTTAAAGTGTCCTCTAACGCGTTTAGCTCTATAGGTTTGGTAATGAAGTCGTTTATACCTACGGCTAAACAACGCTCTTTTTCGCCTTTAAGTGCGTTTGCTGTTACAGCAATAATGTAAGGCTGCGCATCAATTGATTCTAATAACTCTGCTTCGTTACGGATTTTTTCGACCATATCGTAACCCGACATTTTAGGCATGTGTAAGTCGGTTAAAATAAGTGAGTAATCACCTTTTCTCCACATATCTAAGCCTTCTTCACCGTTGTTTGCTATCTCAACGCCAAAACCTAGTATGTGTAATTGATCGGTTAGCACTTGTTGGTTTAGAAGGTTATCTTCAACAAGTAAAACCAATTTGTTTGATTGACGAGCCTGCTCAACATTTAAATAATTATTAAGTGTTTTGGTTTTTTTAATTTGTTTAGGTGTATGCAAACCTGCAGCTACTAAAATAGACAGCATAAAGTTAGACTTACATAGAGGAGAGGCATTAATATAAAAAATATTATTATGATTTATAGCCGCTTCATCAAGCTTGCTTAGTACAACAACTTGTTGGTTATAATCCTCTAATGAATAAAATAAGCGTCTTAGCAGCGCGTTTGTTTTATCCATATTGTCTATGCCATCAGCCACCCAAATAATATCTTGCGAATGTTGATGCTCTTCAATTTCTTCTTCTGTGTGTGCATAAACTATTTTAGCGCCCATAAACGATAAATAACGGTACATTGTTTTTTCACGTTCTAGGTGATTACTAACTACAACAATTTGCTTGCCATTTAATGCACCTTTGTGTGCGTACTTAATTCTACCCGATGTGCTAAACGGCAGTTCAACAGTAAACTCACTGCCAATTCCTGTATGGCTAGTTACATGAATAGTCCCTAGCATAAGCTCAGTTAAGCTTTTACAAATAGAAAGACCTAAACCTGTCCCTCCATATTCTCGGGTAATCGAACTTTCGGCTTGAATAAACGGATTAAATATTTCGCGTAGTTGTGCCTGCGACATGCCTTTACCGTTATCAGTTACGCAAAAGCGTAAGGTAAAGTGATCAGTTGTGTTATGCACCACCTCTACTGATATTTTTACATGACCTTGGGTTTTTTCATCAGTGCTCGTAAATTTAATTGCGTTGCTGCACAGGTTATAAAGAACCTGACGTACACGTACGCTATCACCGGTAAGATTTATAGGAATATCTGGTGCTATTGCTAGCTCTAAATCAAGCTCACGTTTTTTAGCAACAGATGAGAGCACACGAGCAACTTCTTCTATGGTATCGGTTACTGAAAAGGGGATAGGGTCAATATTTAGCTTTCCAGCCTCAATTTTAGAGAAATCTAAAATATCATCCAAAATACTCAATAACGAGAACGCTGATTCACGAATAATCGTACTTAAGCGATGCTGAGCGCCATCAAGTTCGGTTTGGCGAAGTAAATCAATAGTACCTATAACACCATTCATTGGCGTTCTAATCTCATGACTCATGGTTGCTAAAAACGTTGTTTTAGTCTCGCTTGCTCGCTCTGCTTTTAGTGTTGCTTGCTCAAGCGCTAAAGTACGATTTTGTACTTCGGCCTCTAGACCATTTTGTAATTTATAAAGCTCTTTTTGGGCTGCGTCATTCTCGCTCATTGCAGTTTGTACTTTTTGTAGCAATAAGTTGATGTTTTTTGCTACTACACCTAAACCAATATCAAGTTGTTCATCAACATTACTATTGTAATTAGCATCTTCAGTGATTGTCTGTAACTCTTGAGTAAGAGTGTCAGTACTTTTACGCAAGCGCGTATTAATGTACATATTGAACATTAAAGTAAGTATGAATAATGTAGCAACACTTGCTATCGCAATAATATAAGCAATGACTTGAGAATCTTGAGCGCTCAAAGGAGTGGGTGGTAGGTTTTGCTTAATAATAAGCTCACCAATGGGTTGATCGTTTAACAATAGTAAGTGGTGAAGAATGCCTTGCTCTACTAAATGCTTTTCTGCTTCAATAGAGGCTATAGCAGGCTTACTGCTGCTATACACCAACTGAGTGGCAGATGCTGGATTGAAACGATATAAAGTATATTCAAAGTTATCATCTAATAAAGCCGTTAAATCAAGTAACTGTTTTACTTTACCTTGACCATACATAGTTAATGCATCGACCATTGGTAAGTCTAATCTATCGGCAAGCGTTACGATATTAACAGATGATGCTGGTTGGGCTGTCTTAACTTCAGTTTGTGTATAAAATGAGTGGGCAACAATAGCGAGCGCTGTTACAGCAATATTAATGATTAAAAAAAGTGGCAGTAAGCCTTTTACTGGCGATGAGAATTTACTCTGCATTGATTGTTTCCAATTGATGTGTTTTTACTACGATAAGTCCCTATCGTACGTACCTAAGTTAATCGTAACATTTACAAAAAATAATTCACTACGGTTTTAGTCTGATTTAGTTATATTTATTTATAGTTATAGTCCGATTTGTGGTAAAAATGAACGTTATTAATAAAAAATGTGCTGAGTTGTCTGAAAACCGTTCAAACAGTTATAAAGAATAAAAAAAAAGTTGACTTGTAAGGGCAAAACTCGTTTAATACGCCGCACGCCCAGATAGCTCAGTCGGTAGAGATGAGTGGGAATTGCATTAAAAATCCTTTAGATTTTTAATTAGCACTGTTTAAGTGCCTCGATAGCTCAGTTGGTAGAGCAGAGGATTGAAAATCCTCGTGTCCCTGGTTCGATTCCGGGTCGAGGCACCATTGATTAAAGTAGTGGTGTTTAATCAACAATTTAAACATTATTACGCGTGCCTTAGCACACAGTTTTGTGTGCCGACTTAGCTCAGCTGGTAGAGCAACTGACTTGTAATCAGTAGGTCAACCGTTCGACTCGGTTAGTCGGCACCATTTATTAAGTTAAAGGTTAATTTTATTAATTAGCACAGTTTATGTGCCTCGATAGCTCAGTCGGTAGAGCAGAGGATTGAAAATCCTCGTGTCCGTGGTTCGATTCCGCGTCGAGGCACCATTTACTTTAAGTTCTCAATCTTTAAAATTGAACGTGCTTTAGCACACAGTTTTGTGTGCCGACTTAGCTCAGCTGGTAGAGCAACTGACTTGTAATCAGTAGGTCAACCGTTCGACTCGGTTAGTCGGCACCATTTATTTAAGTTAATTGTAAAGTATCACAATTAATTAGCACAGTTTATGTGCCTCGATAGCTCAGTCGGTAGAGCAGAGGATTGAAAATCCTCGTGTCCGTGGTTCGATTCCGCGTCGAGGCACCATTTATTGAAAAGCCTTGCTTATGCAAGGTTTTTTTATTTTAAGTGCTTTATAAAAGTTCTCAATCTTTAAAATTGAACGTGCATTAGCACACAGTTTTGTGTGCCGACTTAGCTCAGCTGGTAGAGCAACTGACTTGTAATCAGTAGGTCAACCGTTCGA
>NZ_JADYWO010000017.1:0-58960 GCF_015864775.1 Pseudoalteromonas sp. NSLLW218 | reverse complement strand
TCGCTTTAGCGTCTCAAGGGATGCGAATAATACACCCTTTATTTTTCGAGTCAACACTTTGTTTTAAACTTTCTTTTGGAAGATTTAAAACCGAAGTTTTATTTAACTCTCTGAGTTGTTCCTGCCTCGCTATGCGTTGGCGTTTCCCGTCTCAGTGGGGTCGCATTATAGGGAGATCATATTTTTACGCAAGCACTTTTTTAAAGAAAAAGTAAAAAAAGATGCTGTTCGGTTAGTATCTGAACTAAACACCCTGAAACTGATAGTTTTGTAACCAAACAGTGCACTGTATGGTACAAAAATCACCTTGCTGATACACTCAAATACTAATAATCATGATCTAAAAGGTACTAACTATGGCAATTCGTTCTTATAAAGGTGTTACTCCTTCATTTAATACGTCTGTTTATGTTGATGATTCATCGGTTTTGGTTGGTAACATTACTTTAGGTGATAATAGTAGTGTGTGGCCGTTAGTAGCTGCACGTGGTGATGTTAACTATATACGTATTGGTGAGCGTACAAATATACAAGATGGCAGTGTATTGCATTTATCTCGTGCAACTAAAAGTAATCCTGATGGTTACCCACTTATTATAGGTGACGATGTAACTGTTGGTCATAAGGTAATGCTGCACGGATGTGTATTAGGGAACCGTATACTTGTAGGTATGGGCGCTATTATTATGGATAACGTGGTTGTTGAAGATGATGTAATTATTGGCGGCGGCTCTTTAGTGCCACCAAACAAACGTTTAGAGTCTGGTTACTTATATGTAGGAAGCCCAGCTAAGCAAGCCCGCCTTCTTACAGAGCAAGAACTTGCCTTTTTAAAAATATCTGCAGATAACTATGTATCACTTAAAGATGAATACTTAGCTGAAATCGCTAACTTAAGTTAATAAGCTTACTTCAATTTGGCCTGCCGAGTTATAGCTCTCCTCTTCGATGAGTTCCTCGGCACGCTCCTCATAATCAAAACGGTACTTTTCAAAATACTCTGTTGCATGGCTTTCGTCTGTTAATTTAAGTGTATTTACTTGTATTACACACTCCACCAGCATGCCACTAACTTGTGCAAAAAATACTAACTGATGATCAGGCTCTCTAAATTCTAGCCTATCTATAAATTGTATTGCCTGATTCATTTAAGCACCCCTTGTTTAAGCGCATCCACTACGGGAAGTATTTTTGGCATTTTATTACGCCATACATAATATGCTTGAGCAGCTTGACCAACTAACATTCCACTGCCATCTAAAAGCTTAGCGTTAATATTATGCTGTGCAACCCAATTCATAAAAATGGTATTTTGCAGTGAATAAAACATGTCATAAGCTACTTCACAGTTAGTTATGTGTTTTTCATCAAGAGCTGGAAGCTCATCATTCATACTGCTAGATGTAGAGTTTATAATTAGTGAGTAATCGCTTACTGGTAAATCACTAAAGCCGAAGCCAGATACTGGTCCATATTGAGTAAACAGCTCTGCGAGTTCTTTGGCTTTTTGTGCTGTGCGATTAACTATTATTATTTCCTGAGGGTTATGCTCTAACAAAGGTAAAATAACCCCTCGAGCAGCACCGCCCGCACCTATGATTAAAATGCGTTTATTAGTTATGGCTACTTTATTAGCGAGTAAATCATTTACAAAGCCCACACCATCGGTGTTATCACCGAGTAATGTGCCATCATCTCGTTTTTTTAATGTATTAACAGCCCCTACAATTTTAGCTAATGGCGTAAGCTCATCAGCCATTGCATAGGCTTGCTCTTTAAATGGCATCGTAACGTTAGCGCCAACACCACCTTGCCCAAAAAAAGACAATACTGTTTTTTCAAAGTTATCGATAGGTGCTAATATTACGCGATAGTCGATTTGCTCACCCAGTGATACAGCAAATTGTTTATGTATCGCGGGGGATTTTGAATGTTTAATTGGATTTCCAAAAACCGCATATTTGTCCATTTTAAAGCAACCTCTTTGCAGCATAAACTGCCTATTAACGATGATAAATTATATGATTAAACGACTTTTCTCTAAATCTAAGCCAGCTCCCGAGCAACAGGCTCCTACTCCTGAAAAAACACCGTATGAAATAATAGGTGGAGAGAAAGGGGCGCGTGCTATCTCCAATCGATTCTACGACATAATGGAGTCAGATGAATACGCTAAACCGTTATATGATATGCATCCTCTGCCATTAGATCGAATTCGCCAAGTATTTTTTGAATTTTTATCTGGTTGGTTAGGCGGGCCGAACCTATTTACTGAAAAACATGGCCAGCCAATGCTACGTAAAAGACATATGCCTTTTACTGTAGATAAAGCATTGCGCGATCAATGGATGTACTGCATGAATAAAACGCTGGATATAGAAATAGACAACCCGTTGTTACGTGAAGGCTTAAAGCAATCATTCTCTCAACTAGCAACGCACATGATCAATCAACATTAAATTTGTATTTAGCCACAATGCAAAAAGGCGCTGATTAGCGCCTTTTTGATTACTGTGTAATTGTTATAATTGCCATTCTCTGGCTATCAACTCACTTGGTTGACTCGTTAACCACTCTTGCGGGCGTAAGTAATACTGATATAGGTTAGCTTCTGGGCTACTTGGTTCTGGTTTATAATTATATTCCCAGCGTGCAAGTGGTGGCATAGACATTAATATAGACTCAGTGCGCCCGCCACTTTGTAGCCCAAACAACGTACCTCTATCCCACACTAGATTAAACTCAACGTAGCGTCCGCGACGATAAAGCTGAAAATCACGTTGTTGCTCTGTGTATTCATCATTTTTACGGCGTTCAATAATAGGTAAATAGGCATCTAAAAAGCCATTACCAACCGATTGCATAAACGCAAAGCTCTTTTCAAAACCAAGTTCGTTTAAGTCGTCAAAAAATAAACCGCCGACTCCGCGCGTCTCGTCTCTGTGCTTTAAATAAAAATACTCGTCGCACCATGTTTTGTATTTTGGATAAACTTCACTACCAAATGGTGCACAAATATCATGAGCAACTTGATGCCAATGCTGTACGTCTTCTAATACTGGATAAAAAGGAGTGAGATCAAACCCGCCACCAAACCACCATATTGGCTCTTCGCCTTCTTTTTCAGCAATAAAAAAGCGCACATTGGCATGACTTGTTGGTACATGAGGGTTTTTTGGATGAATAACTAACGACACACCACATGCATGAAAGCTGCGTCCTGCAAGCTCTGGTCTATGCGCTGTTGCCGAACCTGGCATTGAAGCGCCAAATACATGTGAGTAATTTACCCCACCTTGCTCTATCACTGTGCCATTAGTGGTTACACGTGTGCGGCCACCACCGCCCTCTGCTCGTTGCCAGTTATCTTCTATAAATTTAGCACTGCCATCTGCAGCCTCCAAACCTTGGCAAATAGTGTCTTGCAAAGCCATAAAGTATGCTTTTACTTGATCTAATAATTCGCTTTGCATATTAACCTCTAAATATTTTGCCAGTCATGGCGTCTTTTATCGTGCTTGGTTGAGTATTGCCACCTAATGGCTCATCAACGTAAAAGCCAACTTGCTCTGCAAATTGCGTTTTAGCTTGCTCAATACTAATGACCGTTTCTTGCCCTGTTAAGTTTGCACTCGTTGATACAAGCGGTTTGCCAAACTCTTGGCATAAACGTTTTACTGTTGGATGGTTAGTTACTCTTACTGCGATAGTATCAAACTGCCCAGTTAACCACTTGGGTGTATTTTTAGATGCAGGCATAACCCACGTAATTGCAGCAGGCCAACTCGAAAATATATCAGCGCGTTTATCCATAGGTATTTTTGCATCATCTACGTATTTTAATAATTGTCCGTAGTTATCAGCAATTAAAATAAGCCCTTTTTCAACCGGGCGTTGCTTAATAGCTAATAGTGCCTCAACGGCTTGTTGATTATCTGGATCGCAACCTAAACCATATACAGCTTCTGTTGGGTATAAAATAACTTCGCCTTGCGTTAAGCACGTTATTGCAGTGGGCGTATTTGAAAGGTCTGACAAAGTAGTCTCCAGATATAATTAAACGTTATTCAGTTGGGGTCAGCTTATGCATGCAACTTTTTTGTGGGCATTGCAATAATGTGCCATTTGCCATATTTCTCTCTATGACGATGGGCCAGCCACATTCAGGACACGGGTGTTCGACCGGTTTATTATTAAGCGTGTATTTACAACTTGGGTAGCAATCACAAGAATAAAATACTTTACCAAACTTATTACTGCGCGCGACTAAATGACCCTTTTTGCATTTGGGGCAACTTGGCAAAGTGTCTTCGCTTTGTTTTTCTTCATTTTCGTTAGCAATATAATGACATTCTGGATATCCCGTACACCCAATAAACATACCGTAGCGGCCATTTTTAACCACCAGCGGTTTGCTACACTCAGGGCATGCTGAATCTTCTAATACTTTGATTTCGTTACTGTCGTGATGTGCCAACGGCCTAATAAAGTCGCATTTAGGATAACTTGCGCATCCTAAAAAAGGGCCTGATTTACTATTGCGGATCACTAACTCTGAACCACACTGTGGGCATATCTCGTATTCTTTTTCGAGGGCGTGCTTGTTCGCCGAGAAAAGCGAATGGTCGATTTTACTCATGGTGATCCTAATAGGTTGGTGAATTTTCGCCTAATATACCCAAACCACTTAAAGATACAAGCAATGCTGTGCTTATACGTTTAAGTAATTTGAGTACAATTAAGATAATTATCTCTAATGGAGAAGTTCGCTGGGTTCATCAAAAATCAAATCTTCCATTTGCTCATACGCCTCCTCAGAGCCAGGAACATTAAACAAAATCATAAGTACAATCCACTTTAAGTCTTCTAGGCTTATGGTTGGTTTATCCAGAGAGGCTAAACAGTCCATTACCATCTCACGAGTTACATTGTTAATTACGCCAATTTGCTCAATAAACATTAAAAAGCCACGACACTCAGCACTGAGCCTTTGGCATTCGCTATCGGTAAATATACGAACTGCATCTTTAGGATTATCAATAAGATAAGGAGACTCATCGCTGTGTTGTAAATCGGCGAGTTGCTCTAACCAATCGAGTGCTTTAAATATCTCAGGCTTATTAAAACCCGCGCGCAGTAGCTCATCGGTTAACTCATTTTGCTCTGCAAATATATCTGCTTCGCTATGAATGTAATTTTCAAAAAGATATAAAAGAATATCAAACATATTACCTTCCTGCGCTTAACTTAATATAACCATCTAGGACGCGCTCAATCTGATCGTCTAATTCTAAATCGAGCAATCTAGCGAGTACTTTGTCTATTGGCCACCGAGCGCGACGCACAATGTCGTCTACACTGGTTACTTCAAAGCCAATACTATTTAAAACCTCACATTGAGAATTTGCCTGAATTGGCTGTTCTTTATTACATACGCTATTGTCGTAAGTAAAACTCACCTCATCAAGAATGTCAGCCACGTTTTCTACTAACTTAGCGCCTTGCTTTATTAAAAAGTGACTTGCCTGTGCTAGCGGGTTTTTAATAGAACCTGGTACTGCAAATACCTCTTTATTTTGTTCAAGCGCATAACGTACTGTAATTAACGAACCGCTTTTGATTTCAGCCTCAACAATGAGCACCCCCAAAGATAAACCAGAAATAATACGATTACGGCGCGGAAAGTTATGAGCATGAGCAGCTGTTCCTGGTAAAAACTCACTCACCAGCAGGCCGCTTTCTAACACTTGGTCTGTTAATAGTTTATGGCGTTTAGGATAGTAAATATCAACCCCAGTACCAAGCACAGCTATGGTTTTACCCGTACCAGCAAGAGAGCCCTTATGTGCTGCTCCATCTATTCCCCGCGCCATACCTGAGGTAACTGTAATCCCCGCCAAAGTTAACTCGTATGCAAATTCTGATGCTATTTCAAGCCCGGTAGGTGTGGCATTACGACTCCCTACAATTGCAATTTGTGGGGTAGATAGTAACGAGACATCACCCCTACAAAATAGTAATAAAGGGGCACTGGCAATCTGCCGGAGATCTTCTGGATAAAGCGCATCAAAAATACAGACTACGGTAATGCCCTGCTGCGCAATTAATTGCTCATAATGGCTGATTTGTTGCCAATTAGTGTTGAGTAAATTACTCGCTTGATTAGCGGTTAATCCTAGCTGTAAAAGCTTGTCATGAGGTAAGTCGAATAACGACCCAAGGGAATAGTTTGTAGATAGTGCTAAAAGGGTTTTTATACCCAACCCTTTACACATATAAAAGGCAAGCCAGTGGGCTAGCTTGCCAGATGACTGATCCATGCTCTCTCCTAGAGCACCGACTCGCTACTTCTTAATGAATAACTGCAATATCTCCAATGCGAATTGGGTGCTGGTTTTTAGTTATTAATGCATAACTTATTTTGTCATACACTTTAAAGACAATTAGCTCGCCAACTTTTTCTTTAGGCATAGTCCACGTTGTATTTTCTTCGTCAGACTCATCACCAAATAATTGGCTCACATCAGATAAAAGCTTCTCGTATTTACTAGAGTCTTCTGGGTAACGAGGGCCACGAGGACCATCAATAACCGTTGGCGATTGACGCTCTAGATCTAATACATGACCTTCTTCTATATTTTGTTCACTGCCTAAGTTTAGCACTACAACATCCATTGTGCTGAATTCTCTAACGTGGCGCGGGGAAGCGATAATATTCCCTGTTACAGGCTCAGAAGGGCGGTGTATATTAAAGTACGCAGGAAGCATTTGACCTTCCATTGCCGGCATTAAAAAGTCACCTTGCTGAATTTCTCGTTTAACAGATTCAACACGTAATGACGAAGGCACGCCATTGTGTTCATCACCTGCTCTAAACGCACGTGCGATACCCACGTAAGATGCACGCGTTGCTAACACTTCACCAGTTAAGTCGGTGTAAGCATCGCCCTTGTGGTAAATGGCATACGCTTTATGTACTTGTAAGTCGCCTTTAGCATATAAAATATGACCTAACGTTTGTGTTTTAGTGTTTTCGTTAGCACCTAAAATATAAGGTTTGCCTTTAATATCATCACTGTTCATTGCTTGCTCGTAACTGATATAAGGTTTAATCATTTCAAGCGGCAAGGTAGTAATAGCATTACGCCCTTTTGGTGTAATACGCCCCTGAGGAGATAACTTTCTATATCCTTTATTGATCACTAAACGTGGGTTTCCATCTGCATCGTATATCAGCGCTAATGCATCGCCGGGGTAAATTAGGTGCGGGTTGTCAATTTGTGGATTCATTTGCCAAAGTTCAGGCCATAGCCAAGGCTCATCTAAATAGATGCCAGAAATATCCCAAAGTGTATCGCCTTTTTTTACAACATACTGTTTTGGTGCATCTTTTTTTATTTTAAGCACGTCAGCAACTGCGGGGAATGCAGCACTTAACGTAAGCATGATTGCAAGTAATGGAGATTTCATTGAGCTTCCTTGTATTGTTTTTTCATTATTATTGCCCAAAACCTGTTAAAGGTGAACGCGAATGGCTAAAATAAGAGCATACAATACCCTAAATTAAGCACAAGTGAAAAAGGTAACTATGGCTAGGTTAGAAGTTTTAAGATTTCCAGATGAGCGTTTACGTACTATAGCAAAAGATGTTGCACAAGTTGACGACACAGTACGCCAAATTGTAAAAGACATGCTAGAGACAATGTACGATGAAAATGGCATTGGACTTGCGGCCACGCAAGTAGATATTCATCAACGAATCGTTGTTATTGATGTATCAGAAGAGCGTGATGAGCCACTGGTGTTAATTAATCCACAAATCATTAAAAAAGACGGCTCTACCGTTAGCGAAGAAGGCTGTTTATCAGTACCCAACTCGTATGCAAAAGTAGATCGCGCAGAAACAGTAACAGTCGCTGCACTTAACGAAAACGGTGAAGAATTTGTACTAGATGCAGATGAATTACTGGCTATTTGTATTCAGCATGAACTAGATCACCTTCAAGGTAAGCTGTTCATTGATTACTTATCTCCATTAAAGCGCCAACGTATTCGTAAAAAGCTTGAAAAAGAAGCCAAATTTGCAGATCAGTAATAAGCACCTTAGGAAAACTCAGTGACTCAACCATTACGCATTATATTTGCCGGTACGCCGGACTTTGCAGCACGTCATTTACAAGCGCTGATACAAAGCGAACACCAAATAGTGGGTGTATATAGCCAGCCAGACCGCCCTGCTGGTCGTGGTAAAAAATTAAAAGCCAGTGAAGTGAAAGAGCTAGCGCTTGAGCACAACTTACCGGTTTTTCAGCCACAGTCATTAAAAAATGATGAAGCACTAGCAGAGCTAACAAGCTTAAATGCCGATATTATGATTGTTGTAGCGTATGGCTTAATTTTACCTAAAGCTATATTAGAAGCCCCGCGTTTAGGTTGTTTAAATGTACATGGTTCTATATTACCGCGCTGGCGCGGTGCTGCACCTATTCAACGCGCAATTTGGGCTGGTGATGAACAAACCGGCGTAACAATAATGCAAATGGATGAAGGGCTAGATACCGGCGATATGCTACATATAAGTCGCTGCCCTATTAGCACGACAGAAACTAGCGCAAGCTTATACACAAAACTTGCTGAGCTAGGACCAGACGCATTAATTGAAACCATTAATAAATTAGCTAATGGCGAGATCACCCCTGAACCTCAAAATGATGAACTTGCTAACTACGCTAAAAAGCTTTCTAAAGAGGAAGCTAATATCGACTGGTCTATGAGTGCGCTGCAAATTGAGCGCAACATTCGCTCTTTTAATCCATGGCCAGTGTGCTTTACCCAAATGGGTGGGCAAACAGTAAAGATTTATCAAGCGCAGGTTGTGCAGCAATTAGGTGATCCTGGGCAAATTTTATCAAGCGACAAAAATGGCGTAGTAGTGGCGTGTGGCGAACACGCTTTATGTATTACGCAATTACAGCCGCAAGGTAAAAAACCAATGGCAATTAACGACTTTTTAAATGGTCGTAGCGACTGGGTTACCCCTGGCACAATATTAGGCGAAAACAATGAGTAATGTTCCAAACGTAAGAGCGCTTGCCGCTGAAACTTTATATAACGTCGTTGATAAAGGCGCATCGCTTAATCAAGAACTTCCATTTGCAAGCCAAGGCTTGCCGCCTAAAGATAAAGCGTTACTACAGCAAATTTGTTATGGCGTTTTACGCTATTTACCGAGCCTTGAAAATTACTGCCAACACTTAGTAGAGCAGCCATTAAAAGGTAAACGTAGAATATTTCAGTTTTTATTGTACGTAGGTATTTATCAGCTACAGCATATGCGCGTACCACCGCATGCTGCTATTTCAGAAACTGTAAACGCACTGGCTCAACTTCGCGCTTTAGGATTAAAAGGGCTAATAAACGCCATTTTACGTAGTTTTCAGCGCCAACAAGCAGAGCTTGAAGAAAAAGCAAAGCTGATCCCTGTGTGCTTATACAACCACCCAAATTGGTTTATCAAACAAGTTAAAGAAGCCTATCCAGATAGCTGGGAAGATATACTTGCAGAAAACCAACAACAAGCACCTATGTGGTTACGTGTAAATCAGTCGCAGTTTAGTACACAAGAATACAGCGATATGCTTAGCGCTAATGATATTGAACACACCTTAAACCCAGATTTTGTAGATGGGATTAAGCTTGCTAAGCCACGCGATGTATTTTCATTGCCTGAGTTTGATACGGGTGCATGTTCAGTACAAGATGCCGCAGCACAACTTGCAGCACGCTTTTTAGAACCTAAAGCAGATGACTACATTTTAGATGCCTGTGCAGCACCTGGCGGTAAGACGTGTCATATATTAGAGCTTGCTGATGCAGAAGTACTTGCACTTGATAGCGATGCAACTCGCCTTGAACGTGTTAAGCAAAACTTAACGCGTATTGGCTTAGGCGCAGATCTTCAATGTGGCGATGCATCACAACCACATACTTGGTGGGACGAAAAATTATTTGATCGTATTTTGCTTGATGTGCCTTGTTCGGCTACTGGCGTAATCCGCCGTCACCCTGATATAAAATGGTTACGTCGCGCATCTGACATCGAAGACTTATCTAAGTTACAAAGCGATATTCTTGATAGCATTTGGCCACTGTTAAAACCAGGTGGCACATTGGTATATGCTACGTGTTCGGTTCTTCCACAAGAAAACCAACAGCAAGTTGCTAAGTTTTTAGCTAATAACGATGATGTAGAACATATACCGCTACACGAAAACGATACCTTAACAACTCCAGGTTTGCAGTTATTACCCGGTGAAAGTGATGGATTTTATTACGCTAAACTAGTTAAAAAAGCCTAATAGCCGTACACTGAATAGTTAGCCATTTATGAAATATTAAATGGCTATTTTTTTAATTAAATTATGGTCAATACCACGGGTAAATAATGAAAATAATTATACTCGGTGCCGGGCAAGTTGGCGCTACGCTTGCTGAAAACTTAGTTGGCGAACAAAACGAAATTACTGTTGTTGATATTGACGGTAACCGATTACGTGAACTTCAAGATAAGTACGACTTACAAGGGGTTATGGGCCACAGCGCACATCCTGATGTATTACGCCGTGCTGGCGCTGAAGATGCCGATATGATTATAGCCGTAACCAGTTCAGATGAAGTGAACATGGTTGCATGCCAAGTGGCGTACAGTATTTTTAATACTCCCACTAAGATTGCCCGTATTCGCTCGGAGCAATATTTAAAGTACCGCGAGAAGCTTTTTCAAAATGATGATTTACCAATCGATCATTACATTGCTCCCGAAGCACTGGTCACTAAGTATATCCGCCGTTTAATTGACTACCCTGGTGCTCTGCAAGTGTTGCAGTTTGCTGATGGTATGCTCTCATTAGTAGCAGTGAAAGCTTACTATGGCGGTTTACTTGTGGGTTATGCGTTATCTGCACTTAAAGAACACATCCCTAATGTAGAAACTCGTGTTGCCGCTATTTATCGTCAAGGTAAAGCAATAAAACCATTAGGTACAACCGTTATTGAAGCAGATGATGAAGTATTCTTTATTGCCGCTACAAAACATATACGCGCAGTAATGAACGAGCTGCAAAAGCTTGAACGCTCTTACAAAAAAATTATGATAGCTGGTGGCGGTAACATTGGCGCTGGCCTTGCCCGCTCACTTGAGAAAAACCACACCGTTAAATTAATTGAGCGCAGTAAAGAACGTGCTGAACAACTCTCAGAAATGCTCGATAACACGGTCGTTTTTTGTGGTGACGCATCTGATCAAGAACTTCTTTCAGAAGAACATATTGAACAAGTCGATGTATTTATTGCCGTAACCAACGACGATGAAGCTAACATTATGTCAGCCATGCTTGCTAAACGTATGGGCGCACAAAAAACCATGGTGCTTATTCAGCGTGGTGCCTACGTAGATTTAGTCCAAGGCGGCGAAATAGACATTGCCATATCACCACAACAAGCCACTATATCTGCGCTATTAACGCACGTACGCCGTGGTGATATTGTTAACGTGTATTCACTGCGTAAAGGCGCAGCAGAAGCCATTGAAGCCGTTGCTCATGGTGATGAAAACACATCTAAAGTGGTTGGTCGTGCTATTGCCGATATAAAACTTCCTGCAGGAACAACTATTGGGGCAATAGTACGTAATGACGATGTGCTGATAGCCCACGACGATACAATTATTATGTCGGGCGATCATGTCATCATGTTTTTAATCGACAAAAAACATATTACCGTTGTAGAAAAGCTCTTCCAAGTAAGCGCTATATTCCTATAATCATTGTTTTTAAACGCAAAAAAGCCGCTGACTAAGGCGGCTTTAGTGGAGTATGAAGCGTTTGCTTACTGTACTTTTGAAAACTCTTCTTTAGAAATCTCACCATTTCCATCGGTATCTAAATCATCAAAGATTTTTACAAGCTGAGGGTTAACCTTTGCTTCTTCCATTGAGATTACGCCATCGCCATCTGCATCAAAAGAAGAAAAATCGACTGCTGCGTATGCTGCTGATGAAGATGCTAAAACGATAACTGCAAGTGTTGTATTTAATGTTTTCATAATAATATTCCTAGTAAGATGGGAAGTCCTTTTCAAAGATCCCTGACTGTGAAAAAATGTTTAACCTGAAAAAGATTAATTAGTAATTAGCGAACTCTTCTTTAGAAAGCTCACCGCTACCGTCGGTATCTAGCTCAATAAATTCAGCCATTAAGTCTGTATCTACTGCAGCTTCGCTTGGGCTAATTGTGCCGCTACCATCGATATCAAGACTGTCAAAATCTGATGCTGCAAATGCAGCTGAAGAAGACGCTAGTGCGATAAGTGCTAATGCTTTATTTAAATGTTTCATAACTTAATCCTTCAATGTTCTATCAAAAAAATTGCTTCGTTTAACTTAAAACGTAATTTTCACTTCCTTGTTATCCTCTTTCGTAAGCTCCCTTGCCTACTTAGGTTGTCTTTGGCAACTCAGGACAAATACTTTTAAATTATGCTTCTGAAAATTCTTCTTTTGATAACTCACCATTTTGGTCAGTATCAAGCTCTGAGAACATGCTCATTAACTTCGCATCTACTGATGCTTCTGCTTGGCTGATTGTGCCACTGCCATCAACATCAAGTGTGTCAAAGTCTGTTGCAGCAAAAACGGCTGAAGATGATGCTAATGCGATAAGTGCTAAAGTTTTATTAATGCTTTTCATAATATGTATCCTTCAAATTTATGTGTGTGCGATTAAGTATTTCACTTTGAATCACGATTTCGTTCAGTACACCTAGACTATTACAACTTAGATGCCAATATTTAAAAGCTATTAAATTTCAGATAGTTAAATGTAAAAGGCATAAAAAGAAGGGGTTTTTAAAGTAATTACTGTTGCCTTTTAGCAACGCACTTTATAGTGGATATATTAAAACGATTAAAAACATATAGTTATGTTTATATAAAAAGATACATTTTTAAATGCATGGTTTTAAAATGAGTGGTTTTAAAGAGTAATTGAGATAAATTTTAACGAGGTAGATTTAATAACACAAAATAAGCTGCCAAAAGCAACACTTAATGTATTGTTTTATATTAATAATATTTTAATTATGAAAATAATAAAAAATATTTTATAAGCACTGACATAAAACGCCTTTTTGTTGCAAATAAGCGAAAGCTATTTATTCGACGGTAGGTTCGAGTGCAGAAGGGTCTATAAAATGCTCTTTCATAAAGGTTTTCATTTCATCTTCGCTTGCTAGTAGCTTAATCCCACAGTGCACACCTTCGGCATGCTCTTTAACACTGCAAACTTCACCTTCAAAGTCTTTATCGCTGCTATTAAGTATGACAGTGCATTGCATATCTTTAATGCTTTCAACTTGCTGATCGCCTCTAATATCAAACATTACACCGGTAAGTGAAATATCTTTAATAAGGCCTTCGAGTACTCTGTCGTCACTTAGTTTTAGTTTTGCAGGTAATAAGGTAGGTATTCGCGTTTGCGAGCGTAGTGAAAATAACTGCACTTGCTTAGGGTAGTTAATAAACACGAGCTTAGCCGGGTGAGAAGCTACCGACATAATTTGTTGGCGAAACGCTATAACTTGCCCACCACTGCCTTCAATAAGCGCTCTTACAACAACCATTACGCCATCTCGTAAATAGTCAGTCGCGGCCGGCAAACGCTTGGCATTAGGATAGTTTAAAATAATGAACTGTTTATCGAGTAAACCAACTAATTCAGTTTTAACACGCTTACTGCTTGTAGGTGTTAATATTTCTAGGTCGACTAAGCTGCCTACACCTATATGCTTTAGCTTTTCTAAATTTGTTGGCATATCCCTTTCCCAATGATGAATTTATTGGCTTTTTACCCACGCCAAAATGTAGGCGTAAATAGCACTAATAAGGTAAATATTTCTAGGCGCCCAAACACCATTGCAATGGTCAGTAACCATTTAGCGCCATCGGTTATAGCGCCGTAATGCGAGGCTACATCACCCAAGCCTGGGCCTAAGTTATTTAAACAAGCCGCAGTGGCTGAGAACGCCGTTATGTTATCCATACCCGTGCCCATAAGCGCTAACATAATAATAATAAATACCAGTGCATACGCAGAGAAAAAGCCCCATACGGCTTCTACTACTTTATCTGGCAACGCCTTTCGACCCAGCTTGATTGAATATATGGCACGAGGATGCACCAAACGATTAAGCTCACGTACTCCCTGCAAGTAAAGTAGGAACACACGCACTACTTTCATACCACCACCGGTAGAGCCTGCACAGCCACCAATAAAGCTCGAAAATATAAGTAAAATAGGTAAAAACAAAGGCCATGTTGAAAAGTTATCAGTAGCAAAGCCTGCTGTTGTACTCATTGAAACAGCTTGAAATAGCGCCTGATCGAGGGTTTCATCGCCATTAGCAAATATTTCATTAGAGGAAAGCACAGTAAAACAAATAACCACCAGCGCTAATTGAATACACAAAAACACCTTAAACTCAGGGTCTCGAATATAAACTTGTATGTTACGACTAGCCACTGCGGCGTAGTGCAGGGAGAAGTTAACAGCGGCAATAATTAAAAAGAACACACAAATAAAGTTAATTACAGGGCTATCAAAGTGCCCCATGGATGCATCATAAGTAGAAAAACCACCTATCGCGACCGTTGAAAATGCATGACATATAGCATCAAACCACTCCATTCCCGCAGCCCAATAAGCCAGCATACAAGCAATAGTAAGCGACACATATATATACCAAAGATGCTTTGCTGTATCGGCAATTCGCGGGGTCATTTTAGAATCTTTTACAGGCCCTGGTATTTCAGCGCGGTACAACTGCATACCACCAACACCTAGCATGGGGAGTATAGCAACAGCGAGTACGATTATACCCATACCGCCAAACCACTGGAGTTGCTGGCGATAAAACAACACCGACTTGGGTAAGTACTCAATACCGGTAAGTACTGTAGCGCCGGTGGTGGTTAAGCCAGAAAATGCTTCAAACACCGCATCGGCGAGCGATAAATTAGGTTCTTGTAAAAAGATAAGCGGCAAGGACGCAAACGCCCCAAGTACCAGCCAAAACAGGACAACAATTAAAAAGCCTTCACGCGCTTTTAAGTCACCGTTTTCATGGCGGTTTGGGTAATAAGCCATCATGCCAATAACAACACTAAAGATAAATGCTAAAACAAAAGGAACACCACCACCGTCTTTATATATTAAAGACACCAGTGCCGGCGGCACCATGGTAATACTAAACAGCGCAACAAGTTGGCCAAGAATTTTTATGATGGTACGAAATTGCATTTAGCTTGTCGCTTTTATTATTAGTAAATTCAGGCTGAGTAGTATCAACCAAATTAAATAGGGTCAGTATGCATTACATGCAATTTGTCT
Organism: Pseudoalteromonas sp. NSLLW218; assembly: GCF_015864775.1. NCBI lineage: Bacteria > Pseudomonadati > Pseudomonadota > Gammaproteobacteria > Alteromonadales > Pseudoalteromonadaceae > Pseudoalteromonas > Pseudoalteromonas sp. NSLLW218. The sequence continues at coordinate 43,517 of NZ_JADYWO010000017.1, read as the reverse complement.
AGGTTATTACTCTTTAATAGTTAACTCAACTGCGCCGTGACTTAAATCAAAAATATCTTTGATTGCTTGCTGAGCTTCGCGGCTATCTATTGTAATCACCCATTCAATATTAGCAGTAAATTGCTTATCAATATTAAGCACTTGATACTTTGTTTTTAATAACTGCTCAATCGCACCTTGCATGCTGTACTCGCTACTCCCTGTAATTTCAACACTGGGAACTTTAAGCACTGTTTGCAATTTTACTAATGCATTATTTAATGAGCCACCATAAGCACGTACTAATCCGCCTGTGCCTAATTTTATACCGCCAAAGTAACGTGTGACCACAGCTGTGATTTCGCCAAGGCCTGAACCCACCAGTACATTTAACATAGGCTTTCCTGCAGTGCCGTTTGGTTCACCATCGTCCGAAAAACCATAAACATGACTACCACCGGGGTTGCCTGCTACATGTGCCCAGCAGTTATGACGCGCATCGCTATACTTGTCTTCAATGCTTTTAATAAATGCTTTGGCTGAATTTAAATCGGGGGTATGTGCAATGTGGACTATAAACGTACTTTTTTTAATCTCTTCTTGGTGAAAAACGTCAGCAGCAGGATATTTATATTCAGACATATTTTAAACTTGTAAAAAGGGGGCCAAAAGGCCCCTTTAAGTAATGTACGTATTTTAACGTGTATAAATTAATTAGTGTTAACTAGAATTAATCGAGTTCTAAATTACGCGTCATATTCTCTAGGCTATCTTCGTGAACAATAATGTTATCTTCAATACGAATACCGCCAAATGGTTTGAATGACTCAACCTTTTCCCAATTAATAAACTGTTTATTATCGGTTTGCGCTAAATCACTAAGCAGTGAATCAATAAAGTATAAACCGGGTTCAATAGTAAACACTTGGTTTTTTTCGATCAGGCGAGTACAACGCAAGAACGGATGCCCTTCAGGCGATGGCTGATGCGTGCCCTTTTCGTCACTCATAAAACCGCCCATATCATGCACTTGTAAACCTAGGTGATGCCCTAGTCCATGCGGGAAGAAAGTAGAGGTAATTTTACGCTCTACAATTTCCTCAGCGGGTAGGTTAACAATTTTAAAGTCACTAAGTATTTGTGCGATACGGTTATGGCATTCAACGTGTAAATCACCATAAAGCATACCCGGCTTCAAACCTTTACCTAGTTCGATTTGTTGAACCGTCATCGCCTGTACAAGCTCGGCAAACTCACCCTGCTTTTTAAAATCATACGTACGAGTAATATCAGCGGCATAACCGTTAAAGTTTGCACCGGCATCTATTAAAAATGAGTTATGTGTTTGTGGCGCTTTTGGATCAAAGTGCGTGTAGTGCAAAATAGCGCAGTTTTCGTTAAGTGCAACAATGTTGCCATACGGCATTTCATTTTCGCTTTGACGTGTAGCCATTAAGTACGCTTGCTGAATATCGAACTCACTGCCGCCATTAAAAAATGTATCGCGTGCAGCTTTATGTCCATTTACTGCAATGCAGTTAGCGTTGCGTAAACACTCAAGCTCGTACTGCGTTTTATAAGCGCGGTGGTAATGAAAATAGTTAAGTACCGGCTCTGGATTCATAATACTAAAACCAAGTGCTTGTGCTACTTCAATGTACTCACCCATATAAGCGTACTTAGCTTTATCGTATGGTAATAACTTTTCAACTTGATCAGGTTGCAGTAATAGCTCTATATCAAAGTACTCAGCCCAAAAGTCGCGAGGCTCATCTGGCACTTTATGCCAAAAATCTACCGGGCGATAAAATATTAGTTTTGGCTTGTCGCTACCATTTACCACAATCCAGCAATGAGGATTATCAATAACCGGTAACCACGCTTTAAACTGTGGATTAACTTTAAATGGATAATACATATCATCTAAAAACTGGCGCTTAGCTTGGCCTGAATGAATTACTAATCCTTCTAACCCTTCGCTATTACAAATTGTACGAGTACGCTGTTGCAGTGTTGCAATATGTTCGGCGTATAAAACGGCTAATTTATCCATTGTTAATCCATCTGTTAAATTTAACTTGCTTTGAGTCTACCACTTATACGCTGGGCGCTCAAAAAAGGGGATATCTAAACGCATTAAATATCCCCCTACTTTAAACTTATGTTTACTAACCGCCCATTTTCATATCTAGTAGCGGCGCTAATACATTACCTTCTCGGCCCATTCTTGTATGGTAAACCTGTCTGTAAGCAAATACATTTTTTACGTAATCACGGGTTTCACGATACGGAATAAGCTCTACCCACAGCTCAGCTGGAATAGCTTCATCAGGCAACCAACGCTTTATACGATGATAACCCGCATTATAAGAAGCCGTAGCCAGCACTTCGTTACCGTGGTTTTTCTTTTTCAAGTACTGTAGGTAACTCGTACCCAACCTAATATTTGTTTTAGGTTGATATAAACGACTACTCGTAACGCTGCTTTTATTCACATAGTCTGCCGTACTTGGTAATAACTGCATTAAACCACGTGCATTAGCATGCGAACGAGCATCTGGTGCAAAAGAACTTTCACGCCTTGCAATAGCAATACTCCATGCAACATCTATTTTACTGCGCTTACTGTAGCGCTCAAATACATCCTGAAACGCAAATGGAAAGCGTTGCTCTACGTTATCCCATGCTTTAATTTTTGCTAAAGTAAAAATAGTACTGTCATGCCAACCGAGATCGGTAGATAGCTGTGATGCTGCCAGCTTTTCTTCATCGCTAGACGTATCCGTTAAATAATTCCACTCCCGGCGCGCCGACGTAAAGCGCTCAATATCATAAAGTGCTTTTGCACGTTTAAAGCCTGGCGCATTACTTACTTTATCTACAAGCATTTGATCAACAGCTAAAGGTTGATTATTTAAATCAACGGGCAACCCCAAACGAGCTGCTGCTAAAAAGCCGTAATAATCACGATTAGCCGCTACTTTTTTCCAAATATCGTCTGCTTTTTGCTGCTCACCACGTTTAGCATAGCTATAAGCTAACCAATATTGCTGGCCAAGGCTTAAGTTTTCTTTACCCGTAAAAAACGCAGCTATCCCTTCCCAATCTTGGATTTTAAGCATATTGCCCAATTGCCACTGAATAAGCTTGCTGTCTAGTCGCTCTTTTGGCACTTTATTTAGCCAAAAGCTCGCTTGTTTATGCCCGCTTGAAGCAAGTGACAATGCAAAGGTGTAATACACACCCGCTTTTTCCTCGTCACTGTACTTAAATATTTTTTCTAACTTTTCCCACGCCTTCAAAGCAAGCTCTTTATCGCGCCATATTAGACGCTTAACACCATAAAGTGCTATTTGGCCTTCTTTAGCCGACTTATTTTTATATCTATATAATCCAGCTGCAGCGCTTGGATCTTTACGTACTTTTAAATATAAATCTGCTAAGTAGCTTTCATTTTTAGGTAACAGCGTTTTTAAATAAGGTAATAAGCTTTGCGTACCGCCATCTGCAGCGAGTGTAACGCGCTTCCAAACGATTTCTTCTTTCATGTAGCCTTTTTTTCGCCACTGTGAAAACAAACTATCGCACTCGTTTGGCTGCGACTTACCCACAGCCCATAGGTCAGTTACCTGATTAAATATTGCTTTTTCAGGTGCGCCCAAATCCAGCTGAAAATCTAGATAAGTACAGGTAAGCCCAGTATTAGACGTTTCACGATAATTACGAATATAAGCTGCTTTTTTGTTTTTCTTTTTTAAATACTCTAACCACGCTTTGCGTACCGGCCACTCAAGCGGAGTATGTTGATATATGTTTAAATAGTCTTCTATTTCTGCTTGATACTTAATATTTGGATGGCGCTGCCAATATGTTTTTTCAACGTAAGGTTTCAACGGATGATTTAAGCCACTAACCGCTTCTTTAAAGTCTTGGTAGCTTCCGTACCTTACTTTTTTTTCGGCATCTAAAAATGCCTCGTTATCGATACTTGCCTCGGCAGAATAAAGAGGGAAAATGAATGCAGCTGCCGCAACACTTAATAAATATTTTTTCATAATGTCCTTTAATAAAAAATTAAAGTAGTGAATAAAAACTTTTCAACCACCTTAGCACCAAACCAGCTATATTTTAACCAGTCGATTGTAACCGAGTTAAATTTTTCGTTGCATTTTTAATTTAAAGCAAGCACACTGATTGAAATGCAAACTCATCGTACCAGTCTTAGTTCGTCAACTAGGGAGAATAATAATGTTATATAAAAGCGATTCCTTTGAAGTTAGCTTCCTAAAGGAAAGCATCGCCGAGTTTAAGTTTTGTGTTGCAGGTTCTGTAAACACACTATCTCAAAAAACTCTTTCAGATTGCGCAGCAGCATTAAAAGAATTAGCCGCCAATACTGATATTAAAGGCATGATTTTTACCAGTGATAAAGAACACTTTATTATTGGTGCCGATATCTTCGAATTTTTACCTACTTTTACTAAACCTGAAGAAGAATTAGTAGTGTGGATCAAAAACGCAACCGACGTTTTTGATGCGATCGAAGATTTACCATTTCCCACTCTAAGCGCTATAAACGGTATGGCACTTGGCGGTGGTTGTGAGTGGGCACTTGCTACCGATTATCGTGTGGCAAGCGAAACAGCTAAAATGGGCCTACCAGAAGTTAAACTTGGCATAATGCCAGGGTTTGGTGGCACAGTGCGCTTACCACGTATCATTGGCGCCGATAACGCAATGATGTGGATTACCTCAGGCGCCGAAAATCGCGCAGCAGATGCCCTTAAAGTAGGTGCGTTTGACGCGGTAGTTAGTGCTGACAAACTTTTAGAATCAAGTGTATCAACACTTGAGCTAGCGATTTCTGGCAAGTTAGATTGGCAAGCAAAACGCAACGTAAAACTACAACCACTTAAATTAAACCGTGTTGAGCAAGGCATGAGCTTTGCTATGGCAGAAGGTATGGTAATGGGTAAAACCAAAGGCCACTATCCTGCACCGGTTATGGCTGTACGTACTATTAAAGCAGCGGCAAACTGTACTCGCGATGAAGCAATGGCAATCGAAAACGCTAACTTTGCTAAATTAGCACGTACACCAGAAGCAGCTGCACAAACAGGTATTTTCCTAGCTGACCAATACATTAAAGGTAAGGCACGTAAATTTGCTAAGCACAGCGATGTAGAAATTAAGCAAGCCGCTGTATTAGGTGCTGGTATTATGGGAGGCGGTATTGCATACCAGTCTGCTTATAAAGGCACGCCTATTATAATGAAAGACATCCAACAAGATGCACTTGATTTAGGTATGGGTGAAGCGTCTAAGCTATTAGGTGCAAAAGTTAAGCGTGGCCATATGCCAATGGAAAAAATGTTGGCAACTCTTAGCAAAATTAAGCCAACACTTAACGAGTCAGATCTACAAAGTGCCAACATTATTGTTGAAGCCGTTGTAGAAAACCCTAAAGTTAAGCAAGCAGTACTAGCTGATCTTGAAAAGAACATGCCAGAAGGCACTGTACTTACTTCAAACACATCAACTATTTGTATTGATTTACTAGCCCAAGCGCTAGATAAGCCAGAAAACTTCTGTGGTATGCACTTTTTCAATCCAGTGCCAAAAATGCCATTAGTAGAAATTATCCGTGGTGCAAAAACATCAGATAAAACTATTAATGCAGTAGTTGATTACGCGCTTAAATTAGGTAAATCGCCAATTGTTGTTAACGATTGCCCAGGCTTTTTTGTAAACCGTGTTTTATTCCCTTACTTTGCAGGTTTTAGCAAGTTAGTGGTTGAAGGCGCTAACTTTGCAAAAGTAGATAAAGTAATGGAAAACGTATTTGGCTGGCCTATGGGTCCGGCTTACTTACTTGATGTTGTAGGTATTGATACAGCATTCCATTGTACTGGCGTAATGGCTGACGGTTTCCCTGAGCGTATGGCTCGTGCGGATAAAGACCCTGTAACTATTTTTGCTAACGAAAAACGTTTTGGTCAAAAGAACAAAGCCGGTTTTTATAAATACGAAACAGATCGTCGCGGTCGTCTTAAAAAGTCTCATGACGAGACAGCAATTGAGCTACTAAGCCCAATTACAGACGCACCAAAAGAATTTGATAAACAAGAAATCATCGACCGTTGTATGATTCCAATGATCAACGAAGTGCTACTTTGCTTGCAAGAAGGTATTGTTGCCTCGCCGCAAGAAGCAGATATGGCACTCGTTTACGGTGTTGGTTTCCCTCCATTTAGAGGCGGCGCGTTCCGTTACTTAGATCAAACTGGTTTAGCTAACTTTGTTGCAGCAGCAGACAAATACGCTCACCTAGGTGCGATTTACCAAGTATCTGAACAAACTCGCAAGTGGGCCGAAGAAGGTCGTGTTTTCTATAAGGTGGAAGGTTAATATCATGAATAATCCAGTAATTGTAGATTGTATCCGCACACCAATGGGTCGCTCTAAAAGTGGTGTATTCAAACATAAACGTGCTGAAGACTTAAGCGCACATTTAATGAAAGGCTTACTTGATCGCAACCCAGCAGTTGATCCAGCATCAATTGACGATATTTATTGGGGTTGTGTACAGCAAACATTAGAGCAAGGCTTTAACGTAGCACGTAACGCAGCATTACTTGCCGGTATCCCACACAGCGTACCTGCTGTAACGGTTAACCGTTTATGTGGCTCGTCTATGCAAGCATTGCATGACGCTGCACGCGCAATAATGACAGGCGCTGGCGACACTTACCTAATTGGTGGTGTTGAGCACATGGGCCACGTACCTATGACTCACGGCAACGACTTTCATCCAGGCTTAGCAACATCAATTGCACAAGCGTCTGGCTCTATGGGCTTAACAGCAGAATACCTTGCAACGCTTCATGGCATTAGCCGTGAGCAGCAAGATGAATTTGCTTACCGTTCACATCAACGTGCACAAGCTGCCACAGTTGAAGGCCGTTTCCGTCGCGAAATTTTAGCAATGGAAGGTCACGATGCAGATGGTTCGCTTATCTTAGTTGAAGACGACGAAGTAATTCGCCCAGAAACAACAGTAGAAGGTCTATCAAAGCTTCGCCCTGTATTTAATCCTGCATCGGGTACGGTAACAGCCGGTACTTCTTCTGCACTTTCTGACGGCGCATCTGCAATGTTAGTAATGAGCGAAGAAAAAGCAAAAGAACTTGGTTTACCAATTCGTGCGCGTATTAAAGCAATGGCAGTCGCTGGTTGCGATCCATCAATTATGGGTTACGGCCCAGTACCAGCAAGTAAAAAAGCACTTGCACAAGCCGGTATTACAATTGATGACCTAGGCGTAGTAGAACTTAACGAAGCCTTTGCAGCACAATCATTACCTGTAATGAAAGATTTAGGGTTAATGGATGTTGTTGACGAAAAAGTGAATTTAAATGGCGGCGCAATCGCACTTGGTCACCCTCTGGGTTGTTCGGGTTCGCGTATTAGCACATCGCTTATTCACTTAATGGAAGACAAAAATGTACGATACGGTTTAGCAACTATGTGTATTGGTTTAGGCCAAGGCATTGCAACTGTATTTGAACGTGTTCAAGACTAATTAGTTTGAACATGTAAAACCATCTTGGTGATTAAAAAGGCGGACTGATTTTATTCAGTTCGCCTTTTTTATTAGCTTCAATTTATAAAAACGTCCCTTTATCAAACAAGCATGTAACAGCGTAATTATGTGATCGGGCGTATTATTAAATAAAGCATTTTGAAACTGCTAAAAGCATTAAGTAAAATAGTTAAATTACACATAAAATTGCGTTAAACTGCCAAACTTATTAATTGCTATACCTAAGCACTCGCATACGCAGCAATCACTTTAATTAAACAGGCCAATTTATTATGAGCTTTGATAATCCCGATCACCAATTAGATGCCATAGGCCTTCGCTGCCCAGAGCCAGTAATGATGGTACGTGCTGCTATTCGTAAAATGAATGATGGTGAAACGTTATTAATAACCGCTGATGACCCGTCAACAACTCGCGACATTCCGAGCTTTTGTACGTTTATGGATCACACGCTGGTGGCTAAAGATGCAGAAGAAGCACCGTATAGATATGTGGTGAAGAAAGGTTTGTAATCAGCTATCAGCTATCAGCTATCAGCTATCAGCTATCAGCTATCAGCTATCAGCTATCAGCTATCAGCTATCAGCAAATTTACTCGTTAAGCCAATTAGATTCAAGTAATCATTCGCTGTAAAACTACTTAATCCGAAGAATGTCATTTGTGCTTCTAACAGCTGGTAGTCATGTATAGCCCCCCTCCCATCATAACCAAACGTATGCATATAGCCTGGTTTTATAGCTTTATCGCTCCTGTTTAAAACGCTTTGGAAACTCAGAAAATAAGTTAAAAGATCAATATCTGAAAAGTTTATTTTAAGATTCATCAAACTTGCTTTCTCATAACTTTCTAGTTTTAGTAATTGATTTATACCATCTAGCTTCTCTGCTGCAAAAAGCATTTCTTTTAGGTACTTAGGTAAATTTAGTTGTTTGGATGAAAGCTTTAAATCTGTAACCCTAGGATTTATTTCAAATCGTTGTTCATCAAAAATGCTGCACATATAGTCATATTGAGGTTTATTGAACATATATAAACAAAGTAAAACTAGCAGTACTAAAATATCTACTGTTTTCTCTTCGCCAATTAACTCTATACTTGTAAGTAATCTATCTGCTAATTGTATAGCTGACCTAGGTGCTAAGTTTTGCCAATTGGATATCTCAGAAATGAGCGACGATAGCTGTCTCTTTATATCATCACCTTGAGATAAAAGCGGAAACAGTAAAATGCTTTTTTGTTCCAGATAGTGATTATCTAATACAGTAAAATCACAATTTGCTTCTAATAAACTGGCAGAAATCCCAACATCTAGATGGTACTTTGTATCAAAGAAACGCCTTAAATAGTTATCAGCATTAAAATCGTTCCCATATAAAGCTTTTATCGTGTGCTGCAGTTCTTCTGTATGTGTTGAAACAACTATTACTAACCCTTCTATATCGAAAATATGCTTTATTGCTTCTAGCATTTCTACTGCATAAGTTGGGCGGCAGCGGTCTAACTCATCAATAAAAATGAATGCGGGATAATCACGAGCTGTTGCTTGCAAGCCACCTTTTGGCTTTTCAATCGAGTATTTAACTAACTCTTTAATGGTGCCCTTTAGCTCTTTTACCCCCTTCTTATAGTCACTATGCTCTTTAAATGCTTGTGTTGTCATTGCTTCCATAGCTGCTGACAAATCTAATGGTTTATTATTTTGTGTTGATGAAGAAGTATCATCTATGTCAGAGTTTTCGTCTACAAATAGGTCTTCAATATCAAAGCCACCATATCGCTTAACCAATGCAGCTAAAATTTTTGGTAAGACAGATATACCTATATTTTTAAAGCTTTTTCTTTTGGCTTGAGTTAAATGGCTTTTGTTGATTGTTTCTAAAAGTTGCTCTTGTATTTCAGCAAGCACTGTAATAATAGGTGAATCCATAAAATCATTCGACCAAGCATCTATGTAAACAACCGGATGTTCATGCCTTAAGTTTTCAGCCCAACGTTTTACGAAATAAGTTTTACCTGCCCCCCATTCCGCATTTACGTTAATTACATAAGAGGATTTATTGGGCTTCTCTCTATTCGCATTTGAGCGACGAACAAGGATCTTAGTAAGCAGTTCTGCATCTTGCTTTCTATTTAGTTGATCAGCAGGATAAGTAATATCATCAATTTTTATTTCTTCGTTCCATTCTTTAGTTTTCATACAACGTCCTTGTCACAAATCTATCAATTCTCTCAAACAACTAAAGCTTACAGCTATTTTTTAGTTATCGTCACTTGTGGCTTATCGTAGTCACTGTAGTCAATACTTACTATGTACGTGCCTTTTATTGCTGGTGTGAAACTAAAGTAGTTATAAATAGTATTACAGTCTGCGATAGCTGGCTGGCCGAGTGTTAGGCTTTGCCCCTCTGGTTGTGCGTCGCTATAACCACAGTTATAACCTTCGCTAAAATCGGCATCTGCTATTTTAAATTCGTACACTTTACCAGGGCTAGAAAATTTAACTTCTGCTTGATAAAGCGCAGGACCAACTGGCGAAAACTGATACTGAGGTTCAGCGTCCCAAAGCGTAAAGTCGCCTCTTAGATAAATTGTTTTATCTAGCTCTTGCTGTGGCAATACATCGTTAATCGAAATTTGGCTTGTACAGGCAGTAAGTAAACCAGCAATTGCTAAGGTTAAAATTCGTTTCATAGAAATCATCAATGGGGTTTCCTTTGCATACAGTGAAAACTAAAAAGCCAGCAAAACGCTGGCTTTTAAAATTGCTAATCGGTGTTATTTTTGTAAAACAGAAATATCTGCAATACCTAAAAACAATCCGCTTAACTGGCTTAATAGCGCAAGACGATTTTGCTTAACTGCTTCATCGTCGGCCATAACCATTACGTTGTCAAAAAAGTTATCAACACTTTGTCGAATACCGGCCAATTGGCTTAATGCTTCTTGGTAGTTTCCATCTGCATAAAGTGGTGCAAGGTCAGTGGCAAATTTTGCTACTTGTGATGCCAATACTTTTTCAGCATCGTCGCTTAACAAGCTCTCATCAACACTACCTTGGCTGGTAATGTCGTTTTTAGCTAGAATATTACCTACACGCTTATTAGCTGCTGCAAGCGCTTCTGCTGCGTCTAATGTGCGGAAGTGACTCACAGCCTTAACACGGCGATCAAAATCAACAGGTTTAGTCGGACGACGTGCAAGCACAGCTTGAATTACGTCTACTTCAATCCCTTCGTCTTGATACCAAGCACGGAAGCGCCCTAGCATAAATTCAAATACATCAGCTGATACATTTAAGTTAGTTAACTTGTCGCCAAATAATGTTTGCGATTTAGCTACTAGGTCTAAAATATCAAGTGGTAGTTCTTTTTCTACCATAATGCGAAGTGCACCAATAGCAGCACGACGAAGCGCAAATGGGTCTTTGTCACCTTTAGGTGCTTGGCCTATACCAAAAATACCCACCAGCGTGTCAAACTTATCAGCAATCGCTACTGCGCAGCTAATTAAGTTTGTAGGTAAGTTGTCGCCTGCAAAGCGTGGCATGTACTGCTCGTTTTGCGCTATGGCTACATCTTCGGCTTCACCGTCGTGGCGAGCGTAATGCATTCCCATTACACCTTGTACGTCGGTAAATTCCATTACCATTTCTGTCATTAAGTCAGTTTTACTTAATAAGCCTGCACGCTGTGCTAGCACTTTATCAGCACCTAATTGCTCAGCAATATAACCTGCAAGCTCACTAATACGCTGAGACTTATCTTTAAGCGTACCAAGTTGTTTTTGGAACAATACGCTATCAAGCGATTCTAATCGGCTTTCTAGTGTTTTCTTTTTATCTGTTTCAAAGAAGAACTGTGCATCTGCTAAACGCGGGCGCACTACTTTTTCGTTACCAGAAATAACCACACTGGGATCTTTACTCTCGATGTTAGATACAAACAAAAACTTATTTAAAAGTTTGCCGTTTTGATCTAATAGCGGAAAGTATTTTTGATCGTCTTTCATGGTATAGATTAACGCTTCGGCTGGTACATCTAAAAATGCTTCTTCAAATGTTGCCGTTAAAGTAACTGGCCACTCTACAAGTGATGTTACTTCTTCTAGTAAATCTTCATCCATTGCAACAACAGCATTAACTGCCTTTGCGGCCTCTTCTATTTGCGTACGAATTTGCGCTTTACGTTGTTCGTAGTCGGCAATAACGTAAGCAGATTTAAGTACGTCAAAAACGTCATCCGCATGGTTTATGCTAATTTTTTCTGGGTGATGAAAACGATGACCCTGAAGCTGATTAGTTATTTTCTTACCAAGGATCTCGCCTTCAAGTAGCTCATCACCAAACAAAATAGTTACCGTATGCACAGGACGAATAAATTGTGTTTTATTCGCGCCCCAACGCATTGGTTTAGGAATTGGTAATTTAGCCAACGCTTTAGTAATTGCACCTGTCATTAGCGTTTTAGTTTCTTGCCCTGCTACTTTAGCAATGTGCAATAACCATGCGCCTTTGTCTGTTTCGAGTGTTTGTGCGTCTTTTACTTCAATACCACAACCACGCGCCCAACCCATTGCTGCTTTTGTTGGGTTACCGTCACCGTCAAATGCGGCTTTAGTCGCTGGACCACGTTTTTCAACTTCTTTGTCTTGTTGCTTAGCTTCAAGAGCTTTTACTTGTAAACCTAAACGACGAGGCGATGCATACCAGCTTACGCCTTGGTGTGCTAATTCGAGTGTTTCAAGTTCTGCAGTTAAGTTTGCAGCAAAAGCTTCTGCTAATTTACGCAGTGCTTTTGGTGGCAACTCTTCGGTGCCAATTTCTACTAATAAATTTTGTGCTGACATGCTTACTTATCCTTACACAGCGGGAAACCAAGCGCTTCGCGTTTGTCATAGTAACTTTGTGCACACGCTTTTGATAACGCACGAACGCGTAAAATATAACGTTGACGTTCTGTTACCGAAATAGCGTGTCGTGCGTCTAGTAAGTTAAAGGCATGCGATGCTTTCATTACTTGCTCGTAAGCCGGTAGTGGTAAGTTTGCTTCAATTAACTTTTGGCTCTCTGCTTCACATTTATCAAACTGAGCAAATAAGTCTTCTACGTTTGCGTGTTCAAAATTGTAAGTAGACTGCTCTACTTCATTTTGATGGAATACGTCGCCGTAGGTTACGCGCCCTAACGGCCCGTCTGCCCATACTAGGTCGTAAATACTATCTACGCCTTGAATGTACATTGCTAAACGCTCTAGGCCGTAAGTAATCTCACCTGTTACAGGTGAACACTCAATACCGCCTACTTGTTGAAAGTAGGTAAACTGCGTTACTTCCATGCCGTTTAACCAAATTTCCCAACCTAAGCCCCAGGCACCTAATGTAGGTGATTCCCAGTTGTCTTCTACAAAACGAACTTCGTGAGTTAGTGTATCGATACCCATAGCCGCTAAAGAGCCTAAGTAAAGCTCTTGGATGTTATCTGGCGATGGCTTTAAAACAACTTGGAATTGGTAGTAGTGTTGTAAGCGATTTGGATTTTCACCGTAACGACCATCGGTAGGACGACGACACGGTTGCACGTATGCACTTGCCATTGGCTCTGGACCAATAGACTTTAAAAATGTTTGCGGGTGAAATGTCCCTGCGCCCACTTCCATATCAAGTGGTTGAATAATGACACAGCCTTGCTGCGCCCAATAATCCTGTAAAGCCAGGATCAAACCTTGAAAGGTTTTTACGTCATATTTTTGCATATTTGGCTTTTTACTATCTAAGAAGTAGCGTGAAAATTACCCTTAGTATACCGTGTGTACACTCAGGTTTTAAGCAGTTTGTGTAGAAAATAAAAAAGGAGCCATTAGGCTCCTTTTTCAATGTAAGTAATATTTTTACACGTCTAGGTTAACTACACGTAGTGCGTTATTTTCAATAAACTCACGACGAGGCTCAACTTGATCGCCCATTAGGGTTGCAAATAATTGATCCGCGCCAACAGCATCTTCAATAGTTACTTGTAACATACGACGAGCACTAGGATCCATTGTTGTTTCCCACAGCTGGCTAGGGTTCATTTCGCCTAATCCTTTATAGCGTTGAATGTAGATCCCACGCTTAGATTCTGTGATCAACCATTCCAAAGCATCCACAAAGTTATCAACAGGTTTTGTTTTCTCACCACGTTGAATATATGCACCTTCACTAAGGATGTTTGCGATGTGAGTACCAGTCACAGCAATGCGTTGGTAGTCACGTGACGCAATAAAGTCATAATGAAGTACGTGCGCTTTATCAACACCGTGCTGACGAATATTCACAACCGGGTAATACATATTACGCTCAGTGTCATGCTCTGTACCTGCATGGAAAATAGTCGCATCTTCGTCACGTTCAACTAGGTCATCAACTAACTCTTTTGTCCAAGCAATTACTTTCGCTTCGTCAGAAAGGTCATCCGTTTTTAACTCTGTTTGATAGATTAAGCGTTCCATTACCGTGTTAGGGTATTTACGTTTTAAACGCTCAATTACTTTAACTGTGTTTTGATAATCGTGAACGATTTCTTCTAGTGCTTCACCTTCAAGAGCTGGTGCATCTGTACTTGCATACAACGCAGCACCATTAAGAGCTAGCGATGTTAGGTATTCAACTAATGCAGGGTCATCTTTAATATAACGCTCTTGCTTACCTTTTTTCACTTTATAAAGTGGTGGTTGAGCAATATAAATATAGCCGCGTTCTACAATTTCAGGCATTTGACGATAGAAAAATGTTAATAGTAACGTACGAATATGAGAACCATCCACGTCCGCATCGGTCATGATGATGATACGGTGATAGCGTAATTTCTCAGGATTATATTCGTCACGACCAATACCACACCCTAATGCAGTAATTAGTGTTGCTACTTCTTGCGAAGATAACATTTTATCAAAACGTGCTTTTTCTACGTTTAAGATTTTACCCTTAAGTGGAAGAATAGCTTGGTTTTTACGGTTACGTCCCTGCTTGGCTGATCCGCCAGCAGAGTCCCCTTCCACTATATATAGTTCAGATTGGGCAGGATCTTTTTCTTGGCAATCGGCTAGCTTACCTGGTAAACCAGCTAAGTCCATTGCACCTTTACGACGAGTCATTTCACGGGCTTTACGCGCCGCTTCACGAGCACGTGAGGCATCAATAATCTTACCTACAACAATTTTGGCATCAGTTGGGTTTTCTAATAAAAACTCAGTGAATTTTTCAGCCATTGCTTGTTCAACTGCAGACTTAACTTCACTTGAAACGAGCTTGTCTTTAGTTTGTGATGAGAACTTAGGATCAGGAACTTTTACACTAACAACAGCCGTTAAGCCTTCACGGGCATCATCACCGGTAGCATTACTGGTTGTTTTAGCTTTTTTGTTAAAGCCTTCTTTTTCCATGTAGTTATTAAGTGTACGTGTTAGCGCTGATCTAAAACCGGCTAAGTGAGTACCACCATCACGTTGTGGAATATTATTTGTGAAACAGTAAATGTTTTCTTGGTATGCATCATTCCACTGCATTGATACTTCAACGCTAATACCATCTTCTTCACGTTCGTGAGTAAAATGGAATACACCTTTATGTATAGGTGTTTTATTACGGTTTAAGTATTCAACGAAAGCTTGAATACCGCCTTCGTATTTAAAGTGATCAGATTTATTTTCTTCACGTTCATCATTTAAAATGATGCTCACACCTGAATTTAGGAATGAAAGCTCGCGTAAACGCTTAGCTAAAATTTCGTAATGAAAATCTAAGTTTGTGAATGTTTCACCACTTGGCCAAAAACGTAATTCAGTGCCCGTAGTTTCAGAGTCACCAATAACAGCTAGAGGTGCATCTGGAACGCCCATAGTGTAAAACTGCTCATGAAGTTTACCTTCACGGCGAACTGTAAGTTTTAGCTTTTCTGAAAGTGCATTTACAACAGAAACACCAACACCGTGTAAGCCACCTGATACTTTATAAGAGTTATCATCAAACTTACCACCGGCATGAAGTACCGTCATAATAACTTCGGCTGCTGATACGCCTTCTTCTTCATGGATAGAAGTTGGAATACCACGACCGTTATCTCGTACTGAGACAGAACCGTCTAAGTGAATCGTTACATAAATATCATCACAATGACCTGCTAAGGCTTCATCGATCGAGTTATCAACGACCTCAAACACCATGTGGTGTAAGCCTGTGCCATCATCGGTGTCCCCAATATACATTCCAGGACGCTTTCTTACTGCGTCTAATCCTTTAAGTACTTTAATACTCGACGAGTCATAATTCTCAGACATGGTTAATCCCACTTATCTTGTTATTAGGTTGCCATGTTTCACGTGGAACATTTGTAGTTCTCGTTGCATGGGTTCCACCACAGCAGAAATACTTTCAGACAAAATTGAAGAGATAAAAATTTGAGAACTGCAGTGAGCAAGTAATTGTCCCACTTTCTCTTTTGTATCTTCGCCTAACTCTGAAGGTAGATCATCTATTAGCAATATAGATTGCTTATCTGTCTCTGACTCAATTAAGCTATTTTGCGTAACTTTTAACGCATACAATAATAGCTTCAATTGACCGCGTGAGAATGTATTCTCCACGCTGTTGCCAGCGACACTAAAACTAAAATCGGCCTTATGAGGGCCTTTACTTGTAAACCCTTGGCGAGCATCTCGCTCAAAGTTTTGCTCTAACGCATCTGCAAGAGATTCGGTCTCTTTCCAGCCTGCGTTAAAGGTCATTTCTAAATCACGTACAAGCGTTAATTCTGCACACATTTTATCAAAAAACTGCTGCTTAAACCTACTTATATACGCCAATCTTAATTTATTTATTTCTTCAGCCAGTCTAACAAATTCTTTGTCCCAAAACTTAATTTGGTCAAAATAATTCTTTGGCTTAGTTTTTAACAATGCATTACGCTGTTTAAGTACTTTATTAAACGATTGCCACAAAAAAAAGAACTCATGTTCCACGTGGAACAAACCTAAATCTAAAAACTTTCTACGCTCTTTCGGCCCACCAAAAAATAAGGAATAACTCTCTGGTGTAATAATTTGCACTGGCATGAGTTGAGCTAGTTCAGATATTTTACGGCTCGCTTTTCCTTGGATTTTTAAATTAGTTTCACCCGTTTGAGTTTTGCTAATGCCAATAGGAATAGATAAGTCGTGAATTGTTTTGCGCCCGTGAATTACAAACTGCTCATGCTGATGCGCGATAATACTTTTGTGTTTTGGAGTACGAAAAGATTTGCCGTGAGAAAGGTAATAAATAGCCTCTAAAAGGCTGGTTTTTCCGCTGCCATTTTCACCATAAATTATATTAACGCCATTGACTGGTTCTAGCGTCAGTGCCTCAATATTACGAAAATATTTGAGGCTCAAATGACTTAAGCTCATTATGTATTTATAATCTTATAAACGCATAGGCATAACAACATACATTGCTTCTTCATCGCCTGCACCTTCAATTAATGCACTGCTATTTGAGTCAGCTAATGTAAATAGTACGTCTTCTGTTTTTAGTGTGTTTAGTACGTCTAATACGTAAGACACGTTAAACCCGATTTCTAGGTCAGCACCTTCGTAACTTACTTCAACAACTTCTTCAGCTTGTTCTTGCTCTGGGTTGTTAGCCGTAATTTTTAATAAACCGTTTGATAAGTTTAAGCGTACACCACGAAACTTTTCATTAGATAAAATAGACACTCGTTGAAACGCATTTCGTAACCATTCACGGTTAGCTGTAATTACCTTATCCCCACCGCGTGGTAATACTCGACGGTAATCAGGAAAGCGCCCATCAACTAGTTTACTTGTAAATGTAAACTCAAGATCGATGATACGAATATGGTTGGCACCAAACTGAATTGTTACCAATTCGTCGTCAGCGACCATAAGACGCATAATTTCTTGCACACCTTTGCGAGGAATAATTAATTGGCGTTGAGTATTAAGCGATTGCGTTAATTGCTTTTGCGCTATAGCCAAACGGTGACCATCTGTCGCCACTGTTTTTATATCGGTATTATCTACTTCAAACGACATACCATTTAAGTAATAACGTACGTCTTGATTTGCCATTGAAAAATGCGTGCTTTCGAGTAACTTACGAAGCTCTAAGCGAGTAAGTTGAAATTCAACCTCTCCGTCCCACTCTTCTAAATTAGGAAAATCATCAGCAGACAAAGTCGTTAATGAAAAACGGCTTTTACCACTAGTTAAAAGTAATTGATGCTCTTGCAAGCTTAAAGTAATGTCTGAACCATCAGGTAGACTTTTACAAATATCGAGTAACTTTTTAGCGGGTAACGTTAGTTTTGTATCGGCAATATCATCACCTACAAATACACCAGAAACTAGTTCAATTTCAAGGTCAGTACCCGTCATTGAAAGTTGTCCGTTTTCTACCACTAACAATACGTTAGATAAAATTGGCAACGTGTGCTTGCGCTCTATTGCGCCAGACACTTGCACCAATGGCTTTAAAAATTGTTGTCTTGATATTGTTATTTGCATAATAAAGTCAGCCCTAAGATGACAATGTTCTTATTAAATTTTGGTAATCTTCTTTAATTTCGTGGCTTTCGTCACGTAGTGATTTTATCTTACGACATGCATGTAATACGGTCGTATGATCGCGTCCACCAAATGCGTCACCAATCTCAGGTAAGCTGTGATTAGTTAATTCTTTAGATAATGCCATAGCTACTTGGCGCGGCCTCGCTATAGAGCGGCTGCGGCGCTTAGATAACAGATCAGATATACGAATTCGATAGTACTCAGCAACAGTGCGCTGAATATTGTCTATGGTAACCAGTTTATCTTGCAAGGCAAGTAAATCGCGTAGCGCTTCTTTTACAAAGTCGATAGAAATTGGACGACCCGTAAAGTTCGCATTAGCGATTACACGGTTAAGTGCACCTTCTAATTCACGTACATTCGAGCGTAATTTTTTTGCAATAAAAAAGGCAACTTCGTGTGGTAAGTTAATCTTACTTTGTTGGGCTTTTTTCATCAAAATAGCAACACGCGTTTCAAGCTCTGGTGGCTCAATCGCAATTGTTAATCCCCAACCAAAACGTGATTTTAGCCTGTCTTCAACGCCTTCAATCTCTTTAGGATAACGGTCAGAGGTTAAAATAATTTGTTGGTTACCTTCAAGCAATGCATTAAAGGTATGAAAAAACTCTTCTTGTGAACGCTCTTTGTTAGCAAAAAATTGAATATCATCAATCATCAATGCATCAACACTACGGTAATAACGCTTAAATTCTTCTATCGCATTATTTTGAAGTGCCTTTACCATGTCTTGAACAAAGCGTTCTGAATGCATGTAAACAATTTTAGCATCTGGCTTATTTGCCATAATACCGTTACCTACTGCATGTAATAAGTGAGTTTTACCTAAACCAGTGCCACCGTATATAAATACAGGGTTAAAAGCAGAGCCAGGATTGTCGGCAACCTGTGTGGCCGCAGCTTTTGCTAATTGGTTTGATTTACCTTCAACAAAGCTATCAAAAGTATAGTTTTCTTTAATGTTAGATTTGTAACCTGACTTAGGTGCAGGTTCAACAACTGGCTTTTGCTCGCGAGGCTGTTGTTTTGCTGAAGCGTGTGCACTTGGTGCTGATTGAGTTTCTATAACCGGTGCAGCTTGTGCATTTAATAAAGGTTTACTACCTACATCAAAACGTAGTTTTGGTGCTTCAACACCACAAATTTCTACTAGTAATTCGTTAATTCTATTTAGGTACTTTTCTCTCACCCAATCAAGCACAAAGCGATTAGGTGCATAAATCGTCAAGGTATCTTCGGTACTTTCTGCTTGTAGCGGTCTTACCCACATACTGAATTGCTGCGAAGGCAACTCATCTTGCAATACATATAAACAACTTTGCCAAACCGACAGATACACAGTTAAACTCCCAGAGATATAATTTTTATTCCCGCACATCATTAATGATTATAAATCATACATTTATTACGTTCAAATGGTCCAATAAGCGACCCAAGACCGCGTATTATGAAGACACTTTATCCACAAGTAAAAGATTGATTTTTATAAAATTGTTGATATCGATGTATAAAATCATTAACAAGCTGATTTAAAACAGTTTTTATTTTAGATCCTGAGAGGAGATCATAACAAAATAACACCAAGATCGCGAACCAAATTTACGATCCAATTTACTTTTCCCCTGCTTTTATTCACTTTTTATACAAGGGCTGTGGAAAACTTCTTATTTATGATGATCCTAACAGATCGCCTTACATGATCTCTCATATAGTAGTAGGTGGGTTATATACCCTTAACGTAATTATGATTGACTTTACATTACTTACTCTATAATATCTCGCGCTCGCAATGGCACCTATGCCAGGATCGCGACCTGTATAGGATGTTTTAACTTTAACCGATCGGATGAGATTGTTATGAAAAGAACTTTTCAACCTAGCGTTTTAAAACGCAAACGTGCACACGGCTTCCGTGCTCGCATGGCAACTGTAAATGGCCGTAAAGTATTAGCACGTCGCCGCGCTAAAGGCCGCAAAGTTCTTTCTGCTTAATTTATAAGTGGAAGACTTTAGCTTTGGCAGGGAGTTACGTCTGTTAACTCCCTCGCATTACTCTCGCATATTTAATGAACCCGCTCGGGCTGCAACTCCTTTCTTTACTCTATTAGCTAAACCAAATGACCAAGAAAAACCTCGGTTAGGTCTTACTGTTGCTAAAAAACGTGTAAAAAAGGCATGCCAACGAAACCGTATTAAACGTCTCGCTCGCGAAAGTTTTCGTTTAAATCAACACAGCATCGATAATATTGATATTGTGCTTATGGTCAAAAATGGTATTGATGAGCAGTCTAATGAAGAAATAACCAAACAACTTACTAAATTATGGCGAAAAATTAACGAACGCTGTAAACCAGGTGCACCTAAACCGCCACCTTTTAAGAAACGCCCAAACAAATCAGCTAAATCTAATAAACAAACCTAATTGCAATAGAATTGCAGGGTTAATTAATGTATCTTTAGCTCACCTTTTAATCATGCATTTAAATTTTCTAATTGAGTCTTTAAACACATGATATCTATCTCACTAAACTTAAGTAGGGGCATAAACATCATGAGGTTACTTAAACCACTTGTTGCTTTACCGAAGTTTTGTTTAGTGTTATTTATCCGCGGTTATCAAAAGTGGATTAGCCCGCTGTTAGGTCCGCATTGTCGTTTTAATCCAACCTGCTCTAGTTATGCAATTCAAGCAATTAATTTGCATGGGTTTATAAAAGGTAGTTGGTTAGCTTTAAAACGCATACTAAAATGCCATCCTTTACATTCAGGCGGAGACGACCCCGTTCCTGAAAAATTAACCCATATTAACCACCAACACGAGAAATAAGAGCTGTTATGGAATCGCAACGCACGTTTTTATTAATTGGCCTAATGCTAGTGTCGTTTTTATTGTTCCAAGAATGGGATAATGATTACAACAAGCCTAAAGTCGATCCAAGTGCCACAACACAAACACTACAAGCAAATTCACCAGAGTCGGATGATTATATTCCTTCATCGTCAGATTCAGAGTTACCTGCTTCAGCAACTTTAGCTAAGCGTTCAGTTATTGAAATTACGACTGACGTTTTTAAAGTTAAAATTGACACCAAAGGCGGTGACATTGTTGAAACAGACCTTCTTCAATACGAAGAGACAAAAGGCAGTGAAACGCCTTTTATGCTCCTTGGTGAACTTATTGAAGGTAGACAATACTTTTCACAAAGTGGCTTAATTGGTTTAAATGGCCCTGACGGATCAGCGAATGGTCGCCCTACTTATAGTACCGAACAAAAGTCATATACCTTAACGGGTGATGTGCTTCGCGTTCCACTTCAGTTTACTGATAGTAATGGTGTTAATTTTACTAAAACGTATGTATTCAAAAAAGGTCAGTATGACGTAGGCTTAGAATACAAAATTAACAACACCACCAGCACACCTCTTCAAGTTCAGCTATACACGCAAATTAAGCGTACTGTACAAGAAAAAGGCAGCATGGTTGATCAAAACTATTTAGGTGCTGCATACGGTACTGATGAAGAACCTTACGAAAAGTATAGTTTTTCTGATATGGCTGATAAAAACCTAAATAAAAGCACACAAGGTGGCTACGTTGCATTTATACAGCATTACTTTGTAAGTGCTTGGGTTCCAATGCAGGATCAATCAAATACTATTTATAGCTTAATTACGAAAAGTAATGCCGCTATTATTGGTGCTAAAGACCCTGCTGTTAATATTCAAGCAGGTAGTGAGCAAACACTAACTGCTACTTATTATATGGGCCCGAAAGAATCAGATATTCTTGAAGCGATTCACCCAGACCTAGACTTAACTGTAGATTACGGTTGGTTATGGTTTATTTCGCAACCTTTATTTGTATTGCTAAAATGGTTACACAGCATTTTAGGTAACTGGGGTGTAGCAATTATTGCCATCACTATTATCGTAAAATCGTTAATGTACCCGCTAACTAAAGCGCAATACACTTCAATGGCAAAAATGCGTGCCCTACAGCCTAAAATGGCAGCTCTTAAAGAAAAGTTTGGTGATGACCGTCAAAAGTTCGGCCAAGCAACTATGGAAATGTACAAAAAAGAAAAAGTTAACCCTATGGGTGGCTGTTTCCCTATTTTGCTACAAATGCCAATTTTCTTAGCCTTGTTCTACGTATTCTTAGAGTCTACTGAACTTCGCCATGCTGAATTTATTTTTTGGTTAACTGACCTTTCTGCACAAGACCCGTACTACGTATTACCGATATTATTTGGTGCGAGTATGTTTGTGACGCAAAAGCTACAACCTATGACGGTTACTGATCCAATGCAGCAAAAAATGATGACCTTTATGCCGGTTATCTTCTCTGTATTCTTCTTATGGTTCCCATCTGGTTTAGTTCTTTACTGGTTAGTGTCTAACCTTATTTCTATTGTCCAGATGTTAATCATCTACCGTGGCATGGAAAAGAAAGGAATTAAAGTAAGAGGCTAATTGCCTATACCCAAGCCACATCAAGATGGTTTGAGTATATTACTTATATAAAGGCGACTTCGGTCGCCTTTTTTATTGCCTGTTTTTCACCACAGCTATTCGCTACCAATAAATCGATAGGTTACAATGCGGGCATAAAGTTACTCACCGTTGGTAAATTAATAGCATGATCAATCAAGATACAATTGCAGCACAAGCAACAGCACCTGGACGTGGTGGTGTTGGTATTATTCGCGTTTCAGGTAGCCTTGCTAAAAGTGTCGCCGAAAAAGTAGTAGGTAAAATACCTAAAGTCCGCTACGCCGATTATGTGCCATTTAAAAGCCTTGCTGGCGAGCAACTTGATCAAGGTATTGCCATTTACTTTGCAGGTCCTAATTCATTTACTGGTGAAGACGTACTTGAATTACAAGGCCACGGGGGTCCTGTAGTGCTGGATATGTTACTTAAAGAAATTAGTAAAATAGAGGGCGTTCGTTTAGCAAAGCCTGGTGAGTTTTCTGAGCGCGCATTTATGAATGACAAGCTTGATTTAACACAAGCAGAAGCCATCGCCGACCTAATTAATGCCACTAGCGAGCAAGCCGCTAAAAGCGCCCTACAGTCTCTTCAAGGTGAATTTTCTAAGCACATAGAAACACTCGTAGAAAAAGTGATTCACTTACGTATGTATGTAGAAGCGGCAATAGATTTTCCTGATGAAGAAATTGATTTTTTATCAGATGGTAAAGTGTCAGGCGACTTAGACGCTATTATTACTCAGCTTAACACTGTAACCAATCAAGCCAAGCAAGGCAGCATAATGCGCGAAGGTATGCGTGTTGTTATTGCAGGCCGCCCTAATGCGGGTAAATCAAGCCTGCTTAACGCTCTAGCCGGTCGTGAAGCCGCAATCGTAACAGAAATAGCCGGTACCACTCGGGACGTACTACGAGAGCATATACATATAGATGGTATGCCACTGCATATTATAGATACAGCAGGCCTACGCGAAAGCCCAGACAGAGTAGAGCAAATAGGTATTGAGCGTGCGTGGGATGAAATAAACCAAGCCGATCGCGTTTTATTTATGCTTGATGGCACTGATACTATAGATACTGACCCGCACAAAATTTGGCCTGAATTTATGGCAAAATTACCAGAAGGTATGGGGGTTACGGTCATCAGAAATAAAGCTGATTTATCTGGCGACATAGTAGGAATGGAGCAAGAGCAACAATACCCGGTCATTAGCTTAAGTGCTAAAAATGCTGACGGCATTGAACTCGTTCGCGAGCATTTAAAAGCTTGTATAGGCTTCCAAGGCGCAACAGAAGGTGGCTTTATGGCCCGTCGCCGTCATTTAGATGCACTAGAAAGTGCTGCGTATCATTTAGAAACGGGTAAAACACAGTTAGAAATGCACATTGCTGGTGAAATACTCGCTGAAGAACTGCGTTTAACACAGCAGTATTTAAACGAAATAACCGGTGAATTTACCTCAGACGACTTACTTGGCAAAATATTTAGCTCGTTTTGTATTGGTAAATAAACACACTATTACAGATATATTTTTATTATAAGAGCACTTAGGTGCTCTTTTTTTATGTAAAATATTTCATTTTAAAATATATATTTATACACCTGATGCCTGCAAATTACTGCCAATAAAATCATATCCAAAACTATCTTTATTACGTGCCAGAGAGCTCTGATTATATAGAGTAGACAATAATGAGAGTGCTTATTGAGGAGTTAATAGCAAAAATCACACCTATTATTTAGGTTAAAATAGTTACATTTTCAAACAAGCGCACGCTTTAATAGCGTTATATGTCATACAAAAAGTAGTTATAAATGGCTTCCTTATACTTACTTTAGCTCACAAAAATGCACTAAAACACACCCCATACACGCAAAAAATGATGCTATTCGCTCAATTAAAGAGCTAAAAAACACTGATTAGTACTCTAAAAAGCTTACTTTTGACAACATATAATTTGATGATCACTGTGATTTTTAAATAAAATAACTCAACTGCTAAGTATTCAAAACTTTTGATCTGCTAACTCCACCAGCAAAATTAATAAAAATAGCAGCTCTAAATTCGCATAAAATTAAAAATACCGAGATCACTTATCCACAATACCTAATTTTCAGCTCAAATAAATACCAAAACTAGGTAAATCAGCTGCAAAAACCTCATGATCAATTGTAATTTATCTATTTATGAACTTATTTTTAATTAATTTCATTAGATCTGCTTTATTAGATCATTTTTAAAAATTATTTTCGATCTAAATTTAAGGTTATCAACAGGCTTTATATCCACATTATGATCAACATGTATTTTTAATTGGGATATTTATAATTTAATTTTTTACTGACAAGTAATATCAATAACTTAGCGAATATAAAACAACCTAAAAAAACACTTTAAGCAGAGCTTTCCCCACTGTTATCAACAACTTGATCAGAAGATTACATTTAAAGATAATTTGTTAAACATCGCATTATCAATAACTTAAAGACACAATTTTGATTGAGTGTAAAATTACCGCAAAAATAGTTATACAAAAAAGCACTCTTAACTTTACTGTTATCCTCACTCAGTTATCATAGGCGGTAATTAAAACCAATGTGATCACTAATATTCATGAGTTCAGTAAATCTTATTGTCGGCAGCCAAATGGGATCGGCCGAGTATGTTGCAGAGCAATTAAGCGACGCGCTTAATAACCTTGGTATTACTACGCAACTACATGATCAACCTGAATTTAGCGATATTGATCAGCAAAATACCATTTGGTTAATCTGCACATCAACTTATGGTGCAGGTGATTACCCTGAAAATCTTATTAGTTTTGTTGAAGATGTAGCTCAAGCAGATGATTTATCTGAATTAAAATATTCTGTAATCGCTTTAGGCGACACTAGTTATGATACTTATAACCTAGCAGGACGTAATATAGATGCCTTATTAACTCAAAAAGGCGCTATAAAAGTAGCTGAACGTTTAGAGCTTAATATTCTCGATGAAGCACTACCAGAAGACACTGCATTAACATGGTTAGACTCTTGGATAACTCAAACAGGCATAAAATAGATAGATCAAGTAAAAAGTTATATATAAAGTTACCCACAATTTACTAATAATTTAATAGGTTTTGTGGATAAAGATTGAATAAACTGCGTTTTAAAGCATGCTTATCCATTGGATAAGATCCAACTGATTCAACCCTGTGCATAAAGTACCTTTTTGATCAGAGCTTATTTGCTGGATGTTCCGATCATATTAACACCTTTAGATCTGATCTAATTTCATGTTTTAAATGAAGATCTAAACCTTATCAACAGAAAAGTCGATCAGTAGTAGTAATAGTAATTAAAGATCTCTTTAAAAGATCCTTTATATTATTAGAGATCACATACTTAGATCTTGCCCTTTGTTTAATCATTTATCTTCTGCCAATTTCTAGGTAGAATACGCTCCCTTTTGAAGTTTACCGGTTTGATTTAAGTAGGATCCCATTAATGATTTTTCACGAAAATTTTGACGTTATCGTAGTAGGTGGTGGACATGCTGGCACTGAAGCCGCATTAGCAGCTGCCCGCATGGGGATGAATACCCTGCTACTGACTCACAATATGGATACCCTTGGTCAAATGTCTTGCAACCCAGCAATTGGTGGGATTGGCAAAGGTCATTTGGTAAAAGAGATCGACGCGCTTGGTGGTGCAATGGCACAGGCCATTGATAAAGGCGGGATCCAATTTCGTACACTAAATTCTTCAAAAGGACCTGCTGTTCGTGCTACTCGAGCACAAGCAGATCGCGCTTTGTACAAAGCGGCTATTCAAACAACATTACAAAACCAAGATAACCTTAAGATTTTTCAACAATCATGTGATGATCTTATTGTTGAAAACGATCGTGTTACTGGCGTAGTAACTCAAATGGGTTTACGTTTTAGTGCACCAAGTGTTGTTTTAACCGTGGGTACTTTTTTAGGCGGCTTAATTCATATTGGTTTAGAAAATTATAAAGGCGGTCGTGCAGGCGATCCCCCTTCAATCGCTTTAGCTGATCGCTTACGTGAACATCCATTTAGAGTTGATCGTTTAAAAACAGGTACGCCACCACGTATTGATGCACGTACTGTTGATTTTACAAAAATGGAAGCACAGCCTGGTGATACGCCAACACCTGTGTTTTCGTTTATGGGTAAACAATCTGATCACCCACAACAGATACCGTGTTACATAACTTACACAAACGAAAAAACACATGATGTTATTCGCAAAAACTTACATCGCTCACCTATGTACTCAGGTGTTATTGAAGGTATTGGTCCACGATACTGCCCTTCAATTGAAGATAAAATTGTTCGTTTTGCAGATAAAGATAAACATCAAATATTTGTTGAGCCTGAAGGTTTAACATCATACGAATTATACCCAAATGGTATTTCGACTAGTTTACCGTTTGACGTACAACTTGAGATTGTGCAATCGATTACAGGTTTTGAAAATGCACATATTTGTCGACCTGGCTATGCAATTGAATATGATTACTTTGATCCACGTGATTTAAAACAATCTTTAGAAACTAAATTTATTGAAGGTTTGTTTTTTGCGGGTCAAATTAACGGTACTACCGGCTATGAAGAAGCGGGTGCACAAGGCTTAATTGCAGGCATGAATGCTGCACTAAAAGTGCAAGGCAAAGATTCTTGGACACCACGTCGTGATGAAGCTTACGTGGGTGTATTAATCGACGACTTAGCAACATTGGGTACAAAAGAACCATACCGCATGTTTACCAGTCGTGCCGAATACCGTTTATTACTTCGTGAAGATAACGCTGATATTCGTTTAACTGAAAAAGGCCGTGAGCTAGGTTTAGTAAATGACGAACGCTGGCAGGCATTTAACGAAAAAATGGAAATTATCGAAAAAGAGAAGCAACGCATTAAAGATACGTGGATTCATAAAGATCACGCCGTTGTAGATCAAGTAAATGCATTACTGAAAACACCGCTTACACGTGAAGCAAGTTTAGAAGAATTACTTCGTCGCCCAGAGATTCGTTATAACGATCTTATGGCTATAGAAGGGTTAGGATCTGAATTTACAAACAAAGCGGCACTTGAACAAGTTGAGATCCATACTAAGTACGCAGGTTACATTGCGCGTCAACAAGATGAGATCAACAAACAGCTTCGTCATGAGCAAACAATTTTACCAAAAGAGTTTGATTATAAAACCGTATCTGGTTTGTCAAATGAGGTAGTTGCCAAGCTTATTGAGTCGCGTCCTGACACTATTGGTCAAGCATCGCGTATTTCTGGTATCACCCCAGCGGCGATTTCGCTATTATTAGTGTATCTGAAGAAGCAAGGCTTATTACGCAAATCCGCGTAACGGTAAGGGTACATAGTGTTACAGCAACAATTAACTACATTGTTAGCGCAAACTGATATTGCGCTAACAGAAAAACAACAGCAACAGCTAGTTCGTTACGTCGAGTTATTGAATAAGTGGAATAAGGCTTATAA
This sequence comes from Pseudoalteromonas sp. NSLLW218, assembly GCF_015864775.1. Lineage (NCBI taxonomy): Bacteria > Pseudomonadati > Pseudomonadota > Gammaproteobacteria > Alteromonadales > Pseudoalteromonadaceae > Pseudoalteromonas > Pseudoalteromonas sp. NSLLW218. The sequence goes on along the minus strand of NZ_JADYWO010000017.1, from coordinate 15,323 downwards.
CTTAACCTCAGTACGCTTACCTGAAGAAATGATGATTAAGCATATTATGGATAGCTTAGTTGTTGCGCCTCACTTACCCGGTCATCATTATATTGATGTTGGAACGGGTCCTGGATTACCGGGTATCGTATTAGCAATTGCATTACCTAATACACATTTTGTGTTATTAGATAGCTTAGGTAAACGTGTACGATTTTTAATGCATGTTAAACATGAGCTTGGTCTTGATAATGTAACCCCGGTTCAGTCAAGAGTTGAAGAATATCAACCAAGTGTTAAATTAGACGGCGTACTAAGTCGTGCATTTGCTTCATTACAAGATATGGTTGACTGGTGTTCGCACTTAATCGATCATTCGGGTAAATTTATAGCACTTAAAGGAGTGTTCCCTAGCGAAGAGCTAGAGTCACTGCCTGCAGGCGTTAAGTTTGAGCAAAAAATTGCATTAGAAGTACCTAAGTTAGATGCACAACGACATTTAATTATTCTTTCTAAAGACTAGGGATCAGAGACACCGTGGCAAAAGTCATCGCATTAGCAAATCAAAAAGGTGGAGTGGGTAAAACTACAACCGCTGTTAACCTCGCTGCGTCTATGGCTGCAACGAAACGTAAAGTGCTGTTAATTGATCTCGATCCGCAAGGTAATGCGACTATGGGTAGTGGCGTAGATAAGTATGGCGACGTGCCAACTATTTACGACTTACTTATTGAAGATAAACCTATAGAAGACGTTATAATCAAAGAAACGTCTGGTGAATACCATATGATTGCTGCAAACGGTGATGTAACCGCTGCAGAAGTTAAATTGATGGAATTGTTTGCCCGTGAAGTGCGTTTACGTAACGCACTTGAAAAAATTCAGGACCAGTACGAATTTATTTTTATCGACTGTCCACCCTCTCTAAATATGTTAACTGTTAATGCAATGGCTGCTGCTGATTCTATTTTAGTGCCAATGCAGTGTGAGTATTATGCACTTGAAGGGTTAACTGCATTAATGGATACGATTACGCAGCTTGCTAAGTTAGTGAATCCTAGCTTACAAATTGAAGGCATACTTCGTACTATGTACGACCCGCGTAACCGTTTGGCAAATGATGTATCAGAACAATTAAAACAACATTTTGGCGATAAAGTATACCGTACGGTGATCCCGCGCAATGTTCGTTTAGCTGAAGCACCTAGTTTTGGTACTCCTGCTATGTACTATGACCGGGCATCAAGTGGCGCTAAAGCTTATTTAGCACTCGCTGGTGAAATGTTACGCAGAAAAGAAAAAACAGCGTCCGTTGTCGCCTAACTTTGAGGTAAAAAAATAACATGTCTGCTAAAAAACGAGGTTTAGGCCGAGGACTCGATGCACTTTTAAGTTCGTCAAAGCCTGCACCGAGCGCAAGCAAGGAACAAGACACATCAAACGTGACTGAAGCTGTAAAAAATGCAGCTGGGCCAAATAACAGTGAATTACAAAAACTTCCAATAGAGTTTTTACACTCTGGTAAATACCAACCTCGTAAAGACATGTCTGAAGAGGCGCTAGAAGAGCTTGCTAGTTCTATTCGCTCACAAGGTATTATTCAACCTATTGTTGTGCGCCCTATTGCACATAATAGCTTTGAAATTATTGCTGGTGAACGTCGCTGGCGCGCAGCGCAAATAGCTAAGCTTGAAACAGTACCTTGTATTATTAAAGATGTACCTGATGAAGCTGCCGTTGCGATTGCACTGATAGAAAATATTCAGCGTGAAGATTTAAATGCTATGGAAGAAGCAGTTGCACTTAACCGTTTACTAATAGAATTTGAATTAACACATCAACAAGTAGCTGATGCGGTGGGCAAATCACGTACCACAGTAACTAACTTACTTCGTTTAAATAATCTAAATAGCGATGTAAAAATTCTGTTAGAGCATGGCGATATTGAAATGGGCCATGCTCGTTGTCTTTTGGCTCTTGAAGGTGAAGCGCAGTCAGATGCTGCTCGTTTAGCTGTCGCTAAAGCATTAACAGTTCGAGAAACTGAAAAGCTCGTACGTTCAATTTTAGAACCTATACCTGCCAAAGAAATAACCGAAAAAGATCCAGATGTTAAGCAGTTAGAACAACAACTCGCTGAAAACCTAGGTGCTAAAGTAGAGATTAACTACAATAAAAAAGGCAAAGGTAAACTGGTTATTTCGTATACTAACCTAGATGAACTTGACGGCATTTTAAATCGTATCAATCACGACAATACCCACCATTAGTTTTCTACATGTCTAAAAAGGGACATTTGTAGCTATTTCGTGTTACAAAGCATCTACTCAAGTTGCAAAACTGGCAGGATTAAGTATAATTTCGCCAGTTTTCACACCCTAACAATTAGAACGCAATAAAGGTTAACTAAACGTGACTGATAAGTTAGCGAGTCCATATCGACTTGCCGTATTAAAGTTAATTTGCCTTCAGGGTGTTGTAGCATTAGTTGCTGCTGTAATTATTTTTTTTAGTTCGGGAGTCAATGCCGCGTCTTCATCACTCGCTGGTGGAGCTGTAGCAGTACTTCCGCACTTTGTATTTGCACTCTATGCATTCAGATATATGGGTGCAAGTCGAGCAAATCAAGCGTATGCCTCGTTGAAACGCGGCAACGGATTAAAGTTTATGCTAACAATTGTATTGTTTGCGCTAGTACTGAAGCATTTTCCGGTAATTTTATTACCCTTTTTTAGTACTTATATACTGGCGCTCTTTACTGGATTGTTCGCACCCGTTTTTTTTAAACATTAACTTTTGGGATATAACATGGCAGCAGAAGAAGTTACTCTATCTGGCCATATCCAGCACCATTTGACCAATGCTAAGATGTGTTCGACCGATACAGGTCTCGCCTTCAATAAAGCATGTACGGACAGTGGATTCTGGACATGGCATATAGATACCCTTGCATGGTCTATCGGTTTAGGTCTTATATTTTTATGGATCTTTCGTAGTGCCGCTAAAAAATCAACACTAGGTGTACCTGGAAAATTTCAGTGTTTTATTGAAATAATCGTAGAATTTGTTGGTGACAACGTACGCGATACTTTCCATGGTAAAAGCAAACTTATTGCACCATTAGCCTTAACGATTTTCGTTTGGGTGTTCTTAATGAACTTAATGGATTTAATACCCGTTGATTTCCTTCCAGCATTTGCAGGTTTCGTTGGTGAGACTGCATTTGGCATGGATTCACACGATGTGTACATGAAAATTGTACCAACGACTGACATTAATATGACTTCAGCGCTAGCGCTGGGTGTATTTATACTAATGGTTGGTTTTTCAATCAAAATAAAAGGTATTGGCGGGTTTATTAAAGAGTTAACGCTTCATCCGTTCAGCTCAAATAACATGTTTGTTCAAATTATTTTGATACCATTTAACTTATTACTTGAACTGATTGCACTCGTTTCTAAACCGTTTTCATTAGCACTACGTTTGTTTGGTAACTTATATGCTGGCGAGTTGATTTTCATCTTGATCGGCGCTATCGGTTTTATGCAACTACCGTTGCACTTTGTTTGGGCTGTATTCCATATTCTAGTTATTACATTACAAGCATTCTTATTCATGATGCTTACGATTGTATACCTAAGCATGGCAAGTTCAGATAATCACTAATTTTTAGATTTACAATTTTACTTTTACTTTTAACTTTACAATTGAAACTTTGGAGAAATAAATGGAAGCTTTAGAATTATTAACAGGCTTAAAATACATCGCAGTAGCTTTACTAATCGGTTTTGGTGCAATCGGCACAGCAATCGGTTTTGGTAACATGGGCGGTAAATTCCTTGAAGCATGTGCGCGTCAACCTGAGCTTGCACCTTCGCTACAAGTTAAGATGTTTATTCTTGCTGGTCTAATCGATGCTGTAGCAATGATTGGTGTTGGTATCGCTATGGTATTGTTGTTCGTACTTTAATTTTATTTTTTGAACAGCTTACTATTTAAGGAGGAGCGGTTGTGAATTTAAACGCCACTCTTATCGGTGAATTGATTGCGTTTACGGTGTTCGTATTATTTTGTATGAAATACGTATGGCCACCACTAAACGGTGCAATTGAAGCTCGCCAGAAAAAAATCGAAGATGGTTTAGCTGCCTCTGATAGAGCCGAAAAAGACTTAGAACTTGCGCAAAAGAAAGCTGCTGAACAGCTTAAAGATGCAAAAGCTCAAGCGGCTGATATCATTGATCAAGCTAAAAAGCGTGCAGTGCTAATTGTTGACGAAGAAACACTTCGTGGTCAGCAAGAGCGTGAAAGTATCATTGCTCAAGGGCACTCTGAAGTTGAGTCTGAACGTAATCGCATAACAGAAGAGCTACGTAAGCAAGTAGCAACGCTGGCAGTGATTGGTGCAGAACGTATTTTAGAGCGTGAAATTAATCAAGCCGCACATAGTGACATCGTTGAAAAACTTGTCGCTGAGCTGTAATTAGGAGGGTATGAGCATGTCTAATTTGACTACTATCGCTCGCCCATACGCTAAAGCGGCTTTTGAACTTGCCGTTGAGAAAGGCACTCTTGAAAGCTGGAACGATATGTTGTTCTTTGCTGGCCACGTAGCCAGCAATGAGCAAGCATCATCTGTTTTAGCGAGTATGCCTACAGCTACTGCACAAGCTGAATTATTTATTCAACTTTGTGCTGAGCAGCTCAACGAACAAGGTCAGAACCTAGTTAAGGTGATGGCTGAAAATGGACGTTTGATAGCTCTACCTGAAGTTGCACAGTTATTTGCTGATTTTAAAGCAGAATACGATAAAGAAATCGAAGTAGATGTGATTTCTGCAACTCCTCTTGTTGCTGCGCAGCAAGAGTCATTGGTAGCGGCACTTGAAAAACGTTTCGCACGCAAAGTTAAGCTGAATTGTAGTGAAGACGCGTCAGTGGTTGGCGGACTTATTATTAGGTCTGGCGACACTGTAATCGACGGTACTATTCGCGGTAAATTAAGCCGCTTAGCTACAACACTACAATCGTAATTGGGAAAAAGAGCATGCAACTTAATTCCACTGAAATTTCAGATCTGATCAAACAACGTATTGAGAAGTTCGAAGTTGTAAGTGAAGCTCGTAACGAAGGTACTATTGTATCTGTTACTGACGGTATCATCCGCATCCACGGTCTTGCTGACTGTATGCAAGGTGAAATGATTGAGCTTCCTGGCAGCCGTTATGCTATCGCACTAAACCTTGAGCGCGACTCAATTGGTGCAGTAGTAATGGGTCCGTACGCTGACCTTACTGAAGGCGTAAAAGTATATACTACTGGTCGTATTTTAGAAGTTCCTGTTGGTCCTGGTCTACTTGGTCGTGTTGTAAACACACTAGGTGCTCCAATCGATGGTAAAGGCGCTCTAGATAACGACGGGTTTGAACCTGTAGAAAAAATCGCACCAGGTGTAATCGAGCGTAAATCTGTAGATGAGCCAGTTCAAACTGGTTATAAATCTATTGATGCGATGATTCCAGTTGGTCGTGGTCAACGTGAGCTTATCATTGGTGACCGCCAAACAGGTAAAACTGCACTAGCAATCGATGCAATCATCAATCAAAAAGACACAGGCGTTAAGTGTGTGTACGTTGCGATTGGTCAAAAAGCGTCTACTATTGCAAACGTAGTTCGTAAATTAGAAGAGCATGGTGCACTAGCAAATACTATCGTAGTTGTTGCATCTGCTTCTGAATCTGCGGCACTTCAGTACTTAGCACCGTTCGCGGGCTGTACTATGGGTGAATACTTCCGTGACCGTGGTGAAAACGCATTAATCGTATATGATGATTTGTCTAAGCAAGCAGTTGCTTACCGTCAAATTTCATTACTACTTAAGCGTCCACCAGGCCGTGAAGCATACCCAGGTGACGTATTCTACCTTCACTCTCGTCTTTTAGAGCGTGCATCGCGTGTAAACGCAGATTACGTTGAAAAGTTCACCAATGGTGAAGTAAAAGGTAAAACTGGTTCATTGACGGCATTGCCAATCATTGAAACTCAAGGCGGCGACGTTTCTGCGTTCGTACCGACTAACGTTATCTCTATCACCGATGGTCAGATCTTCTTAGAAACTGACTTATTCAACTCAGGTATCCGTCCGGCAGTAAATGCTGGTATCTCGGTATCGCGTGTTGGTGGTGCTGCACAAACTAAAATCGTTAAGAAACTAGGTGGCGGTATCCGTCTAGCCCTAGCTCAGTACCGTGAATTAGCTGCGTTCTCGCAGTTCGCGTCTGACCTTGATGATGCAACTCGTGCTCAACTTGAGCATGGTGAGCGTGTAACAGAGCTAATGAAGCAGAAACAGTACGCGCCAATGTCTGTTGCTGATATGTCTTTGTCGTTATTTGCTGCTGAAAAAGGCTTCCTTCAAGACATCGAAATCTCGAAAATCGGTGACTTTGAAGCTGCTTTACTTTCTTATGCAAGTAGCACATACGCAGAGCTTGTGGCTCAAATCAATGAAACTGGTAACTTAAATGCCGAGATCGAAGCGCAGCTTAAAGAACTTCTAACGAAGTTCAAGTCTACGCAAACTTGGTAATTTAGTTATTAATGGTGCGCTTTAGGAAACTAAAGCACACCTTGATTCGGAGAGAGAGTCATGGCCAGCGGAAAAGAGATTAAAAGCAAGATCGGGAGTATTAAAAATACTCAAAAGATCACTAGCGCAATGGAAATGGTTGCTGCGTCTAAAATGAAAAGGGCGCAAGAACGCGTTGCTTCAAGCCGTCCATACGCTGACAAATTACGTGAAGTAATTGGTCGTGTTGCTCAAGCAAATCTTGATTTTACTCACCCGTTCTTAAAAGATCGTGAAGTAAAACGAGTTGGTTATATTGTTATCTCTACAGACCGTGGTCTGTGTGGCGGTCTAAACTCAAACGAGTTTAAGAAAGTTGCACTTGATGTTAAAGCGTGGAAAGAAAAAGGTGTTGATGCTGAATTTGCTACTTTAGGTAGTAAAGCAGCTGGTTTCTTCCAACGTTTTGGTGGTCAACTACTCGCTAAAAAAGCGGGCCTAGGAGATAAACCTTCAGTACAAGATGTTATTGGTCCTGTAAAAATAATGCTTGATGCATTTTCTGAAGGCAAAATAGACCGTTTATTCTTGGTATATAACAAGTTCGTTAATACCATGAAGCAAGAGCCAATTATAGATCAGTTACTCCCTTTGCCAAAAGCTGAAGAAGAAGTATCTGCTCACACATGGGATTACTTATACGAGCCAAACCCAGAGGCTATTTTAGAGTCTTTGTTAGTACGCTTTATTGAGTCTCAAGCATACCAAGGTGTAGTAGAAAATGCTGCCTCTGAACAAGCTGCTCGTATGGTTGCAATGAAAGCTGCAACTGATAACGCAGGTGACCTTATGGATGAGCTACAGCTTGTTTATAACAAGGCTCGCCAAGCAGCAATCACACAAGAAATTAGTGAGATTTGTTCTGGCTCAGCAGCAGTTTAATGCTTCGGGTAAAGATTAACGAGAGGAATAGACATGAGTTTAGGTAAGGTCGTCCAAATTATCGGCGCCGTTGTGGATATTGAATTTCCACAAGATAGCGTGCCAGCGGTATACCACGCACTAAGAGTTACAGATGGCGATTTAGCTGGTTTGACTTTAGAAGTCCAACAACAGCTAGGTGGCGGTGTAGTGCGTACTATCGCTATGGGTACTACTGATGGTTTACGTCGTAGTGCTTTAGTTATGAATACAGGTGAATCGATTCAAGTTCCAGTTGGTACTGCAACACTTGGTCGTATCATGAACGTACTTGGTGAGCCAATCGATGAAGCGGGTCCAATCGGCGAAGAAGACCGTATGTCTATTCACCGTGCAGCGCCTTCTTACGAAGAGCAATCAAGTTCAGTTGAACTTTTAGAAACAGGTATCAAGGTTATCGACCTTGTATGTCCGTTTGCTAAAGGTGGTAAAGTTGGTTTATTCGGTGGTGCTGGTGTTGGTAAAACCGTAAACATGATGGAACTTATCCGTAACATCGCAATCGAGCACAGCGGCTACTCAGTATTCGCAGGTGTTGGTGAGCGTACACGTGAGGGTAACGATTTCTACCATGAGATGAACGATTCAAACGTACTTGATAAAGTATCGCTTGTATACGGTCAGATGAACGAGCCTCCAGGTAACCGTTTACGCGTAGCGTTAACTGGTCTTACTATGGCTGAAAAGTTCCGTGACGAAGGTCGCGATGTACTTTTCTTCGTAGATAACATCTACCGTTATACACTTGCTGGTACAGAAGTATCTGCACTACTTGGTCGTATGCCATCAGCGGTAGGTTACCAGCCTACACTTGCTGAAGAAATGGGTGTACTTCAAGAGCGTATCGCTTCTACTAAGACGGGTTCAATTACTTCAATCCAAGCGGTATACGTACCTGCGGATGATTTAACAGATCCATCTCCAGCAACTACCTTTGCTCACTTAGACGCAACAGTAGTACTTTCACGTGATATCGCATCGCTTGGTATCTACCCAGCGGTAGACCCACTTGATTCATCTTCACGTCAGCTTGATCCACAAGTAATTGGTGAAGAGCACTATGGTATTGCACGTGGCGTTCAAACAGTTCTTCAGCGTTATAAAGAACTTAAAGACATCATTGCAATCCTAGGTATGGACGAGCTTTCTGACGAAGATAAGCAACTTGTATCTCGTGCACGTAAAATCCAACGTTTCCTATCTCAGCCATTCTTCGTGGCAGAGGTGTTTACAGGCGCGTCTGGTAAATACGTATCACTAAAAGATACAATTGCTGGCTTTAAAGGCATTTTAAACGGCGAGTTTGATGACCTTCCAGAGCAAGCGTTCTACATGGTTGGCTCTATCGAAGAAGCTCAAGAAAAAGCCAAAGGCATGTAACTAGGAGGGTAGTATGACAGCTATGACTGTACATCTTGACGTAGTAAGCGCTGAGCAGAGTTTGTTCTCTGGTCTTGTTGAATCGATTCAAGTATCTGGTAGTGAAGGCGAGCTGGGTGTAAACCTAGGCCATGCTCCACTACTAACTGCCCTTAAACCTGGTATGGTACGTTTAGTTAAGCAATTTGGTCACGAAGATGTGATATATGTTGCTGGCGGTACATTAGAAGTTCAACCAAATCACATCACGATTCTTGCAGATACTGCGGTTCGTGGTGAAGATTTAGATGAAGATTCTGTACAAAAAGCTAAACGTGAAGCTGAAGAACATATGGCGAATTCGTCAGCTGTTGAGTTTGATTATCAGCAAGCGGCTACGCGACTGGCAGAAGCAGTTGCTCAGTTACGCGTAATTCAGCAATTACGTCACAAGTAAGCCTATCCGGTTTTTAAAAGCCCACTTTGAGTGGGCTTTTTTGTGCCTATAATTTAGATATTTAATAGCCGTTTTTTATAAATGCTAAATAATGGGTTTATCAGATTGTTATCTACACATTTACACTTATATCCTTAACCAATCCTCGCTACAATAACGCCATTCAATTAAGTGTGTTTTTCAGTCAAGATTCAGTACTAATAAACTAACCTACTGAGTATTTGCACAAGAAGTGATTTACGTAATCTTCTGATCAAACATAAAACTTATTTAGCTAAAACAACGAAAAAAGGAAATTGTTTTAATGGCTCTAACAACAGTTATTCTTGCTGCGGGTAAAGGTACTCGTATGCGCTCTGCTCTACCTAAAGTTCTGCACAACGTTGCAGGTAAACCAATGGTGCAGCATGTCATTGATAATGCGATGGCATTAGGTGCAACAACTACAAACTTAGTTTACGGACACGGCGGCGAACTATTACAAAAACAACTTGCCGATAACGATGTAAATTGGGTACTCCAAGCAGAACAACTTGGTACTGGCCACGCAGTAGCTCAAGCTAACCCACACATTAATGACGACGACACCGTACTTGTTTTATACGGCGATGTACCACTTACAAAGCAATCAACGCTTGAGCGCTTATTAGCTACAACACCTAAAAATGGTTTAGCGGTATTAACAGTTAATTTGGTTAACCCAAATGGTTACGGACGTATGCTGCGTGAAAATGGCAAGCTTGTTGGTATTGTTGAGCAAAAAGATGCAAGTGCAGAGCAGTTACTTATTAGCGAAGTAAACACCGGCATTATGGCGGTTAACGGTAAGCTTTTAAAAACATGGTTAGGCAATCTATCTAACAACAATGCACAAGGCGAATACTACCTTACAGATATTGTTGCTATGGCTCACCGTGAAGGTGTAGAGATCACTTCAGCTCAGCCAGACCATGCAATGGAAGTTGAAGGCGCAAACAACCGCGTACAACTTGCAGGCTTAGAGCGTGCTTATCAAGCATGGCAAGCAGAAGAGTTAATGTTAAATGGCGCAACACTTGCTGACCCTGCGCGTATTGATGTGCGAGGAACAGTTACCACCGGAGAAGATGTACTTATCGATGTAAACGTTATTTTTGAAGGCACAGTCACGCTTGGTAACAATGTACAAATTGGCCCTAACTGCGTACTTAAAAATTGTAGTATTGGCGATAACGTTGTCATTAAAGCTAATACACTGATTGAAGATGCCACAGTTGCTGATAAATGTACGCTGGGTCCTTATGCTCGCCTTCGCCCTGGCGCTGTAATGGAAGAAGACTCGCACATTGGTAACTTTGTAGAGATGAAAAAAACCCGATTAGGTAAAGGCTCTAAAGCCAACCACTTAAGTTATTTAGGTGATGCTGAAATTGGCGAAAAAGTAAATATTGGTGCAGGCACTATTACCTGTAACTACGATGGTGTTAATAAAGCAAAAACTATTATTGGCGATAATGCCTTTATTGGCTCTAATTCATCACTCGTTGCCCCTGTAAATATAGGTGCAACTGCAACAATTGGTGCAGGCTCTGTGATCACCAGTACTGTTGAAGATGATCAACTAGCAATCGCACGCTCTAAGCAGCGTAATTTAACTGGCTGGAAACGACCTGTTAAAAAATAACAATAGAGGCTACTTAGGTAGCCTTTTTATTTAAGTTGAAATTTAAATTGCTCTTTATAGCGTCTAGATAAGTTAAGTACTTTACCTGTTGTTAGTTTTATTTCACTGTCGCCACTGGGGAGTGGTGTAATGGACTCCACTTTATTGAGTTTTACGCCATGGCTGCGGTGAATTCTACAAAATCCCTGTACTTCAAGTTGTTTGCTCAATGCTGTAAGCGTTGCCCTTAACGGATATATGCGTGAGCCTATATGTAGGTTTACATAATTACCTGACGATTCAAGCCAATCAACATCCTCTATTTTTATAATGAATTCCTTACCGAGCTTTTTAACTAATAAGCGGTTTATGGTCGATGTCGTTTGTTGCTCACTTTCTTCAATTGAAGAGGCTTCACCTAGTAACTGCTGCATCACGTATTGATATACTTTGATAAGTACTATGAAAAACACAAAGCTTATAGCGTCTTTCTGGTATTCATAAATAAGCTCAAACCAGCTAAGTCCAAAGTTGTAAGACCCATCATTCAACAAATATATGAATTTACGAACTCCTACCATAATACCAACGTGTAACACGCTAAATATAATAGAGGCACCAAAGTACATACCTAATGAGGCCGTAATGTTTTGCCAATTAAAAGGTAAGTATCTTAAAAACCAAATTAAAATAGGGAATATAAGCAAAGTACTCAAGGCACTTGAATACTCCCAAACAAATGGTTCCCACGCTAAAAAAGTTAAAGCCCCTTCTCTTTGGGCTTCCATTATTTGGGTTGTAGCGTTTACTGTATTATTAATTAATACGTAAGCACACAGTAGTACTGATGCGTAAATGCTTTGAAAACGTTGAAAGTGCTGTAGGTTCATAAATGTATGCTTATTGCTGACGTGGCACGCTTATCCCTGTATACCACCTTTTATCACTATTGCTTGTAATATAAGCACTTATAGATAGTTTTAGCGAGAGCTTTAGGTATGAATAACGCATAAAATTCATAAAGTAGTAAAAGCATGAACACTCAAACACAACAACCTTCATTAGTTAATTCGCGTAAATATTATCTTGATTGGCTTAGGGTAATCGCATTTGCGTTGCTAATTTTTTATCACATTGGCATGTTGTATAGCGAAAACTGGGGATTTCATTTTAAAAGTAATTATACATCACAGTATGTTGAATATTTAATGTTGGTGTTTTCACCTTGGCGCATGTTGCTCATTTGGTTTATATCGGGCGTAGCACTGCGTTTTATGATTGATAAAGTACGCAGCTTTAAGTCTTGGTTACATTTCACCTTATACCGCTCTATTTTTTTACTATTACCCTTGCTGGTGGGGTTATGGTTAATCGTGCCTTTACAGCTGTTTGCAGAAATGTCACAGCAAGGTGTTATTGATATTAGCTATTGGCAATTTTATTTAGCTTTTATAGAGACTAACAATACGCTTTTTATTAATTATCAGTCTGGTGTGTGGCCGAATGTGGATGTAAATCACTTATGGTATTTGCGCTCGTTGTGGCAATTTATGCTGATCATTATTGTTTTAACTCTTTTTGCACGCTTGCCCTTTATTGCGCCTTTAAAAGCCTTTGTTAAAGGGGGGATATCATTTGGGTTTTTAATTACCTTACTTATTATTGCCACACTATTTACAAGCCATTACTTAACTGGCGATTCAATCAGAGAAACTAACGGCTTAATACTGCTACTCGCAGGATACATACTTGCTAAAAACACTTATTTTTGGAACTGCTTAAATAAAAACTTGGTATTACTGGCTTTGAGTTTTGCGGTTTTGTTTGTACTTATAATATTAAGTTATCAGAAGGTGTTTACTCTTCCTCATTTTATTTTAAGCGGTAGCTACAATATTCAACGTGTTGTAGGTGTATTTTTTGTACTTGCGCTCGCTCACCGATTTTTAAATTTTAATATCTACTATTTAAAGCAACTCAATACATGGGTGTTTCCCTTTTATTTATTGCATCAAAGCATATTGATTATTTTGTGTTTTTTACTGCAACCTTTAAGTTTAGGGGCTGTTGTTGAACCATTCATTATTATTACAGGGACTTGGTCTTTTTGCGGTGTTATTGCATGGGGTATTACACGTATTGATGTATTTAGACCTTTGCTAGGGGTTGCAATTAAACGAGAGTATTCCTCGACTGTAAAAACGATTGGCTATACGGCCGCTTTAATTTTAATAACTCCGCTAGCGTATAAGCTAATTACTTAGACTAAGAGGCTGTATTAAAATTGCCATAATCTTGTCATGCCGGTGTGTTGATATTTAGCAAATACAATACTAAGGAAAATCACATGTTTAAAAAGTCAATTATCGCGCTGTCACTTGTATCTGTTTTTACTGGTTGCTCACTTGATGGTGACGATGGTCAAAACGGCTCTCAAGGATTACAGGGAGAACAGGGCACACCTGGAACTAATGGGTTAAATGGTATAAATGCCAATTCAGCATTAAATATTAACCTTGTGGGTAGAGGTGTATTAAATGCACAAAGCCCAGAAGGTGCAGCTGAAATAGTTGCATATCAAGCATCTAAAAAATGGATTTACGCTATTAACAGTTCAGGTGATGATGCTGTTGTTAATATTTTACCCGCAGACGCCTTTGATACTGCCGCACTTGTTAAAGATAACGAAGGGGTTATAAGCGCCACAAACTTAACCTCGGTCATTACGCTACCTTTAAACGACAACACCCAAGGCGATGCAAACAGCATTGCTATTGATGAAAACAATAATTTACTAGCGGTTGCAATGGCTGCTGAAAGCACGGGTGATGAAGGTCAAATTGCTTTTTACGATATAAGCGGCGACTCACCTGTATTTATTAAAAATGTTACAGTCGGATTTTTACCAGACATGGTGACGTTCACCCATGATGGCGCAAAGGCAGTGGTTGCTAACGAAGGTGAACCAAGTGGCGACTACAGCGTAGATCCTGAAGGTTCTATTAGTATTATCGATATAACAAATAATGTAATAGTCGATACAGCAATAAATATTGATTTTAAAGCCTATAACAACAAACAAACCGAACTAGAAGCGCAAGGGGTAGTTTTTGCAAATCCAAATGGTCGTACTATTAACGGTAATCTAATAAATACCACAGTAGCTATGGATTTAGAGCCCGAGTACGTTAGCATTTCTAAAGATAACAAATATGCTTATGTATCTATTCAAGAAAACAATGCACTTGCAATAGTTAACCTACAAGACAACAGTCTTGAGCTAAAGGGCTTAGGCTTTAAAAATTGGTCAAGCTTACAACTTGATGCCTCAGATAAAGATGGCGGCGTTAATTTTAAATCATACCCAGGGCTCTATGGTATGTACCAGCCCGATACTATCTCAAGCTTTAGTTGGAAAGGCGCTAACTTTATAGTCACTGCCAACGAAGGTGACGCAAGAGAATACTTTTTTGATACAACGGATGAAGCAGACTGTATAGCAAAGGGCGGACTTGATTACGATGAAGACGATGGCTGCTTAGCTTATATAGATGAAAGCCGCGTTGAAGACTTAAATCTTGCTGCTAATTTTGATTACTTAAATAACGACGATAACGATATTGGTCGCTTAAAAGTAACAACAATAAAAGGTGATACCAATAACGACGGACAATACGAATCGCTTTACGGCTATGGCGCACGTTCTTTTACTATTTGGGATAGCAATGGGCTGGTGGTTTTTGATTCAGGTGACGATATAGCACGTATAACAGCATCTGTGCATGGTGAATCATTTAACAATAATGAAGATGAAAACAATGGAGACTCACGTTCAGATGATAAAGGCGCAGAGCCTGAAGCACTGGCTATTGGTACAATTGACGATCGTACATTTGCTTTTATTGGTTTAGAACGTATGGGCGGTATTATGGCTTACGACATTACTAATCCATACAATGTGCAATTTGAAGACTACTTCTATAATAGAGGCTTAATTAAAGGAGCGAATATTACAGGCGATTTAGCACCTGAAGGAATAGTATTCGTTTCAGCAGAGCAAAGTGCCACTGGAAACCCACTCTTAATCGTTGGAAATGAAATATCAGGCTCTATTGCCGTATGGGAAATAGCATCTAAATAAATCTTTAATTTTAAATAAAGCTGTGTGTTGTTTGTTTAACATACAGCTTAGTTTAAACCTTACGAATACATCATCAATTGATACATAAGTTATGGGTGTTTTTTAAACTAAAAGTATCCTGCAGCCCTTTATTTGTATAGCTTTCATACTAAATTCATTTAATTGTCAAAAAGCTGAAATAAAACATTGACCCTCGC
>NZ_JADYWO010000016.1:0-71307 GCF_015864775.1 Pseudoalteromonas sp. NSLLW218 | reverse complement strand
GATTTGAACCCTAGATGGGCTATAAACCCATGCCGGTTTTCAAGACCGGTGCATTCGACCACTCTGCCATCTCTCCGTGACGCAGAATAATACTTAGGTGATACCGCTGTGTAAATAGCAAAATGACTGTTTGCCTAAAAAACGTACGTAAATGAGGTTTTTTTTGTAAATAAGGGGAAATTAAGGCAATTTTTAATAAAATAAATAGGTTGCAGCAAACAAGGGGGAGCTAAATAAGTGACTTCATTTAGTGGTTGAGTGTTCGCTGCACCGAAAAATAATCATGGTTGGGTGATTATTTATATTGAGCTGCGCCGCTAAGTGCTAGTCTTTTACCAATAGTGTTAAGTTTAGCTAACATTCTTGCTTTACGGTTAGTTGGTTTAACTGCTACTTGAGCTGCTGCTGTTTGATTTAATGTGTTAATTGGTTTCATTATTTTGCTCCAGGTTGTATATGTTGAAATCGCGTGCATTTTGCACGTTGTTTGATTAAAAAGACAACGATAAAAATTGAGCCTGACGGATTAGTTAAACTAATCCTTGTTTGTTTTATTAACGTGCGGTTCAGTGTTTTTATTATCGTTTTTGCATAAATAGTTACAATGAAGTCGGCTTTATCTGCTTTAATACTGATGCTTGTGAGTGTTTGTATTTTTTTTATGCATTTTACACAACCTTTTTTGACTAGTTATTCAGATTAAAAAAATTCAATTAAAGTCTTTTTATTCGTTCTTAAATACATTGTTGGAAACAAAAAGCTTGTCGCTACTAATAATTATTAAACCAAGTACAAAAAAACAGAGTGAAAAACCACTAATGTGGCTTAAAAACATCTGTAAAAAACGCAGTTTTTCTTATTGTATGTTTACTACAACGGGAAGCTTTAACGATGACTGCGCTCAAATAAGGTTGCTACTGAGTAAATTTACCAAAGTAGTTGTACTTGGCGGAGACGGTACATTGAGCTTGGCGGTTAATGCGTTAATAGGGAGTAGCTGTACGTTAGCATTATTGCCTTGCGGTACAGGTAATGATTTCTCGAGAGGGTTTAATTGCAAAGAAGATGATTGGCGAAAGGCATTATTTAATACACCGACAGCAATTGATGTAGGAAAAATTAATAGCCGCTATTTTATTAATATTGCAGGGGTAGGGTTTGATGCTCATGTAGTTAAAGCGATTAATGCTAAAGCTAGTTTTTCATCTTTTGATTACAGTTGGACGAGCATTAAAGAGCTATTTTATTATCAAGCTCAGCAGTTACAAGGTACGTTTAATAACGATGCTCAGCAGTATCAAAATTTAATTACCGTATTTGCTAATCATAAGTACTTTGGTGGTGGTCTAGAAATAGCGCCAAAAGCAGATTTAACTGATGGGTTGCTTGAGTGTTATCAAATGCGAACGGGTGGGCTTTTTTATAATGTAATAAGCTTTATGAAGTTATTTTTTAAGCGCCATCAGCATATAAAAAATCTTAACTACAGTCGCTTAAATACAGCTTCTATAAAAACTGAAGGGTTATTGATTGAAGCAGATGGTGAACTGGTAGGTAAAACTCCAGCCGTTATTAGTGTGCATGGGCAGGCTTTACTTTTTCATATGCCAATAAAAAAGCGCCTACAGTAGGGTAGGCGCTTTTGTGTTAGTTGCGTTAATAACGCGTCTAACTGGGGACGGAGCCACTTTTAGCTACTGCTCTATTAGCTAAAAAGGCGTTAATTCGTTTTGTTGGGGTAAGCACAATGGCGTTACCTAATAGCACTAGGCTAAATCCTGCAAAGGTATTTGCGTGCCATTCAAAGCCTTCAAAAAAGCTACTCAGTGTTACTGCCACTAATGGGAATAAAACAATAACGTAGCTGGCTTTTTCAGGGCCTATATTTCTTAGTAGAGCAAAGTAGCAACCAAAAGCGATTACAGTGCCAAATATTGATAGATAAAGTAGTGATAACCAGTAACTTGGTGGAGCATTCAAACTAAATTGCACATCGTTCATTAATACATATAAAGCCAAGCCTATAGCGCTGTATAGCATGCCCCATGCATTGCCTTGCAATACACCAATTTGTTTACGAGAATTACGAACGCTTACCATGTTTCCTAATGAAGCCACAAAGGTGCCACCAAGGGCAAGTAGTAACCCGACCAACGCACCATTACTCAAGTCGAACTGCTGTAACTGTGGCCAAAACAGACACGTAATACCTAATACAGCGAGAACAGCACCTGTATAAATTCGTTTTGAGATTGGCTTACCAAAAAATAACCGAGTATTGACTATGTTCATAACCAGCAGCATTGAAAAGGCAATAGAGGTCATGGCTGAGGTAAGGTGATTTTGTGCCCAGTAAAGCATTAAATAATTTAATCCAAAATTACAAATAGCTAATAAAACAAAAAAGCCATGATCCAGTAACTTAAATCGCATGTCGGGTTTTTTGTACGCTACATATAACCACATTAAAAGCGCTGCAATAGCAAAGCGATAAAATAACGATAACTCTACCGCAATATCACCTAACTGAAACTCTATGGCTAACCAAGTTGAGCCCCAAATTAAAACGGTTGTAATGTATAGCGCTGCACTTTTCATGGTTAGTCTCCAAAGCCCGATTGAATGGCTATTTTAAGACCTATCTGTATACTTACCATATACAGAAAAGTAAAAATGTAACCTATACAGATTTGGTGTGTGATGATAAGACAAAAAAATAGCCAAGGGCATGAGTTTTTATATCAGCAAGTTATTCAGTTGATTAGAGATATGAGCGCTCAACAAGTTTTACTCCCCGGCGAAAAACTTCCATCACTGCGTAAAATGGCAGATAGCTTAAATATAAGTATCCCCACTGTAAAACAGGCTTACCAGTCACTTGAAGATCAAGGGTTGGTAGAGGCGCGTGAAAAATCAGGATATTTTTTAAAAGTCGTTAGCATGGCTCATAATTTACCTAAGCGAGTTAAATTAAGTCGTGAACCTGTTGTGGTAAATAAACAAGCCTTAATAGAGCAGGTGTATAGCGCGATTCATCAAGCTAACGTAGTCCCTTTTGGTATCGCCAACCCAATTGCAGCAGCACCTACCGATAAAGCACTCGCCAGAAACATGCGCCGTGTAATGACAATTGCGGGCAGTAAAGCCATAAATTATGGCCCAACTGATGGGTTTGTACCACTGAAAAAACAATTAGTGCATCGCTATTTAGATTTTGGCATTGGTATTGATATGGGCGAGCTTGTGATCACCAATGGTGCGCAAGAGGCTATGGCTATTGCGCTTAAGTGCGTGACAAAGCCAGGCGATGTAGTGGCTATTGAGACTCCTTGTTATCACGGAATTATAGAGCTAATAGAAAGCTTGGGACTTAAAGCGCTCGAAATACCACTGTGTCCAGATAATGGCATTTGGTTAAGCGATTTGGAGCGAGCTTTAAATGAGCATGACATAAAAGCGTGTTTATTCTCGACAGCAATTAGCAACCCTGTAGGCAGCTTTATGCCAGATACAAACAGGCAGCAGCTGGTGGAGTTACTCGAAAGCCACGACGTAGTGCTTATTGAAGATGACGTATACGGCGATTTATATTTTACGGCGAAACGAGGCACACCTGCTTTAGCGTATTCTAAAAAAGGATTAGTGATCAGTTGCTCATCTTTTTCTAAAACGGCTGCGCCGAGCTATCGTGTAGGTTGGTTAGTTGCCGGTAAATTTGCAACGCAAGCGCGGCGATATAAACGAGCACTAAGTTGCTCCGCTTCGTTAATAAACCAATGGGCGTTATCAGAATTTATTGCCAGCGGCGAGTACGACCGTAACTTAAAGGTACTCAGGCAGCGCCTGCGCGATAACAAAGAGCGTATGCGATGGTGTTTACAACACGCTATGCCAAAAAATACACGTATAAGCGATCCAAAAGGAGGCTGTGTAATGTGGCTAGATTTAGGAAGCGAGTACGATAGTCAAAAATTATTTTTACTTGCTCTTGAGGTTGGTATTAGTATTACCCCTGGGCTTATTTTTTCAGCCTCTAATAAGTATAAAAGCTGCGTAAGGTTAAGTTATGGTGTGCCGTGGAGCGAGCAGATAGAGCAAGCCATTATTACTCTGGGTAAGCTCACTTTATTAGCTAAAAAGTAATACCAATCTGCTTATATATGGGGTCTATTTAACGTTAAGAAAATTACGCTAGAACTAGGCAAAAGTTTTTGTATCTAGTTGTTCTAAATAAAAAATTTTTAACGACGTTATAGTGCAATTTAATTCGTTAAATTGATCAAAGATTTATGCAGGTTGGTATAAGTTTGGGAAACACAAAAAAGCAGCATTTAAGTAAACTTAAGTGCTGCCAAAGGGATGTTAAATAACGTTTGCTGTACTAATTTTGTTTAAAGCTAAATAACTGGTAACCTTTAAGCTCTGGCACTTGCATTACTAATTGCTCTTCTTGTTTTGCAATATCAGCAAAGGTTTCACATAAAGAGTTAGCTCTCACTTCAAGTGCGCTTGCATGTAGCTCTACTTTTTCTTCTATTTGTGCACCCATATTTTCCATGCGTTGTTCAAAGGCATCCATATCGCCGCCTGAACCAAGTAACTCAGAACCTAAAGCCACTAAAATACTGCCCATTGATTGCATTACTGCTGATTCAACCGCTGTTTCTATCTGCTGCTCAAATTGTTGTTCAAAGTTTTCGCCAAATTGATTAAAACTTTGTTGGCCCATTACAAATGTACCTTGCTGGTAAAATGTGTTTTCTACCTCAATTTTAATATCGTCCATAAGCTCAGACATATTATCAAGACCGTCAATATTAAATGCATTGCCTACTTCTTCTAATGCCACACCGGCAATTTTAACCCCCTCTAACGCTATATTAGCTACTTCAGGTAATTGAGTGCGTAAGCTGTCAGAGTACTTATTCAGTGCTTCGCGTTGTGAGCTATTAAGCGCTACAAGCTCGCCATTAACGGTTAAGTCACCATGGGAATTAAATTGCATAGTTTTATTATTGGCGGTAAAAATTTCTAATTCGTTTGGCTTAATACGTACATCGTTTTTAAATTCGACGTTACATTCATCGTTACTAAATGAAATTGCAGAATCGTTGTCGTTATGAGCCATAGCGGCTGGCGTACAAATTAATGCGCTAACTAATAGTAATTTTTTCATGTTTGTTCTCTACTTTTTGTTGATGACGATTAATTAATAACAAGTTTGATGCCAGTTTTATTTTTTCATAAAAAACAATTGATTAAGTGATTCTCTTTATTTTTTAGCAAGTCAAAATAATTAATAAATAACTATTTTTTAGTCAAATTGGCTAACTAATAAAAATTAATAAATTTTATTTATCGATACGATAAAAAACTCTCACTTTCCTCAATTCAAATTTAGCGCTATTTATTCACATTACTGACATGAAGACTATTTACAGTAGTCACGTGGCTTTATTTTGATGTTAATTTGCAGAGCACTTTGGCATTAAACATTTTTAATTTTACCGGCTATTGCGATAATAATATCCTTGGTTGGTCTCAAACACTTTATGGAGTGGGTTGTGGGTAAGACATTTAGTTACGATGCGCTAGATGACGATTTTGTTGAAGACGAGTACGAAATGCTCGGACGTAATCAACACGATAAGAACAAGCAAAAGGTTAAGAAGAAGTTGGAAGACTACCTTGAGCAAAAACGCTTGCGTAAAAATCTAGGCGAAGACGATTTAAGCGATTACACCGATTAAATTTCACTAGTATAAATAAAATACCAATTAATATTGAGAGTTTAAATGTGCAGTAATGTGTATGTTTAAGTTTCAATAGTATTGGCAATAAAGAGGCCTTGCGCCTCTTTATTACTTTTTAAAGGGTACTTTTAGCCTGTGCTAATGCTTTTTGAATTGTAAGCTCTAGCTTTTCGGGCTTAGTAAAAGGTGCATAGCGTTTAATTGGTGTACCATCTGCGGCAATTAAAAATTTAGTAAAATTCCATTTTATTTTACGTGTTAAAAAACCAGGTAAGGCTGATTTTAAGTGGCGAAATACCGGGTGTGCGTGCTTACCATTTACATCTACTTTGGCCGCCATTAAAAAACTAACCCCGTAGTTAATTAAACATCCTTGCTCAATTTGTGTTGCGTTGCCGGGTTCTTGTTTACCAAATTGATTGCACGGAAATCCCAGAATAACTAAACCTTGGCTGGCATACTTATTGTGTAAAGCTTGCAGAGACTCGTATTGATAGGTAAACCCACATTTACTTGCGGTATTAACAAGAAGCACAACCCTACCTTCAAAATCATTAAAGTTGATAGGTTGACCCTGCAAGCTTGTTGCGCTTAATTGATGAAATTCGTGCATATTGGTGTCTTTTTATTGTTGTTAGCCGCATTTTAACCTGAGTGCAGTATTCCATAAAGTATAAAGATCGCACTAATTTAAAATTAGAAATAGCCCCATACCAGCAAGCGTTGTGTAATAAATATTATGTGTTTTGTAGGCAACAATAATGGCAACTATCGCGGCGCTCAAATAAGGATTTTGCCAGTTTAAGTTAATGCCATCTTCATTCAAAAACACGATAGGCACCCAAATTGCTGTAAGCACTGCCGGTGCACTAAAGCTTAAAAATTGCTGCATTTTAGGGCCTACTTTAAACGGTAAAGCACGGTGCAAAAATAAATAACGCGTAAAAAATGTAATGCACGCCATGAGTAAAATAGTCGTCATCATGGCGTTACTTCCTTTTTAGTGGTTAGTCTTGCTGTGCTGTAACCTGCTGCCATTGCCAGTAGCGCTGAGCAAACAAGCCATAACTCAAATCCTGTGCTTTTTAAAAGCGTTGCGCTAATGCCTGCTACAACTACCGTAACGAGTGAAGCTAGGTTTTTAATTCCCGGAATAACCAACGCTATAAACGTGGCAGCAATGGCAAAGTCGAGCCCTAAATTAGTTAAGTCGGGCAGCATTGTGCCTGCTACAATGCCAATAAACGTCCAAATATTCCATGCAATATAAAAGCTAAAACCAGCGCTCAATGCGTATATTAAACGTGTTTTTGTTCTATATGCTTTTCTATGGTGAGAAAATGCAAATAGCTCATCGGTTAATACAAAGCTTACTGGTAAGCGCCAACGCATAGGCTGATCAATGACCTTATGACGCACGGCTAAACCGTATAAAAAGTGCCGAGAGCTAATAATAAATGTTGTGAATAAAATTGTGAGCAATGGTGTGTTGCCCGCTATAAGTTCAATTGCAACAAGCTGTGCAGAGCCTGCAAAGACTAATAACGACATTGCTTGGGTTTCTAGTGCACTAAAGCCATTTTGAATCGCTAAAGAACCACATAAAATACCCCAAGGAATAACCGCTAAACACAGTGGTAGCATATCTAAAAAGCCTTTTAAAATAGCTTTTTTAACTGGTTGCATGATATTTACTCGCACGGCTTGTAGAATGGCTCATAAGGATACCTTAATATTATGATGTTAAAGTAGTTAACGAATTAGATAATACTGTTTTTTTAAGGATAGGCGCAATGACGACGTTAAAAGTGTGGGATGGGTTTATTAGATGCTTTCATTGGTTTTTGGTTGTAAGTATTGCGGTGCTTTATTTTAGTATTGAAGAGGGCATGATTGAGCTTCATTTTGTTGCTGGGTTCTTTACTTTAGCACTCATCGTAACGCGTTTAATATGGGGCATTATCGGAAGTAAAACCGCGAGATTAAGTGGGTTGCTGCACTCTCCTCGTGCTATTTTAAAGGCACTAAAGACACCAAGTGACTCGCTAGGCCATTCAGCACCTGGCAGCTGTATGGTAATGGTATTTTTTATAATTATAATTACGCAGCTTATTACCGGGTTAATGAGTAGTGATGGCATTTTAACTGACGGCCCGCTTGCTCAATATGTGTCTAGCGATACGATTGATTTTGCAAATTGGCTACATGAGCTGAATTTTGACATTTTACTTTATGCTATTGGTTTACATGTATTAGCTATTATTGTTTATAGAATAAAAGGTAAGCCGCTAGTTAAGGCGATGATCACAGGCTCAAAAGAGTTAAAAGCAGATGACTCTGAGGCTAAAGTAACAAAAGCGTCTTGGCCTGCATGGCTAATATTTATATCTTTATTGGTATTGCTGATATTTACGTGGGCGAAAGAACCTTTAGCTTATTTATTTAGTTAAAAACACATTAAACCAATCTTAAAGGATTGGTTTTTATTTTTGGTTACATTCTTTTGTTTGATTGTTATGCGGGGCCGAATTATAATCGCCGCATTGCTGGCAAACTAATCGAAAGATTAGGGCGCAAAGTTTCCGGTCTAAGGCTTTTTATAAAGCTATGGTAGCGGGACTACTGCATAACGTGTTGTTATGTATCACTTGCCCTCAGTGTATTTTTTGTGTATCCATAGTGTATGGATAAGATTTTGTAACTCTTAAGGTGTTGCCGTGTTTATGCATACGTCGTTGGCCTGTGGAAAGTGGTCAACAATAGGTTGCTTAAATCATCATACCCAATTGTTTATTGGCGATGTGGTGAGTGTAACCTTTTACGACATGCAAGGAGAGCTAGTTAGTTTATCATTTGATTACAAAATCACCTCGCTTGAGCAAGGTGAACCTCACGCATGGCCACGCT
Organism: Pseudoalteromonas sp. NSLLW218; assembly: GCF_015864775.1. Classification (NCBI taxonomy): domain Bacteria; kingdom Pseudomonadati; phylum Pseudomonadota; class Gammaproteobacteria; order Alteromonadales; family Pseudoalteromonadaceae; genus Pseudoalteromonas; species Pseudoalteromonas sp. NSLLW218. Next base: position 62,647 of record NZ_JADYWO010000016.1, on the reverse strand, counting down.
TAGTTGCCGAGCATATTAACGTGCATGTTCCTCTGGTTAGCGCAGGTAAAATGACCGAGCAAGGCTTAATTGTAGCCTATAGAAATAATGAAATTTTTGCATTGCAAAGCAGTGGTATATGTAAAGCGCATGTCGATTTTCATTGTATTGCAAAATGCGACGAGCGTGTTGTTAATAACCTTGATTCTTATGATTACGTGTACCCTGAAAATTGTGAAAACTATAATGCGGGTACAAAGGTATTGCAGCCAAAAACAGGGCATGTTTATCAATGTAGGCCTTGGCCATTTAATGAGTTTTGCCGCGCGAGTGACGATAAAAAGTTTATGTTCGAGCCCGGTGTTGGACAAAGTTGGGCTATGGCTTGGCAGCAAATATAAGGTTGTTAGTGAATTATCTTCCCAAAGGTATAGCGGTTTTAATAATGAAGCGTTTACCGTTTTAGCCCATCCAACTATTGGATGGGCTTTTTTATTTTTATGATAAACTGCAAATCACATTATTTTTTTAATTGGTTTTGTTGTGTCTCGTCCTGACTACTCTTTAAGTTTATTACCTAATTTCCCGATTGCTAAACAGCAAGCCCATACATTAAGTACTCATAATAAAATACGCACTGATAATTACTATTGGATGCGTGATGACGATCGTCAGGATGAGCAAGTACTTGCACATTTACATGCTGAAAATGCATATTGCGATGAACAGTTAGCTGCAATGAAGCCACTCCAAAATACACTTTTTGAAGAGTTAAAAGCACGCATTGTAAAAGACGATAACTCGGTACCCGTTAAAGACGGAAAATACTGGTATCACTCAGAAGTTCGTGGTGATGATGAGTACTCACGCCACTATAGAAGCACGAGTATAAAGGCTAATAATAAAGAGCTTTTACTCGATGTAAATATATTAGCTGAGGGATTTGAGTTTTTTGAACTAGGAGAAGTCGCACTAAGCCCATGTGAGCAGCTTATGGCTTACTCCGAAGATACTGAAGGGCGTCGTATTTATAATGTTCGCTTTAAAAGCTTAGCGACCGGTGAAATGCTACCTGATGTACTTGAAAATACAGAAGGGCAAGTTGTTTGGGCTAACGACAATAAAACTGTTTTTTATGTAAAAAAAGATTTAAAAACGCTACTAGGATACCAAGTATTTAGGCATGAGCTTGGCAGCGAGCAAAGCCAAGACGTAATGGTTTATGAAGAGCAAGACAGCAGCTTTTTTATGGGACTTGGTAAAAGCCGCGACGAAGGCTTAATTATTATTGATTTAGCATCGACAGAGACCAACGATACATGGGTGCTGGATGCTAATAAGCCCACTGGCGAATTTAAAGCATTAATGCCGCGTGAAGATGGCCATGAGTTTGACGTAGATAAGCTGGGTGACACATTTTATATTGTGACTAACTGGCAAGCTAAAAACTTTAGACTAATGACGGCAACAAACGAAACGATTGCTGATAAAACACAATGGCTTGAGCATACAGTTCACAGAGAAAATGTACTGCTTGAAGGTGTAGAGTTATTTAATGACTTTTTAGTATTAAGTGAACGCGAGCAAGGGCAAGCTCGATTTATAGTTGTTAATAAGCAAGGGGATCGTAAGGCACTTGAGTTTGCCGATCCTTGTTATTATGCAGCAATAGCAATGAACCCAGAGCCAGACACTCGCACTGCGCGTATTTATTACTCGAGCTTAACAACACCGGGCTCTTTATATGATGTTGATTTAGCAACGGGCGAAAAAACATTACTTAAACAGCAAAAAGTACTCGGTAGTTTTAATGCTGATGACTATCAGTCGGAGCGGTTAATGATAACTGCACGCGACGGAGTTGAAGTACCTGTATCTGTTGTTTATCGAAAAGACAGCTTTAAAAAAGAGGGTACAAATCCGTTATTTCAATACGGCTATGGCGCCTATGGTTATACGATTGATCCTAGTTTTTCAAGCTCATCACTGAGCTTGCTCGATCGTGGTTTTGTTTATGTAATAGCGCATGTCCGAGGCTCTGAAATGCTAGGCCGCGAATGGTATGAGCAAGGTAAAAAAGAGCATAAACAAAATAGCTTTAGTGACTTTATTGATGTGACAAAAGCGCTTGTTGATCAAGGTTATTGTGATAGCAATAAGGTGTTTGCCTCAGGCGGCAGTGCTGGTGGCTTATTAATGGGGGCGGTTGTAAACCAGGCACCAGAGTTATATTGCGGTGTTGGCTGTCATGTACCATTTTTAGACGTATTAACCACAATGCTTGATGAGAGTATTCCACTCACAACAAATGAATACGATGAATGGGGTAATCCAAATGAGCCTCAATTTTATGATGTGATAGAAGCTTACTCGCCTTATGACAATATTAGCGCACAAAACTATCCGAACATACTCGTTACTACCGGTCTTCATGACTCACAAGTACAGTATTGGGAGCCTATGAAGTGGGTTGCAAAAATGCGTGAACTTAAAACAGACAGTAACATTTTAGTCTTTAAAACGGATATGGATGCAGGTCATGGCGGTGCATCAGGTCGTTTTAAAAGCTTAGAAGAAAAAGCCCTCGAAATGGCCTTTTTTATTGCGCTGTTAAATTAACTGCAAAATCGGAAAATTGTATTACTCTATATATAGAAGTTGATATATAGAAGGTAATTTATGTTTGGAGCACATGGCGAATTTCAGATTTGTTCACAGCCCCCTCATATGTATTTGAAGTTGAAGGGGAGCTTTAACAATGAAGGTATAACATCGTTAACTAATGGTGTTATTCAAGAATTGAGCTTTCATCCTAAAAATACAATTAAGTTTGTGGTTGTTAACTTAAAAGAGTTTGAACTGTTAACTTTAGATAGTCTTGATTCGTTAGAGGCCTATTTTGCGGGTGTAAAAGAGCGTGGCTATCAACGTGTTGACTATATAAACATTAATATCATAGCTAAAGATATGTTTGAAAAGGTATGGAAAAATAGCGATGTAGAAGTTAATTTTTATAAAGATACCGAAAGCTATTTATTAGTGCATCCAAGTGATAGTTATATAAAACAGAACTGGTAATTAATATGAGTATTATAAACCGCTACTGAAGAGGGCTTATAATACTCTCTAAACACCCTTTATAGCGCCTTGAAAGGTTTAAGCACATGTCGTTTTTAAGTCTTACTTTATAATCGCCACTGTCGGTAGGCATCAGTTCGCAAATAGCTTGTTTTCTTACCAGCGTCGAGCGATGAATACGAATAAACCCTTCTGGCTCTAGCTGCTGTTCAATATTTTTCATGGTTTCGCGGTGTAATACCGGTGTACTACCTTGGGTAAAATGCAGCTCTACATAATTGCCCGCACCATTAATCCAAATAATATCTTTTATATCAATTAGCCTTACCTTACCTACATCTTTAACTACAATATGTGATGATGGTTTTTCGGTTTGTGTGCTCTGTTGATATTGGCGCTCAGCCGCGCTTGCAATCGGGCAAAGGTGAATTAGTTTATCAAAGCATTTATCAATACGCGGTGCTGTAGAATCTACTATTAAAAAATCAACAGCGCCAACTTCAAAAGCAAAACTCGCAAAATGACCCGACTGGGCAATAATGACTAACTTAAGCTTTTTAGCGAGCTCTGTTAAATGCACTATTTGCATAGGATCAGCCAGATTGGTTAGTTCGTAAAAAAGTACGTTGTATTGATCTGTATCTATTTGATCTAATCTGTTTGCCTGAATAAAAGATTGAGATTCAAAGTGTCGGTGCTCTTGCACGCGCTTTGTTAAAAATGTTGCAAACTTAGTGTTACTAACAAAAGTTAATGCATGAAAAGAAGCGACCATTATTTTATATCTCTTGCTGTATATAGTAACAAAGACCGTGCTTAGCGGAAAAACTGTTATGAAAAGTACAATATATTTATAAAATAATTGTGACGTACTAATTAATCCCATCAAACTAGCTATTCATACCAAAGATTACGCCTAATAAATAATACACGTAGAGTGTTTAAATAAATCCCCTTACTGTAATCCGCGAAGTAACTATTTAGTTACAAAAATAACAATTCAGGGGAATTATATGACATTAACTAACAAAGGTAGCGCGCGATTATTTAAAAAATCGTCGTTAACAGTTGCGCTAAGCAGTGCAATACTTGCAAGCATTTCATTTCAAGGTGTGGCTGCAGAAGATGACGAAATTACTAAAATAGAACGTGTACAAGTTACAGGTTCTCGTATTCGTTCAGCTGAGGCGATGTCATCAGCGCCTATCCAAGTTGTAGATAGTGCCGCTATTGATGCATCGGGATCATTAAATATTCAAGATTTACTGCTAGAGAACCCAGCATTTGGTTCGCCAGCTATTAGCCGTACTAATTCAAACTTTAATACAGCCAGTGCGGGGGTTGCTACAGTTGATTTACGTAATTTAGGCTCTAACCGTACATTGGTTTTAGTTAATGGTCGCCGTTATGTTTCTGGTGTACCTGGCAGCTCTGCTGTCGATTTAAATACTATTCCTAGTCAATTTATCGAACGTGTTGAAATTATGACCGGTGGTGCTTCATCAGTTTATGGCTCTGACGCTGTTGCTGGTGTAGTTAACTTTGTACTAAAAGACGACTTTGAAGGTGTTGAGTTTGAAGGTCAGTACGGTGAATCGAGCGAAGGTGATGATGAGTCACGCCAATTTAACTTTACCTCAGGCTTATCAAGCTCAGATGGTAAAGGGCATGCCATGTTTCACCTTGGTTACTCTGATCAAGGTGCTGTTTTCTCACGTGATCGTGACCGCTCGGCAGTAGACCAATTTTCAGGTATTTTCTTTGAAGATGATCCTGTAGCAAACCCAGGCTCTGTATTTGATGCGGTAAGCCCGTTTTTATCTTCATTCCCACCACAAGGTCGTTTTAGCGCAGGGGATGAAACATTTACGTTTAATGATGCAAACAACCTACAAAACTCATTTAGTACCAATGGTGGCGATGGCGTAGATGCAAATGGTTTTAACCGAAGCGGCGTACGTACAATAGCAATACCTACAGAGCGCTACTTATTCGCCTCAAATGGTAGCTATGAGTTAAGTGACAAGCATAGCTTTTTTTATGAAGGCACTTACGCTGCAACAACAACTGTTTCTGAATTAGAGCCGTTCCCTTTTGCTTCTGATGATATTTATGCAAATGGCCAAGTACCGATTGAATTTAATGTAAACGGTGAAATATTACGTAATGCATTTGTACCAGACGATATATATAACGCAGCAACCGACACCGATGGTGATGGTATGCGTGATATCTTTTTTGCAAAACGTTTGAGTGACATTGGTAACCGTGGAGCACGAGCAGAGCGTGATACATTCCGTTTAGCGCTTGGTTTTCAAGGTGAAATAGCAGATGGTTGGTTTTACGATACTTACTACGTATATGGTAAAACAAAAGAGCAGCAAGTTTCTGGTGGTTTAGTCAACGTGCAAAGCTTCCGTCAAGGTTTAGAAGCTGTTATTGATAGCCAAGATTTAGATGGTGATGGTATTACTGACGAGGCTATCTGTATCGATGCGACAGCCCGCGGCTTTAACTGTGCGCCTGTAGACATTTATGGTTTTAATTCGTTATCACAAGGTGCTATTGATTTTGTAAGTGCACCTAGCTCTCTTTCAACGTCAGTTGAGCAAGAAATCATTGGTGGTAATATCTCAGGTGATTTATTTGAACTACCAGCGGGTGTTGTAGGCATTGCTGCTGGTTTTGAATACCGCGAAGAATTTTCACGCAGTGAATTTGATGCGCTACAGCAAGCCGGTCTTAATGCAGGTAATGCAATCCCAGCAACAGAAGGCTCGTTTGACGTAACAGAGTACTATGTAGAAGCAAACATCCCAGTACTTGATACTGTAACGATGAATGCAGCAGTTCGTTTATCTGATTATTCAACAGTCGGTAACACCGAAAGTTGGAATGTGGGTGTTGATTGGGAAGTAATGGATAGCTTACGTTTACGTGCTACTCGTGCTCGTTCAACGCGTGCTCCAAATATCGATGAACTATTTTCTCCGCCTTCACAAACGTTCCCAAGTGGTTTAAACGATCCATGTTTAGGTGTTACTAATAGTGGCGGTGGTGCTGCTGGTGATGCTTGTCGTACAGATGGTGGTGTTACAACTAATATCGCTACAAATGGTGAGTTCACGCTTAACCAGTCTGACTTACAAGGTATTAGTGGCTTTAACCGTGGCAACCAAGATTTAAAAGAAGAAGTTGGTGACTCTGTAACAGTAGGTTTAGTATTTACACCAGAAAACCTAATTTCAGGACTAGACATTACGCTTGATTACTTTGATATCGAAATTACAGATGCAATAGTATCTACACCTCGTCAGTTTATTCTTGACCAATGTTATGGCGGCGGCGATACAAGCTTTTGTGACTTTGTGACTCGTCGTAGTGCGCCATCAGGTAATAATAGTGCTGGTTCACTAGAATTTATCGACAGTGGTGTATCTAACAGTGGTGGTTTAGGTACAGAAGGTGTTGATTTAACACTAACGTACTCTACTGATATTGGTCCAGGTGCGTTTAGAACTCGCCTTGCTTATACTTACCTAATCGATGGTTATAGCATTCCACTTCCAGGCGCTGATAAAGATGAGTTTGCTGGAGAAATTGGTGCATCAGAGCATAAAGCTAACTGGAACTTTGGTTATAAACTTAACGACTTTGATTTTAACTGGAGCTTAACTTACATTGGCGCTGCAGACTTTGATGATCAATTCTTAAGTGGTTTTGGTATTGCTCCAGGTGGAGTAGGGATTGGTTCAGTAACGTATCATGATGTTCAAGCAAGTTACCATATCAGCGATTCAACAGAGCTTTACGCTGGTGCAAGTAACTTATTTGATAAAGAGCCACCGCGCATTTTATCGGGTGTAAGTGGTTCAAGTACTGGTACTGAAACTGATGCAGGTACGTACGACCCAATTGGCCAATCATTCTACATCGGTTTTAGAAGTAAGTTCTAACCAGCAATAACGACACTAATATAGTTACTTAATTAGTTACGTTCACAAAGCCCCAGTATCGCAGGGGCTTTTTTATTGGAAAAAATAATGAGAGCAGTAATGCTCATATATTGTTTATCCCAATATATGAGCATTGTACCCACTTAAACCAAAAACAACGCCACTGGTAACAGGGGCGTTGTTTAGTATTGGGAGCAGGCTAATATAGTAACCGAATCGCTTGATTATTTAACGATTTATCCCTATTTGTGGCCCTCTTCATTGAGGGCTTTTTTTTGCTAGTTTAGTCTAAGTAAGCCTTTAGCATCCAAACCAGTTTTTCTTGCTCTGAGATGTAATCGCTCATTAGTGAGGCAGTACCTTCATCATCTGCATCACCAGCTTGGCTTAAAATATCACGCTGCATGTGAATTAATGTGCTGTAACCAGCAAGTAGGTTTTCTACGGCTGTAACGCCATCACTAATACCTTTAGCTTCTTTAATTTTACTTACTTCAAGGTAATCAGAAAATGCATGTAGAGGCGCACCATCTAACGTTAAAATACGTTCTGCAACTTCGTCTACTTTTAGAAGTAGTAAGTTATAAATTTCTTCAAATTTAACGTGTAGTTCAAAAAAGTTACGGCCTTTAATATTCCAGTGAAAGCCACGCGCGTTCATGTATTGAATCTGGTAGCTACTCAATAATGTATTGAGTGACTTTATGATGTCTTCGCTTTTTGCACTGTTTAGACCAATTGCGTTTACATGTGACATAACTTGCTCCTGAATAACCGTTTGTTTGTGAACTTGTGATAAGTATCGCGGATTTTTATTGTTTAGTAAAATCGTTTAAATATATCTAGTTAATAGCTTTAACCTATTAACTGCTTTTGATATCAATACGCACCTCTAACTATTAATAGAAATGGGTCTGATTAATAAAAATACCACCCCTTAAAAGTAAATAAACTCTAAATAAGTATAAATTATGATCTAAAACAAACTTTATTCAAGGCGATAATTTAGCTATTTTTTTATTGATGCAGGTCAAAAATCATCCACCCTAACGGCGCATAATAAGTGTGTCGAAATAATTAGGAGAGATAACATGCATGCAAAAACAGCGAAACAAAATAAAGCAGAGTTAATAGTGGTAGGTCTTGCAGTCATCGCATTTGTATTAGGGTTAGTAGCCCACTTAGCAGGTGCGAGTTTTGCGAATTCGGATGTTTTTGGCTACATTGCGGCGCCGATTCCGCTTATATTGGCAGTAGTATTTTTAATTAGTTATAAAATAGCAGCCAATGCTGAGGATTAATCGCTTTCGTTTAAGCACTTTAAAATGTAATCGAGTACTTGGCGCGAGTAAATCATACTGGTATGGCTTAAATGAAACACTTTATGTTCGGCCATACCTTTAAGTTTGGTTTCATCTAGTAATACAGTGCCATCTGACTGGCTACCTTTAACTATTAAGGGCATAAGCCCAATAGGTAAATCGCCTGCAATACTGTAAAGCTTAGCTTTAAAAGGCCAATTACCATTTTTAGTGAGTAAAAATTCAACACTATTTTTTAAAAATGATTCAAACCCTTTTTGTTTCATCTTTTGCGCAATATGGCTGCCTTTGTGTGGAGTACCAAGCGTAATTACCTTCGTAACATTCTGGCTAGCAGGGGAGTTTGCCTCTAGGTAAGCACGTGCAATCAGCCCTCCCATAGAGTGGCATACAAGCGCTGCAGGCTCGTTAGAAATACACTCATCAATTTGTGCAAATATGGTATCGCGGTGAGGGTCGAGCGTATTATAGGTAATGTTTAATACTGTCATCCCCGATTCTTCAAGCCGTGAACAAAGTGGGCGCATAACAAAGCCAGACATATACAAGCCATGTAAAACAATAACGTGTTTAACTTTCATATGCTCCCTAATACCAATTTTATTAAAAACATGATCATTCTAGCGTATTAAATAATCCGCTACCTGCGTTAAAAATTATTTATATAGAACAACTATATGTCATAATTTTCGCCTTGTTATCGACTTATTTATTTGTCGCTATAATAGATAACTAATTTAATGCAATTGGTATAACTACCGTAATTACATTAACTGTAGCGGTTTTATTTCAATATTGGTTGTATCGGTATTTACCCATACTTCACCATCTTGAATGGTAATGGCGAGCTTAATTCCACGATCAACTAAAGCAGCAAGTGCTTGTGTTGCTGCATAATCAAGGCTAAAAATACTTAGATTTTTAAATTCATACAATTTAGGTTGATGTTTTTGCCACCAAATTGCTTGATTGTTTTCACCATAAGTATATAGCACTACTTTTTTAGATTTATTACAGGCTTTTTTAAGGCGTTTTTCATCTGGTAAGCCAAGCTCAACCCACAGCTCTATCTCTTCACTATAGCTAACATGCCAAAGTTCAGGCTCATCATCAGCGCTTAATCCTTTAGTAAATTCTAAACCATCACAGCTATTTAGAGCAAAAGCGAGTAAGCGAATCATCAACCGTTGATCGGTCTCTGATGGGTGTTGAGCCAAGGTTAAATTAAAATCTTGATAAACGTGGCGGTCCATATCGCTAAGCGATAACTGCACTTTCATAATGGTGGATTTAAGAGCCATAACAACTAATCTGAAAAAATTTGCGTCAGTATAGCGCAATTAAATGAATTGCCAGTTAAAATAGCGGTTAATTATACGTTAGGAGTTAAAAATGGCTATCCAGTGGTTCCCTGGGCATATGAATAAAGCCCGCAATGAAATTAAAGAAATAATGCCACAAATGGATGTGATCATTGAAGTGCTTGATGCGCGCATTCCCTACAGTAGTGAAAACCCGATGGTGGCAACCTTGCGTGAAGGCAAGCCAGTCATCAAAATTTTAAATAAGGCTGATTTAGCTGATCCTAAAATGACTCAAATTTGGAAAGATTATTTTGAGCAAGAAAACGGTGTTAAAGCGATTTCTTTTGGACATGATAAAGCAGCTGAAGTACACCGTATTAATGAGCTTTGTAAAAAGCTAGTGCCGCATAAAGTGGGCGCCGATAAGCAAATTAAAGCCATGATAATGGGTATTCCTAACGTGGGTAAATCTACGTTAATTAATGTATTGGCTGGACGTATAGTTGCAAAAACAGGTAATGAGCCTGCTGTTACTAAAGCGCAACAACGCATTAAGCTTGAAGACGGTATTATGCTTTACGATACGCCAGGTATGTTGTGGCCAAAAGTAGAAAACGAAAACTCAGGTTATCGCTTAGGCGCTACCGGTGCTATTCGTGATACTGCGCTTGAGTATGAAGAAGTAGCAAGTTACACCGCTGAGTACTTATTGCGTGCTTACCCTGAGCTTTTAAAAGCGCGTTATAAAATTGCCGAACTGCCTGAAAGTGATTGGGAATTTGTTGAAATGGCGGGTAAAAAACGCGGCTGTATCCGTGGTGGTAATCAAATAGACACATACAAAATGTCTGAAATACTAATCAACGAATTGCGCGATGGTATTATTGGCCGTATTACGATGGAAACTCCGCAAATGCGTGAGGAAGAAGAAGTAATGGTTGCTGGTTTACGCGCCGCTGCAGAAGCTAAAAAAGCAGCTAAAGAAGAAGAAAAGCTTCAACGCCGGGCACGAGCACGTAAAAATCGTCGTTAATTAGTTTAATTTAACCAACTAAATTACAGACATAAAAAAAGCCCGTAAGGGCTTTTTTAGTTTCATATCTACCGTCACCGATATGAGCAATGTAGCAAGTAAAATAGTAGGGCGGTTACTCATCATCAACATCAAGGGGCGTTGCGTTCATAACAAGTAACCATAGCTGTTTACGTGCGCCACACGTTGTTTCAGGGTCGAGAAACAAATCAATTCATTCCTTAACAAGTGGTATGCAATCCGTCTTGTTGATATTGATTATCAGTTAGATCTAACTGTCTGTCAACACCTAAATGCAAATAATTCTTATTATTGTGGAGCTTGTTTTTTATTCATATATAAATCGGCTAGTTAGCACTGCCATTTCATAAAAATGCTTATCTTGGTTAAACAATTAAGAATAGGTTTTTAATACTTATTAAATAATTTGATATGGATTTTTAGTATAAAAGCATTGATCTTTCAAAGTTAAAATAAATTCAAGCTAGGAATGATTTTATCGCCTTCCAAGACAGCGACTGCTTTGATATAAAATCAAATAGTCTCTTGTAAAATCTTAGCCCTCAAAGATTAACAGCCTTTAATTAGTGGCTAAAAATATTCGTACTAATTGGATATTTTAAGCCACTAACGCACTTTATTTGCTGTTATACGTAAATTAATCTGCTCCACTAGTACTTTATCCTGCTTGTTTAGACGCCCTACAATGAGTAAGAAGTCACTACCGTCAGTTTTTATTACTTTTATACTTGTGTTATCAAGCTTGGTTTTACCGTACGAGGCTTCTATTTTTTCTATATCTTTAAAGTGACTAAGATCCGATTCAAGCTTACCGTCATCGTTTTTGTAGTAACTAAAAATATAGTTTTCGGTTATTCCGTTACCGTCTTCTCGGTAATCAAATACTGCATCGCTATAAAAATAAAGTATTTCTTCGTTTTCAGGTGTTAGGCGATTACGTTTTAAAAAGTGTACTTGGTAAGGCCATAAACTATCGCCTTTGATAATTGCAGCATTGGGTAAAATATTTACTTCTTGAAGTACGCCCAAAAATAATAGAGGTGCAAACGCAAGCGAGATTAAATACTGTCTAATTCGCCAGTACGAGTTGTAATGTAAGGCTTCTTTACTTGTATCGGTTTGCTCAATGTAACTAACTAGAGGCAACCATAAAAATGGCATTATACAAATCACTATGGTTGCGTATTCGTCCATTCGATAAGCAAAGGCGCTGGCAAGTACCATTAGCCAGAGTGTTAAGGCAGTCCAGTTAGGCATTACTTTATTTTTGTTTAGCTGTTGTTGGCTGTGCTCTGCAAGTGCGAGATACAAAGGGTAATACCATAAAAATGCAAATATACCTCGAGCAATAGGCATAATACTTGAGTTATCGCGTTCTTTAATGGCTTTAAAGTTACGATAACTCCAGTAGTTAACAAATATGCCTAAACTCAAAATACTGTAAATAATAAACTTACTTACAGATACGGCATAAAATGGACTATCTTCAAATTTCACTTTTTTTGCTGACTCTAATCGCCAATCGGCGAAAAAGAATATGAGTACTAAAATATAACCAGCCAACACATATTTAAGCCAGCTATAACCGAAGCTATCTAACACATCAGCTGTTGTTTGAGGCGTTTCGCTCGCCTTTGCATATTTTAGAATAGGGTAATGAGTTGCTGATATTAACTTTTTACGCTGTGCTAAATAATCATCTATTTGAGTGGCTTTTATATGATCTTGTTTTGCGTAATAGCTATAGGTCAGTGTTAAAACGTTATTATTAAATTCAGTGGCTGTTTTTAAATTAAAGTAGTCGTTATCAATTTCTTCTTTTTCGCTATCAAATCCCCAATCTTTTTCTGTAAAATGTAGTTTTATTGTGGTGTTAATTATATTGGGATAGCTGAAGTAAAGCGGGTCAGTTCTGTTTACTTGTTTTGGTTCGTAAACACTGTTTTGTATTTCACTTGCATAAAAACTAGCTTCGTAGCCTTCATCTGTTTTTTCCCAAAATTCATCAATTAAATACGATTCTTTGGTTATTAGTTTACCCGTTTGCTCTTGCTCACTAATTGCCATTGTTTCATTTATTGATAAACCATTTAAAAATCCTTGGTAATACTCAAAGTAAGACTTAGCAACGCTATTTAGACCACTGCTGGCTATATTAATTCTTCGGTTAATTGCTTCAAATCCGGCATAAGTGTATTGGGTTTCAAAACGTGATGGCTCAGATACTTTTTCTGCAATAAAAAAGTTATCTTCTACAGATACATTTGTATGTACAGGCTTTTGTGCCATAGAGGTTAAAGCAGTTTCACCTTTATCAATAATTAGGGCATAGCCATAATCAGGTTGTGCTAAATATTCAAGTGTACCTCGTTGGTAGTTCACCGTAGGATCGAGCCAGTAGCGCTTTCCGTCTTGCTTAAGCGTAACAATTACGTGATTAAACACACTTGCAGTAGCCGGTAGTTCTATTAAACGTTTGGTTTCTTCAGTATCGACCAGCGCAGGGAAAGCCTCTATACCCATCGCTTTTAATAACGAAATAAGCAGTACCGTTTTATCTTTACAATCGCCGTATCGTAGCGAAAGCGTTTCTGAAGCTGACGTTGGTTGATGCGAGTTAGTGCCCATTTCAAGCCCTAAATATCGAACTTCGTCTTGGCTAAAGCGCAGTGCTGCGGCAATTTTATCTGATGTTTTTGTGTGTGTTGCTTTTATGTTTTCAGCTACATCCAAAATGCTATTTGGGGTTTCTATGGCTGATTGATAAAGTGGATATGCCCAGTTAACTACCTGACCCCAATCGTCAAACTCAGAAAAGTAAACTTGTGTATATGGGTCATACCACGTTGGGGTTTGAGAATTCTGCTCCAGTAAAGGTTCTTCAAAAAGAGTTATAGAATAATCTTTGCCATATTTATTAAGCGTTTCTTGAATATCGGCTGCGCCGTTTATTGTATTTATATGTAGAGGTGTTTGTTTACCCCAAAGTACACGCATATTTTGTTGCACTACGGGTACCGACCAGTTCAGCGTGCGTCTTGTACTAAATTTATTAGCATATATAGGGTTGCTGCCTGTAACGGTGTAGCTGTAATCAAGTATGTCGCCACTGCGCATATCATCAATAATAATATTGAGTGACAGGCTACCGTTATAAATACGATCTGCTAATTCAGATTCACCTTGTATAACCGTCATTCTCGCGCTACCAAGCTTATCAATGCGCTCGCTATTTCTAATAATTGTTAAGCTGTTTAATGTTAGCGACTCGTAACTTGGATCAAAATCAAGATTAAGCTGGCTTATATAATCAACACCACTTTGATTTAAAGCTTTCATAACTAGGCGGGTATAGCGTTGTTGCTTTTGTTTATTTGGAATATAAGTTTGGTTATCGAGTAACAAATAAAGTGTACCGTCACGCACTTTGGTTATGTCGGAATGCTTGGGTTGCTCAATAATATGTGTATTAACCCAATTAGCTGGTTTATCTATTTTATATTGCTGCGCAAAAATATTATGAGAGAAAATTAATAAGGTAAGTGCAAGTAGCCAAAAGCTGAGTCGAAGAAAGTTCCATTTCATTGTAGGGTCTTATAGTTGTTTTTATAAATACTATCGAGGAAAGAATGTACCAAATTTAGACTTTTTTGACAATGAGATGTTAACAGGCCCGTACGTGAGTAGTTAATTAATAGTATATAAATGAACTGCTATGTAATTGCGAAACGCTTAGCTTCCCCTAAAATGTTCTTGAAATAATTTTTTAGTGGTATTTCCAAACCATAATTAGTTAAACCTACTTTATTACTGGTTTCGTTAGATCTGCAAAAATCCTATCTGTTTATTCGTACGGTAATCATTAAAACCCTTAAAAGTATTTATAAATCAAAATATAACAGCAACTGTTTTTGCTCTTTTTGTTCATGAACTTTATGAGCAAAAAGCACATAACGATCATCAATGCACCTTACCTTCTAAATATTTCGTTAATTTCCCGTTAACAATAAGCTGCGCGTTAGATAGCAGTTTGTCGTCGCTTATCTACCTGACAATAAATATACACACAAGCGTGGAGAAAATAATGAAAGCAAGTAACACACAACTCGCTTTGGCAGTTGCTGCTGCATTAGCAAGCACATCCGTTTTAGCCAATAACGATACGCAAAAACTACAAGATCAATTGGATGCGCTACAAAAAGAAGTAAGTGCATTAAAAACTACCAGCGGTTTTAATTTAGAGTTTGGTGGACGGGTTCAGCTCGACTACAACTATTTTGACGGTGCTTACAACGCCGATAACGAGGGCTCTGGCGGCAGCGATTTTTTTCCTCGTCGTATTCGTACTTACGTTGAAAGTGAGCACGGAAATTGGGATCACAAGTTATTACTCGAATTTGCTGAAGGCACTGCTGAAATAGTGATGGCGCGTGTTCGTTATGCTTTTGATAACGGACTTAAAGTTAAAGCAGGTAAAATTCGTGAAGATATATCGCTAAATGCATTAACCAGTTCAAAGCACATTAATACGATTGAGCGTAGCTCGCTAGCCAATACTTTCTCTCCATTTTTTCGTTGGGGCGCTTCTGCTTATCAATATTTTAAAGACTCTGGCTTTCGTTACGCGATAGGCGTTTATAAAAATGATGCATTTGGTGCAACAGGTAGTGATGAAAACGACAAGCTTACTCTTGCTATTACTGGGCGTGCTACATGGTCGAGTGCATCACCTGGCGATGTAATTCATTTAGGCGTGTGGCATTCATATCGCGACATGGGAGGCAATGAATTAGGAGCACGTTTTGCGCGTGGTGAAGTGCGCGAAGCCAATACCCGCCTTGTTGATTATGCCGCCGGTGGTGTAACAAGCCCACTTGATAGCTTATCTCAAACCGGTTTTGAGTTTGCCTATCAGGCGAACTCTTTAACACTTGAGGCTGAATATGCAAGCCGCTCACTTGATGCCGCTAATAGTACTGATTTTTTAGATGGCGAGCGCTTTGATGGTTTTCATGTATCGGCAAGTTACTTTTTAGGGGGCGAGCAGCGCCAATACAAAGCGAGCTCTGCATTATTTGTACAACCTAAAAATATTAAAGATGCATGGGAGTTGGTGGCACGTGCTTCAGAAGTAGACGCTACAAGTAGCTTACAAGGCACAAAAGCAACAACTTATACATTAGGTACATCTTATTACGTAAGTAGTGATATTAAATTTATGGGCAATCTAATTTACAGCGATGTAGAAGGTGCCGGCACTCCAGCACTTGTTGGCGATGAAGACTCTGGCATGGGCTTTAGTGCACGTATGCAGTATTTATTTTAAGGATACACAATGAAATTATTTAAGTCATTTAAATCGGTAAAAACGACCATAATTGCAGCATCGTTAGTGCTTAGCAGTCCATTGGCAATAGCCGACACTCACTTTTTAATTCCAGGCGGTCCTGGTGGTGGTTGGGATACAACAGCCCGAGGTATAGGTGAAGGTTTAGTTAAGTCGGGTATTGAAGGTAACGCATCTTTTCAAAATATGTCTGGCGGTGGTGGCGGTCGCGCTATTGCATACTTAATCGAGTCGGGTACAAAAAAGGGCGATATTTTAATGGTTAATTCAACGCCTATTGTATTGCGTGCTTTAAGCGGGCGAATTCCTTATAGCTACCGTGATTTAACCCCTGTAGCCAGCATGGTTGCAGATTACGGCGCATTTGTTGTACGTAACGATTCTCCATTTAAAACTTGGGAGGATGTTATTAAATCAATAAAAGAAGATCCAAGTTCGATAAAAGTGGCGGGCGGTTCTGCTCGCGGCAGTATGGATCACTTAGTGGCGGCTCAAGCTGTTAAAGCGGCGGGTATAGATGGTCGACGCTTGCGTTATATTCCTTACGATGCAGGTGGAAAAGCGAAAGCAGGGTTGCTTTCAGGCGAAGTGAATTTACTTTCAACAGGTTTAAGTGAAGCGCTTGAAGTAGCTAACGGTGGTCAAGCACGCATTTTAGCGGTTACATCTGGTAAACCTTTACCTGATTACCCAGAAATCCCTACGCTTAAGTCGCTTGGTTACGATATGGAATTTGTAAATTGGCGTGGTCTTTTTGCTGCGCCTAATTTACCCGCTGAAAAGTTAGCACAGTACACAAAAAAGCTTCGTGAGTTGCAAAGTACTCCTGAGTGGGAGGCTGTGAGAGCTCGTAATGGTTGGCTAAATCTGTTTCAAGAAAAAGATGAATTTATTAAGTCACTAGAAGCGCAGGAAGCACAACTTAAAGTGGTTATGGAAGAGCTTGGTTTTATCCGTGCAGCACGTTAATCGAGGTTTAAAATGATGAATCGCGAATTACTAGGGCCAAGTTTATTCTTGGCACTATTTACTTTATATGCCGTGGTTGCATGGCAAATTCCACTATTACCGTTTGAAGAATACGAAACAGTTACCTCAGCGACTCTTCCTAAAGTATATGCTGGGTTTGGTATTGTGGTGTGCTTACTGTCTATTGGTTCAACATTGCTTAAACCAAGAGAAAAAACGAATGCAGGTGATGTTCTTGAAAAATCACACATGCTGCGCACTTTTGGTTTATTAATATTAATGGTGATTTATAGCGCTGCACTTGAGCCAATTGGTTTTTTAATTTCGACTAGTGCATTTTTGCTTGCCGGTTTTTTTGTGATGGGCGAAAGACGTAAGGGAATTTTGCTATTTGCATCGATCCCGGTTGCAGTGGTGTTTTGGTTTTTGATGACTCAAGTATTAGGTATTTACTTGGTTCCGGGCGATTTTTGGAGTTAAGTTATGTTTGATGGAATTATGCTTGGTTTGTCGACCGTGCTCGACTTTAATAATTTAATGTATGTTATTGCGGGTTGCCTTGTTGGCACCTTTATAGGCATGTTACCAGGATTGGGGCCAATTACCGCAATTGCCTTAATGATCCCTATTACTTATAGCATTGGCGCCGACTCGGGCATGATTTTAATGGCGGGTGTTTATTATGGAGCAATTTTTGGTGGCTCTACGTCGTCTATTTTAATTAATGCACCAGGGGTTGCAGGCACTGTGGCTTCTTCCTTTGATGGCTATCCGCTGGCAAAACAAGGTCATGCAGGTAAAGCATTGGCAATTGCTGCTTATTCCTCCTTTATAGGCGGAACAATTGGCGCCATATTATTAATGGTTGCTGCGCCTTTATTAGCAAAGGTGTCATTGAGTTTTCAATCCCCTGATTATGTAGTACTGATGTTTTTAGGCTTAACAGCTATCGCCGCATTTTCAAATAAAGGGCAATTTTTAAAAGCAATGATGATGACCGTGTTTGGCTTAATGCTAGCAACGGTTGGAATCGATCCGTCATCAGGTACTGACCGATTTACCTTTGGACAACCTGATTTACTCGACGGAATAAGCTTTTTATTAGTTGCTATGGCAACGTTTGCATTAGCCGAGGCACTTGTAAATGTTGTAAAGCCAGAGAAAAAAGATGCTAAAAATATTAATGATTCCGACACTCCGCAAATAGGTTCAACCAAGTTAAGTAAAGCCGAGGTTAAAGAAATAGCACCAGTAATTGGTCGCTCGTCTATTTTAGGTTTTATAGTGGGAGTGCTACCGGGTGCAGGTGCAACTATTGCGAGCTTTATGGCTTATGCAACAGAGCGAAATTTAGCGCCAAAAGGTTTAAAAGAAAAATTTGGTAAAGGCTCATTACGTGGCTTAGCTGCCCCAGAATCAGCAAATAATGCCGCGTGTACAGGATCGTTTGTACCGCTGTTAACGCTTGGTATTCCGGGCTCAGGAACAACTGCAATTATGCTAGGCGCTTTAATTGCTTACGGTATTCAGCCAGGTCCAATGCTTATGCAAGAAAACCCAAGTGTATTTTGGGCGGTTATTGTAAGTATGTACTTTGGTAACATTGTGCTGCTTATTTTAAATCTTCCGCTTATCCCTTACTTTGCAAAAGTGTTAGCAATGCCTAAGTCAGTACTTACTGTGATGATTTTGTTCTTTAGCTTAATTGGTGTTTACTTAGTGTCCTTCAATACCTTCGACTTATTTATGATGGTAGGATTTGCAGTGGTTGCGCTAATATTGCGATTACTGTCGTTTCCTATGGCACCATTATTATTAGGTTTTATATTAGGAGATATGATTGAGCGAAACTTCCGTCGTTCAATGATGATTTCCGATGGTTCATTAAGCTTTTTATGGGATCGCCCGCTAACATTGAGCATATTTATAATTTCAATTTTAGTACTGTTATTTCCTTTAAAAGATTATTTAATGCAACGCCGTCAAGACAAAGCAAATGCATAATTGAGAATGAAATGAAAAACACCAACAAGCTAAATCCATTGCAAAACATGGTCACAAAACCTAAACGTTTAGAAACACGATTAATTATTTGGGTAACAGGATTATGTGTATTGCAGGCTTTATTATTTGGCGCGTTGGTGTATCAACTTACAGCGCAAAGTTTACATAGCCATATTGGTGATAAGGCATTAGCTGTGGCTAGTAGTGTAGCTACACGTGCTGATGTAATTAATGCATTGCAAACCCCTAGTGACTTAAACGCTATCAATGTGCAAATTGAAGATTTACGACAACTTGTAGGTGCTGACTTTATTGTTATTGGCGATGAGAATGCATTTCGTATTGTACATCCTGATGAAGATAAAATTGGCAAGAAAATGGTTGGTGGCGATAGCCAAGCTGCGCTAAAAGGTAAACGCTATATTTCGGTAGCTCATGGTAGTTTAGGTGAATCAATTCGTGGCAAAGTGCCGGTGTACGCAGGTAATAATGAAATAGTAGGCGTTGTGTCGGTTGGTTTTTTAGTACAATCAATCGATCCGCTTATTCTCTCTCGCAGTAGTGAAATTTTAATATGGGGCTTAATACTTGTAGGTTTAAGTATACTGGCGGCTATTTATATTGGACAGCGTGTCAGAAATGCTATTTTTGGCCTGCAGCCAGATGAAATTGCACGTTTGTTTTCAGAGCAAGATGCAATTTTAAATACGGTACGCAGCGGTATTATTGCACTCGACCCGGACGGAAAAGTACGAAAACTCAACCAACGCGCCTGCGAAATATTAGATAAACCAACTTCAATTATTAATCAGAACCTCAGCTTAAACGATTTACTGCCAGAGCACGCAGAGTTTCTATTACGAAATCAGCGGCGTAAAATAGTGGGTTTTGAATTGTTTGCCGCCGATAAACGACTCATTTTATCGAGGTTTTCTTTACAGGTGCAAGGGCAGGCAGATGGTATTTTACTAAGTATGCGCCCCTCTGATGAACTTGAATATTTAAGCCAGCAACTTACTAAAGTTCAGGCTTTTGCAGAGCTTTTAAGGGTACAAACTCATGACTACTCCAATAAGCTCAACTTAATTGGCGCGTTAGTGCAAATGGGGAAAAATGAGCAAGCTATAGAAATTATAGGACAAGAAAGCCAAGGCTCCCAAGCACAAATTCATAACTTGTTAGAGTGTATACAAGACCCAGTGCTTGCTGGTTTGTTAGTTGGTAAATATCATAAAGCGCGAGAGTTAAATGTTGTGCTTGAGCTTAATCCCGACAGTCTACTTGGCGTTATTGCACGCAAAGATATGCTAGAGCGAGTAGTGTCTATTTTAGGAAACTTAATAGACAATGCCATTGAAGCTGCAATTAGAGCATCAGATTCTCGCTCTGCAAAAGTACGTGTAACCGTTGATGAAACCAGTCAAACACTTTTATTTGATGTAGAAGATACTGGCTTTGGGTTAGGCTCTGACCATGATGTTATTTTTACTCCTCAATACAGCTCTAAATCGGGAGCGGGGCATGGTATTGGGTTATATTTAGTAAAAACAAATTTGGACTCATGTGGTGGCACGTTAGAAATTGGTGAGTCAGACTTGCTTGGTGCAAGGCTAAGTATTTATATTCCAAAATAATAAGAGCATTAAATATGACGTATTCAGTAGTAATAATTGAAGACGAAGTAGAGGTAGCACAGCTATTAGCGCAGTACTTGTTATTACCAAATGGTGTGGCCGGTAGCCAAACGCCAAAGCAGAGCTTAAGACAAGCTCAGTATCAGGTAGTAGGCATTGCCGGTAATTTAAGTACGGCAACAGCTTTGTTGCATGCTATTGAACCCGATTTAATTCTACTCGATATACATTTGCCAGATGGCAATGGCTTAGATTTGTTAAGCGATTTACGACGACGGGCGATTAAAAGTGAAGTTATGTTGTTAACAGCAGCTAAAGAGGTCGAAACCCTTGAAAAAGCAATGCAGTTAGGCGCGTGCGACTTTTTAGTAAAGCCGTTAATGCTAAGCCGTCTTGATCAAGCTCTTGCACGTTTTGAATCACGTCAGCAATGTTTTTCTGATGCGAGTGAAGTAACACAGTCGATGGTTGATACATTATTTGGCTCAAAGCAACAAACCAACACGTCTATTCGTTTACCAAAAGGGGTCGATCAACTTACCCTACAAAAAATACATAATGCTTTTGTAGAGCACGGAACCACTGCATTTACCGCTCAACAAATGGGCGATTTAGTTGGCGTAAGCCGCTCTACAGCGCGCCGTTACTTGGAGTATTTACTGGAGTCAGGCAAGTTAACTGCGGATCAAAGCTACGGTAGTATTGGCCGCCCTGAACGCTGCTATAAAATAACGAAGTAACTTCGTGCATTTGAAGTAAATGCATTAAATTCCATTTATTTCAAGGCCTTGCATGTTTTTTGTTATGTTTGATATTTAATGGATTCTGGCATATAAAAAAATATGTTGAATTGATTGCATTTTAAGCGGCTTGTATGGTGATGTTCGCTTTAAGTGATGTTATACTCCTGCCGAATAATTTATCGACTTTATTAAGAGTAAAATTAATGGCAGATTTATCGAAGTACAGAAACATTGGTATTTTCGCGCACGTTGATGCGGGTAAAACCACGACTACTGAGCGTATCCTAAAGCTTACTGGTCAAATCCATAAAACAGGTGAGGTTCATGATGGTGAATCTACTACTGACTTCATGGAACAAGAAGCTGAGCGCGGTATTACTATTCAGTCTGCGGCTGTAAGCTGTTTCTGGAAAGATCACCGTTTTAACGTTATCGATACTCCTGGACACGTTGACTTCACAGTTGAAGTTTACCGTTCACTTAAAGTATTAGATGGCGGTGTTGGTGTGTTCTGTGGTTCTGGTGGTGTTGAACCACAATCAGAAACTAACTGGCGTTATGCTAATGACTCAGAAGTTGCACGTATTATCTTCGTAAACAAATTAGACCGTATGGGTGCTGATTTTTACCGTGTAACTGAACAAGTACGTAAAGTACTTGGTGCTGTACCACTAATCATGACTTTACCAATTGGTATTGAAGATGAGTTTGTTGGTGTTGTTGATGTTTTAACTAAAAAAGCATACGTTTGGGATGACACTGGTCTTCCTGAAAACTACGAAATCACAGATGTTCCTGCAGACATGGTAGAAAAAACTGACGAGTATTATGAAATGCTTGTTGAAACTGCCCTTGAGCAAGACGATGAACTACTTGAAGCTTACATGGAAGGTGAAGCACCTTCTGTAGAAGACATCAAACGTTGTATCCGTAAAGGTACTCGTGACCTTGCTTTCTTCCCTACATACTGTGGTTCTGCGTTTAAGAACAAAGGTATGCAGCTTATTCTTGACGCTGTTGTTGATTACTTACCAGCTCCTACAGAAGTTGACCCTCAACCTCTTATGGATGAAGAAGGTAACGAAAATGGTGAATTTGCAATCGTATCTGCAGATGAACCTTTCAAAGCATTAGCATTCAAGATAATGGATGACCGTTTTGGTGCATTAACATTCGTACGTATTTACTCAGGTAAACTAAACAAGGGTGATACTATCCTTAACTCGTTTACTGGTAAAACTGAGCGTGTGGGCCGTATGGTTGAGATGCAAGCAGATGACCGTAACGAATTAACTAGCGCACAAGCTGGTGACATCATTGCTATCGTAGGCATGAAAAACGTGCAAACTGGTCACACATTATGTGATCCTAAGCACCCAGTAACACTTGAGCCAATGGTATTCCCAACTCCAGTAATCTCGATTGCTGTACAGCCTAAAGATAAAGGCGGTAATGAGAAAATGGGTGTTGCTATCGGTAAAATGGTTGCAGAAGATCCATCTTTCCAAGTTGAGACTGATGAAGATTCAGGCGAGACTATCCTTAAAGGTATGGGTGAGCTTCACTTAGATATCAAAGTAGATATTCTTAAGCGTACTTATGGCGTAGACCTTATTGTTGGTCAACCACAAGTTGCTTACCGTGAAACTATCACTAAAGAAATTGAAGATAGCTACACGCATAAGAAACAATCTGGTGGTTCTGGTCAGTTCGGTAAAATTGATTACCGTATCAAGCCAGGCGAAGTTGCTTCAGGCTTTACGTTTAAATCATCTGTTGTTGGTGGTAACGTACCTAAAGAATTCTGGCCTGCAGTTGAGAAAGGCTTCAAGTCAATGATGGGTACTGGTGTTCTAGCTGGCTTCCCTGTACTTGACGTTGAAATTGAACTTTTCGACGGTGGTTTCCATGCCGTGGATTCATCTGCAATCGCGTTCGAAATCGCTGCTAAAGGCGCTTTCCGTCAATCGATCCCTAAAGCGGGCGCACAACTTCTTGAGCCAATCATGAATGTTGACGTGTTCACTCCAGAAGATCACGTTGGTGACGTAATCGGTGACCTTAACCGTCGTCGTGGTATGATGAAAGACCAAGAAGCTGGTTTAACAGGCAGCCGTATTAAAGCTGACGTACCGTTATCAGAAATGTTCGGTTACATCGGTACACTACGTACAATGACATCAGGTCGTGGTCAGTTCTCTATGGAGTTCTCACACTACGCTGCATGTCCGCAAAACGTTGCTGATACAGTAATCGCTGCAGAAAAAGAGAAAAAAGCTGCTAAATAATTAGCTCTTTAACTCTTTAAAAAAAACCCGCACATGTTGCGGGTTTTTTATTGCCTATAATTTAGTTTTTTTTGTAGTTGTTTATAGCTACATTTTATTATTAAGTAGTCCTATATTATCAGTTAGTAAAAAGGTATTAGAGAGCATTTTATTTACTTCATTTACTTAATCAGTTGGTTTGTAAGGAGTTAATTGTAAATGCTATGTAACCTACTGAATTTTAAGAACTTCTGTTGATGCTTCTATGTGCGTAATGTAGAATACCAGCACTTTCAGACTAGAGCTCTAAAGTCAGATAGGGAAGTCTCCGCAGCAGAGACGTTTACATATTAATTCCATATAAGACGTAACGATCATGAAATCTATTAAATTAGCACCAAACTGGTGGCTACAATTCACAAAATGTATTTTAGCATTCAGCATAATATTTTTAATTCATATTATGTTTACTGTGAACCTAAAGATTGTTTTTCTCACTGTAATGCCAGCTCTACTAATTATCATTGCTTTTAATATTCTTCATCTTCGTTTTTTACATTGTTATAAAGCAGGTATTTGTTATACACGTTTGTGCACAGAGCGCTATATCAATAGTGAGGAAATTAGTTGCGTATCATTTAGTTCGTTTTTTCTTTTCACCATTTTTAAGGTGAAGCTAGATAATGGCAAAAATTTCCATTTCTATAACTGGCAACTTGATGATGAAGCGCAGTCAGCTATTTCTGAAATGTACTGTAATAAGTTAGCTGACAAAGTGGAAAATATTAGCGATAAATGCAACGCTTGATTTTTAATTAAGATAGCAAAAAGGAGCGATTAATCGCTCCTTTTTAGTTTTTGTATTTTATAACGCGCTAATTAAACTTTTTTATAGCCTTAGCTTTTAGCGCTTTCATCTTTAGCCTGCTTGGCTTTTTAAAGGACTGGATAGGCATTGTTACCAATTGCTCTTGTGGTAGTGTCGGTATAGTTTGTGGATAAGCACCTTCCTCAGGTATCGAAATTTCTTTTAGGTGCGTTTTAAGCGCTTCTAGCGTTGAATCGTTATCAACTTCGCTAGGGCAAATAAATATACCTAACTTTCTAAGCTGTACACCGAGCTTAATGCTACTGGTATAGCGGATAATTGGAGCGCCTAACACTAAGCCTAATAATATAGGCGATAACCACCAAAAGAACACTGGTGTGAAGTAATAAGCTGTACTACCCCATGCAATAGCCACAATAGTTGAGAATAACGTATAACCAAACGCTTCCTTCCAAGGGACCATGCGACCTTCACGAGGTTGTGCATCCCACTTCACTTTTTTGCCTAAAAACACACAAAGTACAAAGTAAGCATGAAATACCATCATTAATGGGGCAACAATAATAGCAAATACAGTTTCAATGATTGAACCTAGTATTAGCTTAATTGAACCACCAAAGCGTTTGTTTCTATGTATTAGGGTTACTATTATGCCCATTAATTTAGGCATTAATAAAATAATAATAGTTAGATACAAGAGTGAATCAATAAGATCGGTTTTAGCTATTTGCCATGTGGGGAATAATTGGTAAACACGGTTAAAGTACACATCACTATTTAATGCGCGAGTTACTGCATCAATAGTACTTAGCGCCAACATTGAGAGCCAAATTAGCGATGAAATATAGGCTGTGGCACCGAGTAGAAAATGCAACTTACTCATTAATTTTAATTTGGATGACGATAGTAAACCTAAGTGCTGAATATTACCTTGCACCCAACGTCTATCGCGTACAGCGTAGTCTAGAATGTTACTTGGTACTTCTTCATAGCTACCTTCAATATCTGATAGCAACAATACATCCCAACCAGCACTATGAAGTAGTGAAGCTTCTACAAAGTCATGACTTAAAATTTCGCCGCCAAAAGGTGCATTACCTTTTAGTGTTGGCAAACCACAGCACGTTATAAATGCCTCAACTCTAATGATTGCATTATGACCCCAATAGTTTGCTTTATCAGTTTGCCAAAAAGCTGAGCCAGTCGCGAGCATTGGGCTATAAAGTACTGACGCAAACTGTAAAAAACGGCCAAAAAAGGTATCTTGACGAACAGGGATCGGAATAGTTTGGATCAGACCTGCTTGTGGGTTGTTGAGCATACTTGTAGTAAGCTCTAACATACATTTTCCGGTCATTACGCTATCTGCATCAAGCACAATCATATGGTCGTACTGGCTGCCCCAGCGCTCACAAAAGTCGGTTAGGTTACCTACTTTACGATGTTTGTTATCTTCGCGACGGCGATAGAATACGTGCTTTGCCGTATCACCTAAACGCTCACACAATGCATGCCACGCACTTAGCTCATTTTTAGCTATTTGTGGGTCTTGGGTGTCGCTTAATAAGTAAAAATCAAAGTTTGCAAGTTGACCTGTTTCTTTTAACGATTGCAGGCTGACTTCAAAACCCGCGATAACACGGTGGGTATCTTCGTTATAAATAGGCATTACAACGGCGGTTTTTTGGGCGTTAATTGCCTCCTCGTCAAACTCAATTGGTTTAATACGTTTCAATGTAAGTGGATCAATTCGTAATAGCTGTAATACAAAGCCAATTGTTCCACTACAAAAGGCCGTTACAATCCAGGCAAAAGTGATTGAGAATAATACTAAAAGAGCGTATTCAAGTAATGTCATACCGTTTGAGCTTAAAATCTCAAACATAATAGATATGCCGTAGCCAGATGTGCCAAGTGCCGCAATAGCAAATAGCCATACTCTTAGTGTTTTGAATGGCATAGGAGTGCCCTTCCCTTTATTACTTGATGTCATTTGGGTACCAAACATAGCTCCATACCTCGCTAATTTCTTTGTCTCGTAGTTTTAACGATAAACGCATATCAACGGGTTGATCGTCCTGTGGTGCAATTTTGAAAGCTACACGCCATCCTCGTGAATCAGGCAGTTTTTGGATATTTATGTCGGTTACTTCGCCTGTTGTAAGTTGAATGTCGGCATCTAATTTTAATTGTTCTGAAAGTTGATTTATTTCCGACCCAGTAAAATCAACAGTAAATTGGCGATGACTTTTTGGTGGTGGGTTGTCTTCACCAGGTAAAGCGGCGCTACCAATCCTTGTACGTAATACTCGCGCTTTTTCGTGCTGAGTTAAAGCTGCATTAAAGGTCGTCATTTTGTAGCTCAGCTTTAATGAATCTCCGGCTTTCATTGGCTTTTCTGGTACCCAGTAACTCACGATATTGTCGTTAGTTTCAGTATCAGTAGGTATTTCTACAAGTTCTACACGACCATTTCCCCATTCACCTTGTGGTTCGATCCATAGGCTGGGGCGGTTGTGGTAATGTGCTTCTGTGTCTAAATAGTTATTAAAGTTTCGATCGCGTTGAGCTAACCCAAAACCTTTTGGGTTATTGTACGAAAATGAAGTAACACTTAACTGCGAAGGATTGTTAAGAGGGCGCCATACCCATTTGTCATCAGTAGATTGAGTTAATAGACCATCCGAGTCATGAACTTCAGGGCGGTAGTCATCAAAAAATTTGGTGCTGTTTTCGCCGTGATAAAACATACTCGTTAATGGTGCTACACCCAGTTTTTTAATATCTTTACGCGCAAATATCTGCATATCAACATCAACTAGCATATTAGTGGTAGGGTCAACACTGAACTTGTATGCACCCGATATAGATGGGCTATCTAATAATGCAAAAATGGTAATTTGTGTTTGGTCGGCCTTTGGTTTAACTAACCAGAATTCTTTAAAAACTGGAAATTCTTCACCCGAATTTTCTGCAGTATCAATGGCAAGGCCTCTAGCTGATAAGCCATAAACCTGTTGAGGGCCAACGACTCTAAAATACGATGCACCCTGAAATACCATTACTTCATCTTTATACTCGTTAGTATTCAATGGGTAATGTATGCGAAACCCAGCATGACCTAGTTGAGTACCCGCAACACTTTTAGCTATTTCTTCTTGTAATGGTGCCGCTGTGCCATCATATTGGTAAAAGTCAGTACTGAAAGGTAAGCGACTGCGTTTAGAGTCGCTATCAACGGTATTTATTGTCACAGGTGTTTTATATAAAAAACCAGGGTGGAATAATTGTAGCTCGTACAGGCCTTCATCTTTCCATACTGCTTTGTCTTTTTTAAATCGAATTGAACGGTAATCCTGATAATCAATATTGTTAAGTGCTTCAAGCTCAATGTTTTTAGGTGCCACGTATTCTTCGCTTGCTAACTTTTTGGCGCGAGCGCTAATTACATCAAATAAGCTACTTTGTGGGATTGCTACATCAACGGTTGCAGCAATCGCTTGGTTGCTATTGCCCCAAGTCGAAAAAATAATAAGTAGACCCAGTAGTGGTGCTGACTTTTTTTGCCATTTAGGCAGATTTTGGGTTAATTGTTTCATTCTCATTCCTTTATAAAAACACGACTTATTTTTACGTTTAGGGTAAATATTGATTTTGTTTAGTAAGTATCTTCTTAATTATTTAAAGCAAAATGTGAACCCATATAAAAGTTCATACTTTTCAATAGGTAAAACCGATATACATAATAAAAAGAGTTTCATTGTGTAAAATTCACTCAAATGTATGTAGTTGTTACTGGTTAATTACTAGAAGATTCACAGATCGTCTGAACATATTACGGGGGGTTTAATGAAGCTTGTCTGAATTACATTTGTATAAAATAAAAAAGCCGCAAGAGCGGCTTTTTAAATGTTTGGATTTAACTTAGTTATTTCTTTTTAAATCGACGCACTATTGATAGTGGTGCTAAAAGAAGTGATAACCATAATAATGAACCTGCATCATTATCGTCATCTGAGCGTAAGTTATTTACTTTCACAGCTACTTTTTCAACGTTAGATAAGTTACCCACGCTATCTTGAGCTTGCACTGTTAAAGTAATACGATTTTCGAATTCGTAATCAATCTCTCCAGCAACAATTAACTGCCCCTGATTGTTAATTGAAACGCTATCATTATCAGATGTAATAAATTTAACAACAGGTGATTCATCGGCATTTGGATCACTAAAATCGAGCGTGCCGATAACTGTACCAATTGCGCTGTTTTCATCGACTGCAAAAACTTGATCAGCTGTAATAACAGGCGTTTGCTCTTCAGGTGTTAAAGTAATTTCAGATTTAATATCAATAATTACAGGGTCGTGATCTGATGCGCGGTATGCACTTTCAGAGTACAAACTAGATTGTTGACCTTCGCTTTTAAACTCTACATTGTAATCAAGAGAAATAGGTTCATCTGCGTTGATGTGCCAATCTGTTGCTGCAACAATTTTACTAAGTAGTGATTGGGTAGCTACTGCGTGATCTAAACTACCAGCGCGACCAGAAAAGCTGTAAGAGTAACCAAGTGTATCCCCATCAATTTCTGCAACTACATTTTTGTAGCCTTTATCAGCAAATGCACGTATTGGGTCTTCCATTGCGTAAGCATTCATATCGCCGACTAAAATAGTATCTTCGTCGTCAATACCGGTTGGTTTGCTATCAAGCCAATCAGCGAATGCATTAGCACCTTCTGTGCGTATTTCATTCCAACAGCCTTGACCATCACCTGAATCTGCATTATTACCCGAAGCACTACCACAGCTTTTAGATTTAAGGTGTGACACAGCAACTGTAAATACTTCATCAGTTTCTAATGATTTAAAGCTTTGTGCAATTGGAGCACGATTACTAAAATCAAATGGTGCTTCAGTTGTAATGGCAGCAGTACCTACTTCTTCTACTTTGTTAGCACGATAAATTAATGCGGTAGTAATTGCATCTGTACCAATTTGATCTACGTTAAAGTCAACAAATGCGTATTGGTTAGCTGAATCAGCTTCGTTTAATGCATTTACTAAGCTCGCAATAGCGCTAAATTCGCCAAAGCCATCATTTTCTATTTCCATTAAACCAACAACGTCGGCCTGGATAGCGCTAATTGCACTTACAATTTTAGCTTCTTGACGAATAAGTTCAGCTTCTGAATCTGCACCTCGAGCGGTAGGGAATCCTTCGCCTTGGCCATCACCATTAAAGTAATTAAGTACGTTGAAGCTAGCTACGCGTAAATCTGCTTCAGCATTAAGTTCAGGCGCATCTTCACGTGCATTTGTTGCAATAAACTGAGGTGCTAAAGTTGGGTGTATTCTGTAAAGGCTAAAGCTATAAGCAAGTGCACCTGTAACTGTGTTTACAGTGTCACCAGTACGTAATGTATTTTCTGCTGACAAGCCTGGAGTTGGGTACGCTGTTGGGTCTAAGTTTTGTACAGTAGAGCCATCATCTAGTAGGATCTTTTTAAGCAGGTTTTCTGTTTCAACTGCATTAGCCGTATCTCCAGGTAGTGCAACCTGTGTACCTTGATACAAGCGCTCTGTTGCTAACTCAACTTCACCATATCGACCAAGGCCAAAGTTATTAGTTACTACTAATGGTTGCTCCAAAGTAACTAGCATACCTTCAAAAGATTCTAAATCTGTTGTATCAGCTAAAGGTAAAGTAATTTTTGTAGCTGCTACAGGTAAACCTGTATCACAAATTGCTACTTGGCTTACGCTGCCAATTTGTGTTGCATCAAAATACTCTTCAACAGTACCTTGTACGCGCACATGGTCACCAACATTTACATCAGTATCTGCAAAATAAACAAACACACCTTCAGAAGTTAGTGGGTTGGCATCTATGTCTGCAGCAAGTGAGCTAACAAAAAAGCCTTTTAATTCTTCATCACCTTGAAAATCGGCGGTTACAACACCTTCAAGTTCTACTAATGTACCTACAAGTGGGCTAGCAGAGCCGTCACCTTGAATAGCATTTATTAGTGTTTTTTCTGCACCACAAACTAGTGGTTCAAGTGGTTCTGGTTCTGGAATTGGTTCAGGTGTTGTTCCACCATTACCTGCATGTGAACCTAAGCCGTCGAATGCATCAATTTTAAAGCTATCCCACTCTACACTTGGATCAAAAGTTGCGGTTGCATCTGTACGACCACTGGTAATAGTATCTTTACGGCGAAGAGTTTGGTCTTTTGCGGAAACACCGCCTCCTTCCCATGTTTCTCGTACTTCGTATTGACCAAAGCTATCTACAATATTACCGTTTTTAGTCAGTATTAGAGTATCGTCACCATTAAACCCAATAACGCTGTTTTCCAAATCGGCTTTGGCTTTTAAATCATCAGATGAGCTTGGATTGACAATTACAATAGTAGAATTTGCAGCAAGTGTTCCTGTAAGGTCTACAGAATTGCCAACTTCACTTTTACCATTTGAATACAAGCTAAGTGTATACCCCTCAAGAGAAAGCTCCGTATCAGCATTATTATAAAGCTCTATTGCTTTATTATTACTGCTTCCTTCTATATATTCTGAAATAATTAGATCAGCGGATGCTGGTGCACTGAGACTGGCTATAACAAGTGCGAGTGGTGTTATTTTTGTTTTAAACATTTTTTTATTATTCCCGTGTATTAATCCCAAAATGGGACACCAGTTTAGAGAATAAATATGACGAAAATAATACAAAAATGTAAACGAATGTAAATAAAAGGCGGTTTAACCGCCTTTTTATAAAACCCTTACTTTTTAGCTAGGTATTGTGCGGCTTGCTTAGCAAAGTAGGTCAATATTCCATCAGCGCCTGCACGCTTAAATGCAAGTAAAGACTCCATTATAGTAGCTTCCTCACTTAACCAACCGTTATCAATAGCTGCTTTGTGCATTGCATACTCGCCACTTACCTGATATGCGAAAGTAGGTACACCAAACTCGTCTTTAACACGACGTACAATATCTAAATAAGGCATGCCAGGCTTAACCATGACCATATCAGCGCCTTCTTGTAAGTCTAATGCGACTTCACGTATTGCTTCATCAGAGTTTGCAGGGTCCATTTGGTAGGTTTTTTTATCGGCACCTTTTAAGTTACCAGCAGAACCTATTGCATCTCTAAATGGGCCATAGTAGCTAGATGCGTATTTAGCTGAGTAGGCCATAATACGGGTATGCACAAACCCATCAGCTTCAAGCGCTTCACGAATTGCAGCAATACGGCCATCCATCATGTCTGAAGGAGCAATTACATCAGCGCCTGCTTCTGCATGTGAGAGTGCTTGTTTAACTAAAATCTCGGTGGTTACGTCGTTTATCACATAGCCAGTGTCATCAATAATGCCGTCTTGACCGTGCGTTGTGAATGGATCAAGTGCACCATCAGTAATTACACCCAACTCAGGAAATGCTTCTTTTAAAGCACGAACAGTGCGTTGGACTAAGCCATCATCATTATATGCTTCTTCGGCAAATAATGATTTTTTATCCGCAGGTGTTACCGGAAAAATAGCTAAGGCAGGTACACCAAGTTCAACAAGTTCTTTTGCTTCAAGCAACAGCAAATCTATTGATAAACGCTCGATACCCGGCATTGATTCAATTGCTTCGCGGCGATTTTTACCTTCAAGTACAAATACAGGGTAAATTAAATCGTTTACGCTAAGTTGATTTTCAGCCATTAAGCGGCGAGAAAAGTCGCTGCGGCGCATTCTGCGCATGCGAGTATACGGGAAAAGGTCTAATCCTGATTGGGCCATATTAATATGCTCCTACTGTGGTAATGGAAAAGTAATTACTTGATTACGGCCATGTTGCTTTGCGTAATAAAGTGCTTTGTCGGCGCACTCAGTAAAAATTTGAGGATTGCTAACATCATCAGCAATGCTGGTGTATACACCAGCGCTAATTGTAAATTGAATATCATTATTGGCAACCGTTACTGTACTGGCTGAGATAGCTGCTCGTATTTTTTCAGCTATGTCTTGTGCGCCTTCATTGGGGGTATTAGGTAATAGCACCACAAATTCCTCACCGCCGTAGCGGGCAACTTCATCTAGTGGGCGCTTTAAATGATCTTTTATTAAGTCAGATACAGCTTTAATAACTTGATCGCCAATTATGTGTCCGTACGTATCGTTAATGCTTTTGAACCGGTCTATATCAAGCATAACAATGCTAAGTGGTGTTTGCTCTCGGCGAGACCGACGAAGTTCCATGACGAGTTTCTTATCAAAAAAACGTCTGTTTTTTATTCCGGTTAAAGCGTCTTCGGTATTGAGTAACTCAAGTGAACGATTTTTTTCTTCAAGTTCTCTAAGTGTAACTTGTAATTCAAAGGTGCGTTCGTCGACTTGTGATTCGAGTTCTTGGCGCGTTTTTTCTTGTAACTTTAAGCGCTCTTTAAGCAGTGTATCTTGGGCTGCATTTTCAGCAATCAAGGTTTGCTGAGCTATTACTTCTTCATCGCGTTGTAAAATAAATAACTTCATTACACTGTAACATAGACAGAAAGTGCAGCTAAAAAAGCATGCAAATACAAATGCTAATGTACTTCTGCTAAAGGCGTATAGCCCCATTACTGCCACAATAAAATAAAGCATTACCACCAAGAAAAAAACTAATACGAGCAATAGCGCTTTATTAGGTTTAGAAGGCGCTAAACGCATGCACGTAAATGTAGTTGCAATATAAAAGCCTAAAGCGATTGGGGTAGCCGTTAAGCAAAATAGTGTCACTATATGGTTTGGAAATAACCAAATAAATAATAACGAGACACCTAATACGTTAACCACTACCTTTTGAACCGTTAGTAAAAAAGAGGGCTTTGGATGGCAAATTTGCTTTTGCAAAGGCAAAAACATTAAAGTAATAAGCATAAGTAGTATAGGGATCATAACTTGCTGTAACGCCGGCAAATTAGGGTGAATATATTTTAAGCCAAAGCCACAAAGGTAGGCTAAGACCCCCCCCAATGTGAGTGTGATTAAACCAGCACAAATAAAATAACGTTTACGCGAAAAACCATATAAAACTAAGCAGCTCACACCTAAAGAAAATATAAAACCAATCAATAAGCCATAGAGTAAATTAAGTTTACCTTTATGCGCTAAATAAGCTTCTGGTTGCCACAAAGTTAAAGGGACTCGCAAGCCTGAGCTATTCATCACCTTCAGTATAATAATCGTTTCGCTATTTGCAGGGCTAATTAGTTTAACTAATAAAGATTCACTTCTGATCGCACGCTTATCAAGGGGGTATGCATCGCCAATTTGGGTGTAAGAAAGTAATTGCGAGTTATGTAACTGATATACTTGAACGTCGTTTAGCAGAGGGTTGTTTAGCGACAACAGTTGTTCGGTATTATAACTAAGCGTGTTTTTTATTTTAAATTTCACCCATACAGAACGTTGCTCAAGACCTAGGTTAAGAGGTTTGCCTAAGGTTTTTTGCCAGTCTACCTTGCTACTTTGTTGTGCATGTAATAGCGACGTTGGTTCAAAAGAGTAATACAGGTTATTGATGTTTTGAGAGTTGAAATCGTGTTTTATTATTACCGGGTTTGCAAATGAATAAAAAGTGCAAAGAAGCATTAATAGACTTAGTAATGCCTTTGCGCAAGCCATTAGCAGCTCTTTAAACCAAAAACATTGTAAAAGTTTTCTGTTGTTTTTCGGGCTATTAATTCTTCATCTGTTTGATAAAGTTGCGCAACTGTTTGGCAAATATAAGGGAGCAGAGCGGGTTCATTTTTACGCGATTTAGGTTTTGGCTTAACTGTTCGTGGAATTAAAAATGGTGCATCAGTTTCTATTAATAATCGATCTAGAGGAATACTAGGTACTAGCTGTTGTAATTCTTTGCCACGCCTTTCATCACATACCCAACCTGTTATACCAATATACAGACCTAAATCTAAATATTGCTTAAGAGCTACAGAGTTACCCGTAAAACAATGAAGTACACCGCGAATATTAAACTCTTTTAGAATACTCAACATATCGTCACTTGCATCACGTTCATGTAAGTAAACCGGTAAATCTAATTTTTCGGCAAGCGTTAGGTGGCGTCTAAAAACGCTACGCTGTACATCGCGAGGTGAAAAGTCACGGTTATAATCAAGGCCGCACTCACCAATCGCTATAACTTGCTTATTGTTTGCAAGTGCAGTTAATTGTGCTTCTAATTCATCCGTCGCCGACTTAGCATCATGTGGGTGTATACCCGCTGTAGAATATTGAAGATGTTTTATTGCAAGTTCAAGTGATTGCTGACTGCTTGCAATATCACAACCTATAATAAGCATATTTGTAACACTGGCTTCGCTTGCGCGGGTAACTACATCACGATGCTGGTCATTAAATTGATGATTGGCTAAGTTAACCCCAGCATCAATTAACGTATATGACATTATTTAGTACGTTTAACGCGAATAGAGCGGTTTTTACCGTCTTGTTTCAGTAAAAAAGAGTTGAATGCACCACGGCTAATTACAATTGTATCGTTTTCTTTTAAACGCATGCTGTCAGAGCCAATTTGACGCCATTGTTGGCCGTTATCTAGAGAGATAATTAACTCGCCATAAGCGGCTTCTTTAACTGAAGTAACCATAGCTTTAATTTCAGTCTCTTTTTCTACCTGTGATTCTTTGTACTCTAAGCCAAAATCGTCAGCTTTTGCCTTTGCTTGAATTGGTGCAGCAGCTACGACTTGAGGTACATTGTTAGCCGTTGGTGGAGTAAGCGTTTTTGTTACTGTTGGCTTTGTTAGTGATTTACCAGCAACTGTATTGTCGTAGCAAAGTAATCGGTTAAAGTCATTTTCAATAAAGCTACATGCTTGTAACGCTTGAGTATTAAATTGTGTTTGCGCAGCAAAAGTAGGCGCACTTAATAAAACCAATAGTGAGAGTAGTTGTTTTTTCATTTTATTCCTCAGATTCTTTTTGTGGTTTAGCGGTATAGAATTTTGCTAAAATTAGGCCTAGCTCAAACAAAAGAAGCATCGGAAATGCTAGTAAAGTTTGTGATAACACATCGGGCGGTGTTAAAAACATCGCCACTACAAAAACGCCTACGACAATATATGGGCGCTTTTCTTTTAAGCTTTTTGTTGTTGTTGCACCACTCCAACATAGCAGCATAATTGCCACAGGAATTTCGAAAGCGACACCAAATGCAAAAAACAGTTTTAATACAAACCCTAAATAGCTACTTATGTCGGGCGCAAGAGTCATCATCTCTGGACCAGTACTTGTAAAAAAGCCTAAAATAATTGGCAGAACTACAAAATAACAAAAGGCTATACCGCCATAAAATAATACTATACTTGAGGCGAGAATAGGCATGAGCATTTTCTTTTCATGCTGATATAAACCCGGCGCTATAAACCCCCAAATTTGATGCAATATCCACGGAATTGACGCAAATAAAGCGACAAATAAAGTTAGTTTGAAAGGTGCAAAAAAGGGGGCAGTAACGTCGGTTGCAATCATAGTTGCAGTGCTTGGCAAATGCGAAACTAACGGCTGTGCAACAAAGGCATAAATGTCATTCGCAAAATATACTATGGCAATAAAAATAATGAAAATGCTCAATAGTGCTTTTATTAGCCGATCACGCAACTCAATTAAATGAGCTACAAATCCCGATTTTACTTCCTCAGCCATTATTTTTTATACCATGTAATAAGTTGACCACAAAGTGAGAGATAAATTTCACTTTTTTTCATCAAGTTGTTGGTTATTTGATGTATCCGGTTGTTTTTTCTTGTAGCTGTGAGTAACTGACTCAGCCGCTTTTTGTAACTCTGTTAATGAACTTTGTAACTCAGGGCTTAAATCTTTTAGTTCT
The DNA here is from genome assembly GCF_015864775.1 of Pseudoalteromonas sp. NSLLW218. Taxonomy (NCBI): domain Bacteria; kingdom Pseudomonadati; phylum Pseudomonadota; class Gammaproteobacteria; order Alteromonadales; family Pseudoalteromonadaceae; genus Pseudoalteromonas; species Pseudoalteromonas sp. NSLLW218. The sequence continues at coordinate 26,275 of NZ_JADYWO010000016.1, read as the reverse complement.
TGTTGTTCTGCTTTTTTAAGGTTTTCGTGAAGTTCGTGAATACGCAGTTCCTCACTTACTTCGGCTTTTACCGAGTTGGCAAGTGACTTAGCTGTTTTAACCCATTTACTTACTGTTCTAATAGCAACAGGTAAGCGTTCTGGGCCAAGCACTACTAAGCCAACAATAAAAATAACAACAAGTTCCCACATCCCCATACTAATTAAACCTTATTGCTATCTTTGTTTTTTTCAGTATTGGTTGAGCCGTCAACGGTGCTTTTTTCTGATTGTTGAATTTGCTCTGACTTTTCTTGTTCACTCGCTGTGTCGTCTGACATTGCTTTTTTAAAGCCTTTAACAGCGCCTCCAATATCACCACCCATACCGCGTAGTTTTTTTGTACCGAAAAGTAAAACTATGATCGCTAAAACAATTAATAATTGCCAAATACTAATACCACCAAAACCCATGGTTTTCTCCAATATATAAACGGTTAAATGTATATTTTAAATACTAATTATACGCCCAATAGCGCAAATAGCACTCAGTTTATGCGTTGCGCCATGCTGTTATAAAACTAATAGCCGATAAGCTTATAGTAATACCTGCAGCTATTAAATCGTGCTGTAAATAACAAAGTGTTGCCATAATCATTGTAGCACTACCAAATAAACTCAATATTAAAGGTTTATGAGATACCTTTTGTTCTTGAGGTTTATGAGCGTGTGGTGCACGCTTTAAATTCTGGTAAATTAGATCAGGTAGTTCAGGCATTTTTTCAGCCCAAAATGGCAAGTTAGCATACATTTGCTTCAGTACTGATAGCGGTCCAACTTGCTGCTTAACCCAATCTTCTAAAAAGGGTTTAGCTGTTTTCCATAAGTCGAGTTGTGGATATAGCTGACGCCCTAATCCTTCAACGTATAATAAGGTCTTTTGCAGTAATACTAATTGCGGTTGAACCTGCATGTTAAAACGACGTGCGGTATTAAATAGATTTACGAGCACGTGACCAAATGAAATTTCAGCAAGCGGTTTATTGAATATAGGCTCGCACACTGTGCGAATCGCAAATTCAAATTCTTCAATGCTGGTATCGTGTGGTACCCAGCCAGAATCAACGTGTAGCTGTGCAACTTGGCGATAATCACGATTAAAAAAGGCAATAAAGTTTTCAGCTAAATAGCGTTTATCTTCTTTGCTTAACGTACCAACTATACCGCAGTCAATACCGATATACATTGGATTTTCAGGATGCTCGCGAGAGACGAATATATTACCCGGATGCATGTCGGCATGAAAAAAGCTGTCTCTAAACACTTGCGTAAAAAACACTTCTACGCCGCGCTCAGCAAGTAATTTCATATTCGTGTTTTGCGCCAGAAGTGAATCGGTATCAGAGACGGGTATACCGTAAATACGCTCCATTACTAGGACATTACTACGGCTATAATCACTGTAAACTGCAGGAATATACAATGATTCAGAGCCTTCAAAGTTGCGCTTAAGTTGAATGCCATTGGCACCTTCGCGCATTAAGTCGAGCTCGTCTAGGAGTGTTTTTTTATATTCTTTAACTACTTCTACAGGACGCAGGCGTTTTGATTCGTTATGGACTTTTGCAAGTACCTTAGCGAGCTTTTCCATTAACGCTAAATCGGCATTAATTTGCTCGTAAATATTTGGTCTAATAACCTTAATTACTACATCTTGCTCAATGCTTTGCTCATCAATAAGCTTTGCTGTATGCACTTGCGCTATAGATGCAGAAGCTAGAGGAGTTTGTGAAAACTCACTAAACAATTCACTTATATCGTTAATTTCTAGCGCTTTTTCTATTATTTTTTGTGCAAGTTCGCCTTCAAATGGCTGAACTTGATCTTGTAAAAAGGCAAGCTCTAAAGCGATATCATGAGGGAGTAAGTCACGACGAGTAGAGAGCATTTGGCCAAACTTAATCCAAACAGGGCCAAGCTCTTGTAGTGCCAGACGTAAACGTAGTCCTGCAGGTTTTTCTTTGTGCTGATTACGCAGCCAAAACAAACTGCCACGAGCTACTTTACCAAACCAAGGGATCTTATGTTTAGGAATTAGCTCGTCTAGCCCATAGCGAAGTAAAGTTTTGGTGATGTTATACAAACGTGCAGTCGACACAAAAAATCCTTAGCGGGTGTTTGAAGGTAAAAAAGAGTTTAACAAGGTATTTATACGCTGCTCAACAGCAGCTACTTGGCCTTTGAGTTCTCTATTTTTTTGTTTAAATTGCTCAAGTTCTAATGGGTGAATAGTAATTGCGAGCTCGTCTTGGCATAAACTTGTAAGCATTGTACCTATTTTAGTGTTGGTTTTGCTGCTCTTTTGTTTTAGTTTTTTTAGGTGTAGATATAACTGCTGAGCGGGGGTGTCGCCAATGTATTTAGAAAGCTGTTCAGGCCAATCAATATCAATGCCTGAAAACGCATTACTATAAGTTTGCGCAATATTTAAATCGCCTTGTAAGTCGAGCTTATCTTGGCGAATTAACTGGGTAAGCATAGCTGGGTTTTTAAGTGCTAAAAGCGTGTCTATATCTGCGCTGATCATACAATCTGCGTTTTCGTTACTTTGAGCACTGTATAAGTGCAATTGCTCAGCGCTATAAACAAGTTGGATACTTTGTTGCCAATCTCTTACTTCAACCACTAAGCGCTGATGTTTAACTGCGCTTAGTTTTTGAGACAATTGTGGGTCAAGGCTGAGAGCTTGATTTAGTACACGCTCAATAAGCGAAAGCACAAAATTAGGTAACATAAAAAATTCAGATGCCATTGCATCATTATTATTTTTTGTTATTGTCTCAAGTGCCATAACTGCAAGCCTTAATATTTAAAACCACGATGCAGCGCAACAATTCCGCCTGTGAGGTTTTGGTATGTTGTTTGCTCAAAGCCTGCATCTTCCATCATCGCTTTTAGCGTGTCTTGATCTGGATGCATGCGAATAGATTCAGCTAAATACTTATACGATTCACTGTCGTTAGCAACTAGCTTACCCATTGTAGGCAATAAATTAAATGAGTAAAAATCGTAAGCTTTACTAAGTACGTCATGCTCTGGTTTTGAAAACTCTAAAACAAGTAAACGACCACCTGGCTTTAAAATACGGTACATAGAGCGCAATGCTTTGTCTTTATCGGTAACGTTACGTAAGCCAAAGGCAATAGTGATCACATCAAAGCTATTATCTGGGAACGGCAGCATTTCTGCATTCATTTGTACGTAGTCGATATTGCCAACTAACCCAAGATTATGTAGTTTTTCACGACCAACTTTAAGCATAGATGAGTTTATATCACCTAAAACAACTTGACCCGTTTCTCCAACTAATTGACTAAACTTTGCCGTTAAGTCGCCAGTGCCGCCGGCTAAATCGAGTACATGATGGCCTTTACGAACACCTGAGCTTGCAATAGTTTGACGTTTCCATAAACGATGCACACCAAAAGACATTAAATCATTCATTACATCGTATTTTGCAGCTACTGAGTGAAATACATCAGCAACCATAGAAGCTTTATCGTTCTCGGCTACTGTTTTATAACCAAAATGCGTGGTCTTTTGTTCGGTTTCGTTCATGACTAATCTCTATCGTGACAATAGAGGTTAGTGTACTTTATTGTACACAGTAGGTGCAATTTGAATATGATTTATCAGGTAATTTATTGCCCTGCAGTGTAACTACTTTGCCCTAATGAACGTGCTTTATAAGCCGCATGAGATGCTTTTTTAGCTAGCTGATTAAAATCATCTTCTTGTTGATGCTGAGCAATTCCTAGTGATAAGCCAATACTAGGTAGTTTAATCCCTGTTTTTGAACTAACAAAGCGCAGCTTTTCGACACCATTTCGTACTTTCTCGGCTATTACATTGGCCGTATCTGGGTCGATGTCGGCGAGCAAAACAGTAAATTGATCTTTAGCTGTGCGACCAGGTAAGCCACTTTGAAAAACATATTTTTGAACTTGCTTAGCTACTTTATTCAAAATGACTTCACCAATAATATCACCATAATTTTCAGTAAAATGATCAAGGTTGTCTATTTGAATCGCTATTGCGCAAATAGACTTTTGTTGATTAGTCCACACTTGCGTTTGTTGCGTTAAATAATGGCGCTTATAAAGCCCTGTTTGACTATCAATAATATGTTGTTTACGAAGCTGAGTAAGTTGCTTTTGTGTTTTTTCGTGTAGTTGTTTAGCTTTACTGAGTTCTTGCTTAAATTGCTTATGTTGGTTGAGTAATTCGGCGGTTTGATTATGGAGTACTTCAAGCGCTTGACGGCTTTGTTCTATGTTGTTCTCATTAAGCGAATGTACGCACTCGCTTACTTGACCCGCAAAACGAACTATTTGCTTCTCAGTAGCATGAGAGTTTTGAGAAAGTGAATTTATAACACCATCAACGTTTTGAATCATGTTGACTTGCGCTAAGTGGCCGGTATTTAAAAACTCAGAATGTAGCTGTTCAATTAAAACGCTATCTATATTATCCTCAACAGCAATAGCACGATCTAAAGCTTTATTTAGCTTGAGATTAGTTTGACTGGTATAAGTATAAATAACTTGATAATTCAGCGGCGTAGGTGGGAGCGCATAACGCTCTAAAAAAACACACACTTTGGTCATTTTTTCTTGTGCAATAGCCATGGAATCATGGAACATCATTTTTTAAATACCAACTAAGTACGCATAAGTGCAAATTCGAATATCTCATTCCATGAGGCGGTTATGCGTCCGAGCTTTTTATTATTTTTTACTACAGTAATCGTTATGTGCGCCATTTAAAAGTAAAAACAGAAGTTAGGGAACTTAAATTTTACTTTAGCGGCTTGATAGCTGTTTTTCTCATCAATTAAGCTTGCTATTGGCAATGTTAGAGTCGTTTCTTAGTTTAATACACTTGTTTTTAGTAAGGTTTATTTATTAAAGTTGGTCTCATTTACTTGCTATTTATTTAGCCTGCGATAGTTTTATGAAATTAATAACACTGCTAAGTTACATTATAATGAATCACTTTTTAGTTAAGCCACTTCGCCAATCTTTATTTGGCATCACAATTTTATGTTCATTGAGTGCATGCCAAATAACAACACCAAATGCCAATAAACAATTTACACAAGTAGCAAAAAGCATTGTCGATTATAGGCAAAGTACTAATCCTTATAGCAATTTAGAGGGAGTTGAAGGTTATTTATTACCAAATTTATCGCCCAAATTTTTAGCACAAGAATATAAAAATAAAGCGAGTCTACTTGCTGAGCTAGACGCAGTTAATATTGCAAAGTTAAGTGATGAAAATCAAATAAACTTCAATATTATTCGAGCTCAAGTACAAAACAGTGTTGATGAATATGTATTTAATGCGCACTATATGCCGCTTACCTCAGAATATGGTTTTCATTCTGGTTTATCGTACATAGTAAACAGCTCTCAATATAAAAATCAGCAAGACTACCAAGTATATTTGACTCGATTAACACAAGTCCCACGCTTTTTTGAACAAAACATCTATTGGATGAAAAAAGGGATCGAAACAGGCCTTACCCAACCTAAAGCAGTGTTAGAGGGTTATGAAGACTCAATTAATGCTTACATTGTTGACGATGTAACTACATCTGAGTTTTATAAACCTTTTTTAACTAATACAGCAGGTTTGAGTGACGATAAATTTAAAGCGTTACAACAAAAAGCTAAAAACATTATAAAAGACGATGTTATACAGTCTTATAAGAATTACTTAGCGTTTTTTACGCAGCAGTATCGACCTAGTGCACGCACAAGTATTGGCATATCAGAGACGCCTAATGGCGAGGCATTTTATAAAAACAGAGCTAAGTATTACACCACTACCGATATGACACCTAAAGAGATTCATGAACTTGGATTGAAAGAGGTTGCTCGAATCCGCAGTGAAATGAAAGACGTAATAACAGAAGTAGGTTTTAAAGGCACGTTTGCCGAATTTATTCACTTTTTACGCACTGATCCACAATTTTACGCCACAACACCTGAGCAGCTTTTAAAAGAAGCCTCTTATATTGCTAAAAAAATGGATGCACAACTGCCTAAGTTATTTCATACCTTACCGCGTAAACCTTATGGCGTAGCACCCGTGCCAGCCAGCATTGCCCCTAAATACACAACAGGTCGATATTCTGGTTCTAATCGAGATGATGAAGCAGGGTATTACTGGGTAAATACTTACGCTTTAGATAAGCGCCCTTTGTATGTTTTAGAGGCATTAACGTTGCACGAAGCCGTGCCAGGTCATCATTTGCAAATCTCACTCAATGCTGAGCTTGAAAATTTGCCGAGTTATCGTCGTGATGCTTACCTTTCGGCATTTGGCGAAGGTTGGGGACTTTACTCTGAGTATTTAGGTTTAGAAGCAGGCTTTTACCAAGACCCATATAGCCGTTTTGGTCGCTTGACCTATGAAATGTGGCGAGCAGCCCGTTTAGTTGTTGATACGGGTATGCATATGTATGGCTGGAGCAGAGAGCGTGCCATGAATTTTATGAGTGAAAATACAGCGCTTTCGCTGCATAACGTTAAAACAGAAACTGATCGTTATATAACATGGCCTGCACAGGCGCTTTCGTACAAAATAGGTGAATTAACTATTAAACGTTTACGCTCTGAAGCAGAGCAAGCACTTGGGCACGATTTTGATATTCGTGAGTTTCATCATCAAATATTACGTCATGGTTCAGTGCCTTTATCGGTACTTGAAACGCAAGTACGCATTTATATTAAAAAGGAATCAGTTAAGCTGGAAAGTAAATAAGTATAATTTTTTAAAGTGGGTACTGAGTTGTTTTTTAGCTATTTAAGTTACAGGTTTGCTGGTAAGTACTTGTATTTATTTTAAGCTAGCAGATTAATAATTATGATGTGCCATTTACTTCATTAAAACGGTCAGTACTTATTAGCTATTATTTTAAAAATCACCAAGGGTCATAAATGAGCAATTTTATAATGTTTAGTATCGATATATTTGCAAGTATGTTTATAGTTGTGCTCGGGTTCGTTGTGCTTACTGTTATTATTTTTTATATTCGAGATGTAACGCAAACAAAGCATGCTATTAGGCGTAATTACCCTGTAATTGGTCGTTTCCGGTATTTTTTTGAACGCCAAGGTGAGTTTTTTAGACAATACTTTTTTGCTCAAGATAGAGAGGAAATGCCATTTAACCGCGCAGAGCGAAGCTGGGTTTATCGCGCTGCTAAAGATGTTGACCGTACTGCTGCATTCGGTTCAACACAAAGCTTAGAAGTAACAGGTACAGTTATGTTCATGAACTGTGCGTTTCCGACTTTAGATGAAGAAGCACTCGACCCGAGTAATGTCACTTTAGGTCCATACTGTAAAACACCTTACACCACTAATTCGTTATTTAATGTATCGGGTATGAGCTTTGGTGCGCTCTCAAAGCCTGCGGTTCGTGCTTTATCAAAAGGAGCTAAATTAGCAGGTTGCTGGATGAACACCGGTGAAGGTGGGCTAAGCCCATACCATTTGGAGGGGGGCGCCGATATTGTTTTTCAAATTGGTACCGCTAAATATGGTGCACGAGACGAGCATGGAAATTTAAGCACCGAAAAACTTAAAGAAATAGCGGCTCACGAGCAAGTCAAAATGTTCGAACTAAAAATGAGCCAAGGCGCTAAACCAGGTAAGGGTGGAATGCTTCCAGGGCGTAAAGTTAATGCCGAAATAGCTAAAATTAGGGGTATTCCAGAGGGGCAAGACTCTATTAGTCCCAATGGCCATCCTGAAATTAAAAACCCAGCCGATATTCTAGATATGATTGCCACGGTACGTAACGCGACAGGTAAGCCTACAGGCTTTAAAGCGGTAATTGGTGCCTACGGGTGGTTAGAAACGTTGTTCGCTGAAATAAATCATCGTGGTATAGAGTCAGCACCTGATTTTATTACCATAGATAGTGCTGATGGTGGTACGGGGGCGGCACCACAACCGCTTATGGACTCAGTGGGTTTACCACTACGTGAAAGTTTACCGCTGGTAGTTAACATGCTTGAAAAGCATGGGCTGCGAGATCGTATTAAAATAATCGCATCAGGTAAATTAATTGTTCCTTCCAAGGTTGCTTGGGCATTGGCACTGGGTGCTGATTTTGTTGTGTCGGCTCGAGGGCATATGTTTGCACTGGGCTGTATTCAGGCAATGCAATGTAATAAAGATACCTGTCCAACGGGGATCACTACACATAACGAGCGTTTGCAACGCGGTTTAAATGTAGCTGATAAAGCGCAGCGAGTAGCTAACTATAATAAATACATTCATTACGGAGCGGGGCTTATAGCTCATTCTTGTGGTGTTACTAGCGCACGTGAATTAAGGCGTGAGCACGTACGTATAGTGCAAGAAAGTGGTTTATCGGAGCCGCTTGATAAAATTTATGAAAATTATAAGTAAATTTTAATAATGGAAAAGGCGCTGATAGCGCCTTTTTTAATTTAATTGGCTTATTAATAAACTAAAAAATGCGTCTTTGTTGTCGCATGTTTGGGCATTCAAAATAAGCTGCTCGCCTAGCGCTAATGTTTGTTTTTGCACTGTAAGACGCGCAGCCTCATCACTAATGCTATCTATATCGGTTACATGTGCGAGCCCTATGGTGCGCCTAATTAATTCAGCACCACAATAACCAATAGTGTCTTGTAGTACGCTTTTCATAAAGTACTCACTATAACCTGTAGCCTTTAGCGCAGCTTCAGTAGTGTGCTCATTGATAAGCGTAAGCCAATGTTGTTCAAATAAGGTATAGCATTCAACAAGAGTGCTTAATAAATGAGTTTGGTAATTACGACGAGCCAAAAAATCTTCAATGCGCCCGTATTGCGCACAATAATTTAAAAGTAAATTACCAATAAAAGAGCCAATATCGAACCCAATAGGACCAAAAAAACCAAACTCAGGATCGATCATCTTTGTATTATTACAATCAACAAAAATACTGCCGCTATGCATATCACCATGAAGTAATGTTTGCGGGTTAGATAAAAAATTAGCTTTTAGTTTTGCGACTTCTAACTTTAAGGCGCTATTTTTTTGTATTGCATCAACTTCGCTTTGTAGTTGCTTTGGGTAGTTATTGCGTTCGTGCTCAATGTACGGATCGCTAAAAAATAAGTCTTCAGTAATTTGGCAAAGCTCGGGATTAGTAAATTGGCTAGCAAGTGTTTTTTTATTTTGTGCGGTTAAATAAAAGTCTGAATTATAAAAACCAGTATGGCTTAAGTAGGTCGCTACATGCTGCGCCAATTTAGGAAATTGCTCTGCATTATTTTGTGCAGTACGCAGTATTTGTAAATTACCTAAATCTTCTAAAATAGTGAGCGCTTGCATTTCACTATAATGTAAAACCCTAGCTGTATAAGTTGGGCAAATAGCGCCATGATTAAGCAAAACTTGTGCTTCTATACGAGCTCTATCAAGCGTTAATGGCCACGACTCACCCACGCAACGGGCGTAAGGCAAAGCTTGCTTTAAAATAACGCTATTATTTTGCTCATCAGTAATTCTAAATACTAAATTAAGATTGCCATCACCAAACTCGTACGCCGTTAAGGTTTGTCCGTGGGCAAAAAAATTACATTGGTTAGATTCAATTAACGTCGACACATAATCGATAGCGCGCTGTGCATTAAAAGCAACATAGTTAGTCATGGTTTAAATCTCAAAAATCAGCTTTTAAGCATTCTATACCTTTAAATGTTTAGATGTCTACAAGTCCAACTTGAGAGTTATTCAAAGTGGTGTAAAATAACGTTACGCATTTTTAATACCTTGAGCATTATGCAAAATTTAATCGCAAGCAGTTTAAAATATGAAAACGGGTCGCTTAGTGTGCTCGACCAATATTTACTACCTCACCAGCAGGTATGGCATCAGTGTCATGATGTAGAAACCATGAAAGAGCTGATCATTAGTTTAAAAGTGCGTGGAGCTCCACTTATTGGCTTAAGCGCGAGCTTGCTAGTGGCGTATTTAGCTGAGCAAGGGGTAGTTAAAAGTGAGCTTGAAAAAGCAATCAACGAACTAGAAGCCACTCGCCCAACGGCGGTTAATTTAATGCATTGTATGGCGGCACTACGTAAAGCTTTAACACAAAGCGATTATGTTACCGGTATTGTTACCACTGCTGAGCAGTTGTTTGTAGAAGATATAGCGCTGTGCGAGCGAATGGCAAACCGTGGCGCTGAACTAATAAATAGCGGCGACAACATATTAACCCATTGTAATACTGGGGCGCTTGCAACTGCGGGTATTGGTACGGCACTGGGTGTTATTTATAAAGCGCAGCAAAAACATGGCAACGTACATGTGTGGGTTGACGAAACACGACCCTTATTACAAGGCGGTCGCTTAACTGCCTTTGAGCTTGAGCGCTGGAAAATACCGTACACATTAATTTGCGATAATATGGCGGCAAGTTTAATGGCTGCAGGTAAGGTAGATAAAATAGTAGTAGGGGCTGATCGTATTGCCGCCAATGGTGATTTTGCTAATAAAGTGGGCACCTATAATTTAGCCGTACTTGCGTATTTTCATAACATTCCATTTTATGTAGTTGCGCCTATTACCACGCTTGATACCAACACCGCGTGTGGTGATGATATAGAAATAGAGCAACGTAATCCTCAAGAAGTGCGCGGAGTTAGCGGTAGCTTTGGTGAGGCTTTATGGGCACCCACTAATGCTAATGTATATAATCCTGCATTTGATATAACACCAGCAAAGCTGATTACAGGGTGGGTGTTAGATACTGGCGTTTATAACCAAAGCCAAGTAGAAAGTGGCGAACTTTTAAAAGCTTAAATAATTTTGCGATGTTTTGGTCCACATTATGTTTATTAGTGTGGACCAAGGTTTTGAATGTATGGCTAACTTACGATAATAGTGGAAATTGCTTGGCAATAGATGACTCCGTACTTTTTGCGACCCAGCCCTCTGTATTGTTAAATAAGCGAATGGCAGTGAACTCAGGGTCGCTTCCCATATCAAACCAATGCGGGGTAAGCTCTGGCACTGAAATTAAATCGCCTTGCTGGCAAAGTACCTGATAAACCTTATTGCCTAAATGCAGGCAAAATAGCCCTTGGCCTTTTACAAAAAAACGCACTTCGTCTTCACTATGAGTATGTTCAAATAAAAACTTTTTTCGCAGCTCTGATGCAGTAGGGTTTCCTTTAGCCAGTGATATTACGTCTACAGTTTGATAGCCATTTTCGGTTTTTAACCGATCTATATCGTTTTTGTACGCACTAATAATTTGCTCATGAGTAGTGTGCTCATTAATCTCTGCATTTGCTTGCCACTTTTCAAAACGTACGTTTACTTTAGCTAGTTGCTTTGCAATATCATCAGCATTTGATGAGCTTACGAGTGCTTTGTTTGCATTGTTGTCGGCATACACCGTTAATTGGCTCATACTAATTGCTCCAATTTAAATTGGCTAAAGTCATTAATATAAGGGTGTGCTTTAGTGCTTGCTTGCCCATCACGAATTAAATGTAGAGTTTTTAAGCCCGCAGCTTGTGCGGCATCAAGCTCGCCGGCTACATCACTTAAAAAGAGTATTTCTGCTGCTTTAAACGGTAACAGCTCAACAATAGTGTTATAGGCTGCTTGCTCTTGTTTTGCGCCAACTTTGGTGTCAAAAAAATCAGTAAATAAGCTGCGAATGTCGCCATAATCACTGTATTTAAAAAGTAGCTGCTGCGCTTTTACCGACCCTGACGAGTACACATATAAAGCAATATCGTTACTGTACTGAGCTTGTAAAAAATCAAATGCGTCTGGGTATAAATGACCTTTAAAATCGCCGTGTTCATACCCTGTTTGCCAAATTAAGCCTTGTAACTGCTTAAGTGGAGTGATTTTTTTATCTTCGTCAATCCAGGTAAGTAAGGTGCTAGTGACTTCTTCTATATCGGCGTTTGGCTTTTCTATAAGCGCTTTTACGGCACTGATTTGCTCGGCTACATCGGGCTTGTTAGCATTGGCGCGTACAAAGGTCGGTAACTGTTTTGCCGCGTAAGGAAACAATACCTCTTTAACAAACGAGATGCGGGTTATTGTGCCCTCAATATCGGTTAAAATGGCTTTAATCATTTAGTCACTCCCGCTTCAATACCTATTATTTTTAAGCGCTCTAGCTCGCAGCTAAATAAAAACTCTAAGGCTTCTAGGTGGCGACGAACTTCATCAATATTGCGTCCTACTGCATATAAACCATGACCACGTATAAGTACGCCATGTTCTATAGGTGTATGTAAATGATGGTCACTGACCAGCAGGCTTAATCGGTCAATATCTTGATCGTTATCGAAAATAGGAATGCTCAGCGTTTCTAAATGCGAAGTAAAGCCGCTCAGTGCTTTTTGCATTTCATAGCCTGTTAAATCAAGCTGATGACTTTGGGTAATTTGCGACAGTACGGTGGCGGCTACAGAATGAGTATGTAAAACACACTGTGCATCAGGTATAAGCTGATACAAACTTAGGTGTAATTGTGTTTCTGCCGATGGTTTTACAGCTCCACTTAGGCGCTCGCCTTGGTGGTCTAATTGCAAAAAATGCTCTTGCGTCAGTGAGCCTTTATCGTGCCCACTTGCCGTAACAACAAAGCCAGTACTAGTACGAGCTGAAAAGTTTCCGCCTGTTGCGGGTACCCAGCCTTTTTGGCTAACCCATTTTCCGGCTTCAATAAGTTGTGAAATAGCGGTATTGTTTTGCATACATTCCTCACTAATGAGCGTAAAGTTAATTGTTTTTAGACGGCTATACTTCTGTTTTGAGCAATGATAGCATCGCTTTAAGCGCAAAACCATCATTAAGGGCATCACGTGTTTGAAAATAAATTACCAAATTTAGGCGTCAGTATATTTAGCCAAATGAGCGGGTTGGCTAATGAGTTTTCGGCAATTAATCTCTCTCAAGGCTTTCCTGAGTTTGATGCTCCTGATCTTTTAAAAACGCAGCTAAATTATTATGTGCAGCAGGGCGTTAATCAATATTCACCTTCAAGTGGTGTACCACGATTACAGCAACAAATTGCTGATTTAGCAAAGCGAAAATATGCAGCTGATATAAACGCGGCTGATCAAGTTACGGTTACCTCGGGTGCAACAGAGGCATTGTTTGTGGCTATTCAAACAATCGTGCGCCCCAGTGATGAAGTGATTGTATTTGACCCTGCATATGACTCTTACCAACCTGCAATTGAACTTGCTGGTGGAAGGTCGGTACACATTGCTTTAAGTGCGCCAAATTACACTATTGATTGGCAAGTAGTAAGCCAAGCAATTACTAAAAATACCCGTGCCATTATTATTAATACGCCTCATAACCCAAGCGGTAAAATATTACAGCCACAAGATATAAAAGAACTTAAAGAGTTAGTTGGTACTCACAATTTATATGTAATAAGCGACGAGGTATATGAGCATATTACGTTTGATGAACAACCGCATTTAAGTGTATTACGCGATGATGAGTTATTTGCCAAAAGTTTTGTTATATCGAGTTTTGGTAAAACGTTTCACAGCACGGGCTGGAAAATGGGCTACTGTATTGCGCCTGCCGATTTATCTATCGAATTTAGAAAAATTCATCAGTACGTTACGTTTTCAAGCTTTACCCCCGCACAACATGCGCTTGCCGATATGCTAGAGCAGGAAGGCGAGCATATAGATGAGCTAAGTAGGTTTTATCAGCAAAAGCGTGATTTATTAGCGAGTCATTTAAGTAACAGCCGTTTTAAAATTTTACCTAGCCAGGGCACTTACTTTTTATTGTTAGATTACGGTAATGTATCGGATTTAAACGATGTTGAATTTTGCCATTGGTTAGTAGAGCAAGCAGGTGTTGCGGCTATTCCGTTAAGTGTGTTTTATCAAAAGCCCCCAACCGATAAAGTCATTCGTTTATGCTTTGCTAAAAACGACAACACTCTCATAAAGGCTGCGCAAATATTATGTCAACTTTAACTATTACAGCATTGCAAAGTTCGCTTCACTGGCTTGATAAAGACGCTAATTTAGCCATGTTTAATAAACAGCTTGAAGCAATTACACATCAGCCCGATCTTATTTTACTGCCCGAAACATTTTCGACTGGCTTTGCTATTAATTTAGATTGTGCAGAGCCCGAAAGCGGTAAAGTACTTACTTGGTTAAAGGCACAGGCTCATAAACATAATGCGGTTATTGCCGGTTCGGTACTGGTTGCGCAAGGCAATAAAAAAGCCAATCGGTTTTATTGGGTAAAGCCCGACGGTGAGGTGAGTTATTACGACAAACGCCATTTATTTCGCTTAGGCAGTGAGGGCGATTACGTTGTAGCAGGGCAAGCGCGTAAAGTTTTTGAAATCAACGGTTTTAAACTATTACCACAGGTGTGTTACGACCTCCGCTTTCCGGTATTTCAGCGTAATAATAACGACTACGATGTAATGATAAACGTAGCAAATTGGCCAGCTGTGCGCCGCCACATATGGGATACACTACTTATGGCGCGTGCAATGGAAAACCTGTGTTACGTAGTAGGCGTTAATCGTGTAGGGAATGATGGTAATGGTATTGCGCACAATGGTGGTACAGCGGTATACGACTTTAAAGGCGATGCCTTGACTAAAGCGCAAGATAACACTGAGCAGCTAGTTACTATAACACTTGAAAAAGCACCACTGGATGAGTTTAAAGCGGCGTTTCCTGCCTATTTAGATGCAGACTCTTTTACATTAATATAAACATGTTAATTTAGCGCAGAGCCAATAAAGTGTTAAAATAGCCGCTGATATTTTTTGTTGGCGGCAAATTTCGTAATGAACACTTTAATCACTCCTGTAATTTTAGCAGGTGGCATAGGCTCTCGCTTGTGGCCGCTTTCTCGCCAAGCAATGCCTAAACAATTTTTACCACTACTAAATGAAAACACGTCATTGCTACAAAGTACGTTGGCGCGTGTTTCTGATGGGTTGTTCGATAATGCTATTTTAGTGTGTAACGAACAGCACCGATTTATTGCCGCCGAGCAAGTTGCAAGCTTAGCCCCTAGTGCATTATTACTTGAGCCTAACGGTAAAAATACCGCGCCTGCTATCGCATTAGCGGCGCACTATGCACTACAAAATGGTGTTACTGGTCCGCTATTAGTGATGCCTGCCGATCATCATATTGGAAACTTTGATGTATTAACGGCTAAGCTCCCAGAAGCCGTAAAACTTGCCGAGCAAGGTAAGTTAGTGACGTTTTCTATTACTCCTACAGAGCCGCATACTGGTTATGGCTACATAAAACAAGGCGCGGCTATTGCTGGAACAGGTTGTTACGATGTTGCACAATTTAAAGAAAAGCCTGACTTAGATACAGCGAACCGTTATTTAGCTCAAGGGGGTTATAGCTGGAATAGCGGAATGTTTTTATTTACCCCTGCGGCTTATTTAAAAGAGCTCGAGCGGTTTGCGCCAAAAATAGCAATGAGTGTCGCTGCAGCGGCACAATTTACTAAAGATTTAGAGTTTACCCGCCCAAGCAACAGTGCGCTTGAGCACTGCCCAAGCGATTCAATAGATTACGCTATTTTAGAGCGAAGCGATAACGTAGTTGTTATGCCTGTTGATTTAAAATGGAGTGATGTAGGCAGTTTTTCATCCCTTGATGCGCTTACAAAAAAAGATGAAAACGGTAATAGTTTAAATACTAATTATATGGCTCAAAAAAGCACTAATAACTTAGTTATTAACGAGGCTGAGCACACTATTGCCACGCTTGGAGTAAGTGACTTAGCGATTATTCATACTCATGATGCCACGTTAATCGCAAATCAAAATGAGCTGGATTCTCTGCCTTTGTTACTTAAGCAAATTGCGACAACACAGGCTGATAAACTTAACCATAATCAAGTGGTTTTTCGCCCGTGGGGAAATTACCGTACTTTGGTTGAGGCTACTGGCTTTAAAGTTAAAAAAATTACTGTTAATAGCGGTGCTAAGCTTTCGACGCAGCGCCATCAGCATCGCGCTGAACATTGGGTTGTGGTTTCGGGTATTGCAGATGTGTGTATTGATGAGCAAGCGTATACGCTAACGCATGACCAATCGTGTTATATCGCCGCAAAACAAGTTCATAGCTTGGCTAATAATCAAAAAGAGCCGTTAATCGTCATTGAAGTGCAAACCGGTGCTGTACTAGATGAAAGCGATATAGAGCGATTTGATGATAAATATGGAAGAGATTAAAAAATTAAATTTATATCAAAAAGGATGTCTCAGTATTAATGAGTAAAGTAATTTATAAAATAACGCCGGATGTTAATCATTACAGAGTCATATTTCCTGATAGCGAAGCTTTATGTGAACCTGACCTATGGAAGTCTGATGGTTCATCAAAAGAGTCAACACTGATAAATTTTAGTGCCCATTATAATAATGAAAAAGAGACTCCTTTAGGTGATTTCACTGCAATTAATTTACAAGGTCTTGCTATAAGGGATCATGTAGCAAACGAATTGGCAGAGATTTTTGAAGATTCGGGAGAGTTACTTCCTTTCTATGTAGGTGATGACAGCTGGTACTTTTATAATGTCACTCGAAAAATAGAGGGCATCTTAGATGTTGAAATGAGTACTTTTATGCTGCCAAGTTTAAATATCGGATTACAAAAAGCGGTGTTCAAAAAAGAAAAACTACCAAAGCATAGCTGCATATTTAAAATGCCAGAGGATCGGTTTGAAGGTACATATGTTTTTGATTCTCGTATAAATGATAGAGACGTTTCTTTAAACCTATTTTGTACTTTGCAAGCACATGGCTTTACTGGGCTTAGCTTTGAAGAAGTTGCGAGGTTTGATTAACTTAAAGTAAAATTTAAAAAATATAAACGCTTTTTTAATTTCACTCTAACTGCCCGCGCACAAATTTTAAATATTGCTCTAAACTGCGTTGCCACAGATCTAAGGCTTCATCAAGCATATCGTTGTGTGGTTTTTTATCGAGTAAACGGCGCTCTATTTTTTTAAGCTCAATACCATAGCGATTAAAGCCAAGTTGCAGAGCAGTGCTTGCTTGTCGATGTAAAAGCTTAATGCATTGCTCTGGTTGTTGATCAATAAGCTTTTGACAGCGAATTAGCTTGTTACGCGCCGAAAGCACAAACTCATTATAAATCGACGACACTTCATCTTCACTAAACGAGCTGGTGAGTGTTTCGGCCGCTGTTTTGTCATACAAGGTATCAATAAGCTCTACTGCAATACTCGCAGTTTGATTAGATTGAGAGTCGCTAAGTGCTTGGCGAAGCTTCTCGTGCTTAATAGGCTTACCTACAATGTCTTTTATACCTAATTCTAAATACTCTTTTACTTCGTCAGGGCTAAGGCTTGCAGTAAATGCGAGTACTGGCGTTCGTTGATTTTTATGATCAATGCGTTTTAGCCGTTTAAGTACTTCTTGGCCTGTTAAATCAGGTAAGTTCATATCAAGCAAAACAACATCGAAGTGGTGAGCTTGCATGAGTTCTATAGCGCTTTTTCCATCTTTTGCGAGCTTAATTTTGTGCTCATCGTCGGCCATAAATTCTATAGCAATTTTTTGATTTAAATCTAAATCTTCAACCAGTAGTACATCAAGACCTGTTAAGTAATCTTTAGTTTGATGGCGCTGCTCTACAAGGCTTAATTCACCTAAAGTGAAGGTAACGGTAAAGCTAAATACACTGCCGGTTCCAAGCTGGCTAGCTATTTCGAGTCGGCTACTGAGCTTTTCAAGTAGGCGACTGGTAATAGCTAAACCAAGGCCGGTTCCACCTTTCTCTTTTCCTGCGCTACTTTGTACGTAGGGCTCTGTTAAGTAGGCTATCTCATCATTTTCTATACCTGGTCCTGAATCTTTTACACTAATTTTTATAGTGTGCTCAAGTTGCTTTTCTAAAACTAAATCAACCTGAATTTTAACGGTTCCGTGGTCTGTAAACTTTATGGCATTACCCACTAAATTAATAATTATTTGCCTAAGTTTTTGCTGGTCGCAGTAATAACAGGCTTGCTCAGGAATATTACATATTAGTTCAAACTTGAGCTGTTTTTGCTCGGCGAGAGGACTTAGTAATAAGCATAAATTATTAAGCCATGTTTTAAACTCGACATCTTCTTCGTAAAGCGCTTCGTCACTTTGATCCAAACTTGCATAATCGAGTACTTTATCTACCAATAAATTAAGAGATTCGGCAGAATTTATAATCGCCTCGCAGTAGGCTTTATTGCGAGTATCACTTGTTTGGTTCATAACAAGTTGGGCGCTGCCCAAAATACCGTTAAGCGGAGTGCGAATTTCATGGCTTATAGTAGATAAAAATAACCCGCGTATTTCTAAATCTTTTTGTGCTTTATCGGCTAACTTATTGAGATGCTGCTCTCTGCGCTCATTACACAATAACGCCATACCTGCAGCATAAAACATGGGCGCAATTACGCCATTTAAGAATAGCAAAGAGCTAAACCAGCCGTTTACTAAAAGGTTTTTTTGTTCAATGTTATTCATAAATAACGAGCGGCCAATAAAGCTTAAAGCAACAAGCGTTAAAATGGTTATGTATACAATGCTGCCATTAGGATAGGGTTTGCGTGCACATTTAATAAATATAAACAGTAAAAAACCGGCTTCTGCTATGTGTTGTATATCGGATGCAATTACTCTTTCGTGCAAAGATGGGTCAAAAAAGGTGTAATAGCCAAGCATTACAGTGCAAAAAACGGTCACTGAGCAAAGTAATTTAAAACCAATACCGTGATAATTTAAAAACTGACTAAGTGAAAGGCAGTGCACTATTGATGCGGCAAACATCATGCTACTGGCAGCGCTAATAATTACTAAATTATGTGTATCACCAACAAGAGTAAAGCCAATAACTGAGCCTAATAGCAATATGGGATAGAAAATATAAAGCAATGTGCCTGGAATTTGTTTGTTTGTTCGCCACGTCAAAAAGTTAAGTAAAGTCATTACAACCATGATGGCGATGCTGGCAAAATAAAGAGTGAAAGAGTCGAGCATTAATAGTCCAGCAAAGTAGTTTTTAAACAAATATTATTAAAAGTATACACTTATACCAATTTTCAAAACAGATCACTTAAGTAAGCAAATTAGTATTAAATAAGTATGCAACATATACAAAAACAGACACCTAAGTGTCTGCTTTTAATTTTAAACTAAATATTTGATTAACGAATTTCATCAGGAATATTTTGCTGTGCCCAAGATAGGAGCTCAATACGGTTACGACATTTAGTTTTTCTAAATGCGCTATATAAATGTGTTTTAACAGTGTGTGGACTGATACTTAAATCTTCTGCGATCTCTTTATTCTTCGAACCTTTGCTCATTAGTGAGATTATTGCTTTTTCTCGTTTAGTGAGTTTAACAGGCTCAATATCACCTTCAGTTAATTTATGCAGTGCATCTTTATTAAACTGAAGCATACGATTTAGTGCATTACACATTATATCGCGGCGATACCAAAGTTGATCTTCAAGTAGTAAGCGAATACCTTTCATTAATACATCGGCGTTATCTGTTGTGTAAAACACGCCACGGATACCGCTCAACAATGCACGGTTAGCAAGTTCAGGGTTTTCGTCTAGATTAAATAATATGATATCGCATTTAATACGTAGGTTTACTAGTTGTTCTTTTAGTTTTCCCCATGCATCCTTGCTTGATGTTTCAATAAACAAAAGTCGAGTCCCTTCAGGTATGTCTAAAATATTAGTACCTGTGGTTACGTCAAGGCCTTGCGTTTTTAACAAAGGTTCTAAAACGTTAATACCAATAGTGTTAATTGGCTCTTGATCTAATAACAAAAAGGCTGAACTGCTCATGTTTTTATACTCTTTTATAAAGCTGACTGACTGAGTTTATCACGACTTCCACACCTTTTGTATTAGAAAGTCGTTGATGTACTCAATAACAAATACGATATTACGATTATTTAAACATAAAATGTTGCAAATAAGTAACTATTTATTATTTATAACCATGAAAAACCATAACATTTGTAACTAATTAGTTGAGTGGAATAGTTTAGTGAAAATTTTAATTAATTTACTTTTTTTACATTTTGATAAGGTGGCCACCCCATCTCTTTACCGGCAAGCATGTGTAAATGTATGTGATAAACAGTTTGCCCACCATGTTCGTTACAGTTCATAACTACGCGGTATCCGTCCTCAGTAAAATTATGTTGCTTAGCTAATTTAGCTGCGGCTACGTATAAGTTGCCTACTAAATGTGAGTTTTCAGGATTTATATCATTTATAGTAGCAATTGCTTTTTTTGGGATAATTAATACATGAAATGGCGCTTGTGGGTTTATATCTTTAAATGCGAGAGTGTTTTCATCTTCGTAAATAATATCTGCCGGAATTTCACGATTAATTATTTTGGTAAAAATAGTTTCTTGGCTCATAGTGTGTTCCTAATTAAGTGTTGTGAATTTTAAGCTC
The DNA here is from genome assembly GCF_015864775.1 of Pseudoalteromonas sp. NSLLW218. Lineage (NCBI taxonomy): Bacteria > Pseudomonadati > Pseudomonadota > Gammaproteobacteria > Alteromonadales > Pseudoalteromonadaceae > Pseudoalteromonas > Pseudoalteromonas sp. NSLLW218. The sequence continues at coordinate 5,722 of NZ_JADYWO010000016.1, read as the reverse complement.
ACTAATGACAAACTTTCAAAGCAGTGTCAAACTGAAATCAAATAAAGGAGTTAATATGCTTAAACCAATTTTAATAAGTAGTGCAGTTGCATTATTAGTTAGTTTTTCGGCTAATGCTGAGAATATTCACTTTCCAGAAGAAATTGTACCACTGCAAGTGGGCGATAAAATGCTAGAAAGCTCTTTGTTTAGTCGTATTGACGATGTCGAGCTTGCTCCAGGGACCTATCAGCTTAGGCTAAAGTACACCGATTTATATGAAGATGATTATGACACGCATGAAGTTATAGAGTCGGAACCATTTTGGGTAAATGTAACTGTTGAAGCAGGTAAAGATTATACCTTAGTGTTTAATCGTGCTGAAAATGCGGTATCTGCAAAAGTATTTGCAGAAGCCCCTCAAGTGAGTTTAAAAGCAAAAAGTAGCGCTGTTGCTAAACCTTTAAGTGTTATTTCTAACACGCAGCTAGCAAGCAATAAACCGGCAATGCAAAATACAATGCCTGCAGGACCTTCACGTCCTAGCCAACCAATAAAGCCAATAGCACCAATTACAGGTAAGGGCATGCCAAGTGCGCCGCAAATGCTTGATTTTTGGTGGCAGCAAGCCACGGCTACGGAGCGTAAAGCTTTTTTAGAAAAAGTGACAAAGTAAAAAACAGAAAAACAAAAGGGCCAAATTTGGCCCTTTTTAGTTTCTAATTAACGCTATTTATTCAAATAATGCGTCAATAGTACCTTGCGCAAGAGGGTGATACCCAGAGCGTGCTTTTAAGTACACGCTTTGTGCCCACTCTTTTTTACCGTTAGTGATAAGTGATTTGTATAACGGTACAATTAACTTACGACGGCCAATACCTGATAGGTGCTTATTAAGCGCAGGATAAATTGGTTGATAACCATTACCTACTGCTAGCATAAACCAAGCAAATGCACGTTCAGCATTCGTTGATTGCGTTAGATTAAATTCACTATCAAGCTCGCTCATTTTCTCTATGCTTAAATCGCGTGGTAAGTTATTTAAAAAGTGTAGCCACTCATGCACAGACCAATCAGCTGTTGGTAGTTGAGCTGCTGTTGTGTCGCCTTTTAGCCATGCTGCTGTTGCAGTATCTACTTTATCAAATGCATCAGAAGTAGGATTGGGCGCGTCACTTGGTAAGCCAGGTTCAAAAATCCATTCGTTTACTTTATCCATACTTACAACACCCGGGTACTTCTCAATTAAGTTAGCTTTTAAGTAAGTAACAAATTGCGCGGTAGTAAGTGATTTAAACGAAAACTCTTTAAAGTACGCTTTTACAAACGGGTCAAACTTATCGCGGCCATATTTGTTTTCTAGATAGATTAAAAATAACTGACCTTTAGTGTAAGGCACTGAGCTAAACGCATCGTCTGGGTCGCGGCCATTAAGTTTTAAATTAAGGCGTGTATCTGGTGCATCAATTGTTTTAATTTGTGCGCGTAAAGACGCTGAATCAAGTGCTTGTTCCATAACCGCACGGTCACGACCAAATACTTCTTCCATAATGCGGTTTTCAACGTACGAGGTAAAACCTTCGTTTAACCATAAATCTTCCCACGTTGCGTTAGTTACTAAGTTACCTGACCAAGAATGAGCAAGCTCATGGGCAATAAGGTTAACTAAGCTTTTATCACCAGCAACAACTGTTGGAGTTATGAATGATAAGCGTGGATTTTCCATGCCACCAAACGGAAAACTTGGCGGTAACATTAATAAATCGTAACGACCCCAAGCATATTCGCCGTACATCGCGTTTGTTTTATCAATCATGGCTTGGGTGTCATCAAACTCAGCAACTGAGGCATCTAAAATTGTCGGCTCAGCAAATATGCCTGTTTGATGCGACATTGCTTTAAATTCTAAGTTACCTGCGCCAATAGCAATTAGGTAAGGTGAAATTGCTTGTGGCATATCAAAAATGTAATCGCCATCTTTATAAAGCGCATCTTTGTTATCGGCACTCATTACAGCACGTATATCTTTTGGTGTATGAATTCGTGCAGAGTAAGTTACACGCATTGCGGGTGTATCTTGCACTGGGATCCAACTACGTGCATGAATTGCTTGCGATTGGCTGTACATAAATGGATGCGTTTTACTTGCCGTTTGCGTGGGTGTTAACCATTGCAGGCCTGAAGCTTCTGGACGACTGTTGTAGTAAATACGAACTACTTCAGCTTGGTTTTTAAACACAATAGTAAGCTTTGAGCCTTTAACGTCATCTCGCTTAGCTAAATCAAAAGTCGCCTTTTTCCAGTTACCACTTTGATCTTTGTACATTACTTTATCAATGTCTAAGTCGCGGGTATCAAGTACAAGCGTTCTACTTTTGCTGTTGTTCCACTGAAGAGTATGCTCAACAAAACCTTCTAACTGCTTGTCGGCAAAGTCGACATCTAAATCAAGGTTTAAGTGAGTAGTAACAACATCATCAAGGTTAGCATACGAGTTTTGGTCAATCGCATTAGCCATTGCTTGCGAACACATACCCGCCATAGCGAGGCTTAAAAAAAGAGGTTTAATTTTCATCATTACTCTGAACACAAATAAAAAAGTGCTGGTTTTATATCACGATTGGCACGGTGGGTTGAGTGATTTTTACAATCTAGTGCCACATTTGCGACGATGAGGTAAACTATTGCGATTAGTTACCGGTATTTTTAGAGAGCTTTGTGGCGCATTCATTACACTCCTTACATACATTCGCATTAAACAGCCAATGCCAAAATTTTGTTGAAATTACTCAGCTTGAGCAACTTAAAACGCAAAGTTTTAGTACACCGTTTTGTTTGCTAGGCGAGGGCAGTAATACCGTATTTTTAAATGACTACATGGGTACGGTTATAAAAATAGCCTTAAAAGGGATTAAAATTACTGATCGTGAGAACGACACACTAATAACTATTGCCGCAGGCGAAAACTGGCATCAACTAGTCAGTTATTTATTAGAGAAAAATATACCAGGGCTTGAAAATCTAGCACTTATACCGGGCACTGTTGGCGCATCGCCGGTACAAAATATTGGTGCTTATGGCGTTGAGGTAGCTAAATTTATTGAGTTGGTAGAATACTTTGATTTAACCACTAAAACTATGCACTCACTAAATAACGAGCAATGTGAATTTGCTTACAGAGACTCAATATTTAAACATGCCCTTAAAAATAAAGCGGTGATCACGCAAGTGCATTTAGCGCTTCCAAAAAAGTGGCAACCAGTATTAAGTTATGGCCCCCTGCAGCAGCTAGATATTATTACACCGCAAGCAGTGTTTGAGCAGGTTATAAAAACGCGTAATAGTAAATTACCAAACCCATATACATTGCCAAATGCGGGCAGTTTTTTTAAAAACCCAATAATTACTAACCAGCAGTTAGCTGAGCTATTAAAGCCGTTTGCAGATTTACCTCATTACGAATATGGGCAAAGCCATCACAAGGTCGCAGCAGGTTGGTTAATCGATCAAAGTGGTTTAAAAGGGCACCGCGAGGCCGGTGTAGAAGTGCATGAACAACAAGCGCTAGTGCTTGTTAATCACGGAAATAGTGAAGGTAGTGACCTAATAAAAATGATTAAACACATTCAGCAAGTGGTTTATATGCGCTACAACATTATGCTTGAGCACGAAGTACGTTTGATAGATTCGTGCAACGAATGCCATATTAACGCGGAGCCTGAGCAATGAAAGCACCTGATGGAAACAAACTCGCTATTTTAAATGCACTCAACCAAGGAGGCTTTGTATCTGGGCAAGCCTTGGGTGAAAAGCTAGGAATTAGCCGAGCTGCGGTTAGTAAACATATTAAAACGTTACAAGAAATGGGCTTGGATATTTTTAAAGTGACTGGCAAAGGCTATTGTTTGAATAGTCAGGTGGGCCTTTTAAATAAAACGCAAATTGATCAATACTACAAAGCGCTAGGTGATAATACGGCCAATGTAGAAGTACACCCTATTATAGATTCGACCAACAGTGAGCTTATGCGCCGTATACAGGCTAAAACAGCGCTTGAGTCTGGGACTGTTATTGTTGCTGAAATGCAGCAAGCAGGGCGCGGCCGACGCGGCCGTGTTTGGCAATCCCCATTCGGCGCTAATTTGTATTACAGTTACTTTTGGCGTTTAGATGACGGGCTTCAAGCTGCAATGGGTGTATCAATTGCAGTAGGCCTTGCAGTTTATGATGCAATTAAAGCGTTATACCAAATTGACGTAGAGCTTAAATGGCCAAACGATATTTATATAAATAAGCAAAAGCTTGCAGGTGTATTAGTTGAACTCGACGGACAGCCGCAAGGTCCTTGTCAGCTTGTGATTGGTATAGGTATCAACTTACAAATGCCAGACAGCTTTAGCCAACATATAGACCAAGCGTGGACCGACTTAAATCAACATACCCAACAGCTAGATAAAAACCAGCTAGTGGCATCGCTTACTCATCACTTAGAGCAGCGTTTAGTGCAGTATCGTCAAACAGGTTTGCAAAATATGTATGAGCAATGGAATTCACTCAATGCATTTGCTGGTGATTATGTTGAGCTTAATACAGGGCACCGAAGCTGGCGTGGAATATGTGAAGGTATTGACCCACAAGGTGGAATACGAATTCGCCAAGATGGTGAAGTAAAAAGTTATTACGGTGGGGAAGTCTCCCTCAGAAAGGCGCAAGTATGAGATTACTGATCGACGTAGGAAATACATCACTAAAAGCTGTGCTGTGGGGTAACGAGCAAGCACAACCAGCAGATATAAATAACCTACCTTGGTTGCAAATAACCGAAGTGATTTATGCGTGCGTAGGGCGCAGTGATTTATTAAACGATATTCTAATGCAAGCGGCTAGCAATAATATTACTTGCTTTGAAGCCAAAGTAACCAAAACGCTTGGAGATCTTGTATGCGCTTACGAGCACGTAGGTAACTTAGGTATCGATAGGTGGCTTGCGCTTATTGCAGGCTTTACATTATACCCACATAAAGCATGCATTGTTATTGATGCAGGTACTGCCACCACAATTGACGTGCTTGATAGTGAAGGCCTACATTTGGGTGGCTGGATTTTACCTGGGCTTGATTTAATGACCTCATCGCTTACACAAAACACCCAACGTGTTTTTGATGACGGTAAAACACCATTTACTAATGAATTGGGTAAAAACACGCCAAACGGTTTAAAAAATGGTGCTTTAGTGGCAACCATCGGTGCAATTGAGCAAGCTAAGCTGAATTTAACGGCTCAAAAAACAGAACAAGCACCACAAATTATTTTTGCTGGTGGCTATGGCTCGCTATTGCAACAGCAATTTGCAGGAAGTATTTTTGATTCATTGTTAGTAATGAAGGGCTTAAATTATTGGTATGAATTAACCGAAACAGTATAAAAAAGTGCAAAAAACGTGTTTTCGCGTGAATATTGAGCATTTAAACTAAAAATTTACACTTTTTTTAATTTTATTGTTGCATCCCAATAAACCTTACTCTAATATCTCGCCCCGTACTAAAGCAGTGCCGACTTAGCTCAGCTGGTAGAGCAACTGACTTGTAATCAGTAGGTCAACCGTTCGACTCGGTTAGTCGGCACCACTTTCCTTTTACCGGAAGTGAATTAGTAGAGAATTATCGTGGAGGGGTTCCCGAGCGGCCAAAGGGATCAGACTGTAAATCTGACGGCTCAGCCTTCGCTGGTTCGAATCCAGCTC
>NZ_JADYWO010000015.1:0-91030 GCF_015864775.1 Pseudoalteromonas sp. NSLLW218 | reverse complement strand
GCAGCCAAAGCTTGGGCCTCACATTACCCGAACTTGGTTAAAGTATTAATTAATTTATGGGTTTATTATCCATACAAGAAATTAAACAAGGACAAAAAACAGTTGGCTTTTTGTTCACTACGTTCACTTATTTTAGCCAACTATTTTTTGCCTTTTAATTAGGCGTTATGTTTAAAAGGTATTTATGGAACCCGATACAATAACCACTGTAATAAACTCTCCTGAAAATTGGGTAAGATTTCTAGCAATTATTATTTCTGTTGTGATTGCGATACTTGTGCTCTTAGCTAATCAATATTTTGCAAATAAGCGTGAAAGGAAAAAAATCATTTGTGAAAAAATAGAAGAATTTTATGAAGCATCAATCAGTTATACAAAAGCATGTGATGAACTGATTACTGATATTCAACTTATGAAGTATAAAAGGGAAAGCGGTTATTATGATAACGACCCTGTAATTTATTCTCAACTCGTTGATTCACTAATTAAAATGGAGATGCTTCAAGGCTTATACTTTCCAAATATGGATTTTAAGAAAGAAGACTATAGTATCAACAAAATGCCAATAATTTGGGATGCAATTAGTGGTGAAATGGCTAGAAGAACAAGTGATGTAGAATCTAGCTACAAGCAATCCCGTAAGCACGTAGAAGTTAGCTCGGAGCATTTTCGCGAAATTTGTATATCGCTTATGCAGAAAACTAAAATTTAAACATAACAAGCGCTTCAAAACGGAACAAAAATAGCGGGCTATGTTTCGTTTCTCAACAAATTTTAGCCCACTATTTTAGTCCGCTTAAGCGGACGTTATATTCTCTAAGGTTACAATGAAAAAATCTATTCTATTAATAGTATTGTTAGTGCTAGCAATACCCATTATCTCTCCCGCTATTATTCGTATTTACCTTGAGTATATGCCTGGTGAAATGATTGGTAGTGTAGATGGTTGGCTAAGTTATCTAGGCGGTTACTCTGGTGGATTTTTAGCATTTATATCGGCTTACTTAATTTATAGAAATGACCAAAAAGGCAAAGAACGTACTCAATTGGTTATAAAGTCAGCAGAACTAACTGAAACAGATGATATTGATGATTTTATAGTTGTTTTTACTACTTTACCTTATGACCAAATATATAATCTGAAACGTGGTGAATTAACTGTACGTTATCCTATTTTCAATTGTTCCTTGAAAAATGTAAGCCCAAACTTTGCTAATTCAATTCGTTTAAACTTAAAACAAGGCAGGAAGTTACAAGCACCTTGGTCTTATGAGCGATCATTTAACCTCTATAGGCAGTATGATTCAATAGCTACTTTAGAAAGCAATCAAACAATTGATTTTAAGTTACAGTTGGATCCCATATTATTAAACTCGCATGAGCATCTAGATTTTGAGCTTTCATCTATAAATTTACAAGGTTGTACAGAAGTTCAAAAAGTAAGGGTATATTTCCAAAAAGACCATAAAAATTTCGTATTTGAACACCGAATATAACAAGTTGCTTCATCGGAAAAACTACTCGCTGGCGCTCCTATTTTTCCGCTGAACAAGGCGTTGAGGCTGTAGAATTACTCTTTTTAGGAACATATTCTACTATTTTCAATTGTTTGCTTTTAAGTTAATAAACAATAATAAACAAGACACCCATCCTAAAAGTTGTATTGCCTTTCGAGAAATTAACAAGACACCCATCTTAAATTTTGAAATTAAGATAGGTGTCACCCATTAGGAAAGATTAACAGAGACACCCATCCTAAATTTTGCTCTTTTCAAAATTTAGGACTACGTTTTAGTTAGTGCAAAAAACGAGCAGGGTGTCTTATGGCAATTGCAAGAAAGCGTCAAGTAAGTTTGGTTGATACAAAATACTATCACTGTATTTCACGCTGTGTTCGTCGTGCACTTTTATGTGGAGAAGACCGTTTTACTGGTCAATCTTACGAGCATCGACGAGGGTGGGTTGAAGATAAGCTGCTTGAATTAGCGAAGGTATTTTGTATTGATGTTTGTGCTTATGCTGTTATGAGTAATCACACTCACTTAGTCCTGTATGTAGATGATAATCAAGCAAACAGACTGAATGATAAAGCGATTGTTATTCGCTGGCATAAACTGTGTAAAGGCACAGTGTTAACGCAGAAATATGTACAAGGTGAAAAGTTAAGTAAAGTTGAGCTCATCTTTTTCAACCAAACGGTTAAACAATACCGCGAACGCTTATCAAGTATCAGCTGGTTTATGCGGCTCTTAAATGAAGACATTGCGCGCAGAGCAAATAAAGAAGATAACTGCACAGGACGATTCTGGGAGGGCCGATTCAAATCGCAGGCATTACTAGATGAAGCAGCACTTGCAGCTTGTATGGCCTATGTCGATTTAAATCCCATTAGGGCTAAAATGGCTAACACACCAGAAGAGTCAGACCATACCAGTGTACAAAAGCGCTTAACATGCGCGACAGAAGGTATACAGCCTAAACAGTTACTACGTTTTGCAGGTATGCCTCGTCAGATTATGCCCAAAGGGCTGCCGTTTGAGCTTAAATCGTACCTTGAACTTGTTGAGCTAACAGGGCGAATAATACGAGAGGATAAGCGTGGGCATATTGATAATATGACCCTTCCTTTGTTAGAAAGGCTTAATATATCCCCAGAAAACTGGTTAAAACTCACCACACAATTTACGCGCGTATTCCATGGTGCAGTAGGTAGGCCCACTTCACAAGCAAGTTACTGTGAGAATTTAAAGCGTAAACGGCGATCAAATATTAGCAATTGCGAAAAGCTACTCGCATAAAACTTAAGCTACTCAATAAAACTATTCAGTAATAAATCACAACTGCATTATGCAGTTATTTTCATGCGTGTAACTTAGGTTTAATAGGGCTAATGACTCATTTAACGGATGAAATAAAGTAACCCAGTAATAAAAGATAAATTCTTAACCTGAAGAGCGAATTTTTTGGCATAGTTTTGTTTGTTCAATTAAAGTGGCTGTCTAGTTTAGTCAGCTGTCTAGTTAAGTTTGCTAAATAAAAAATAGCCAAAAGGGTATTATTTTACCTAAAACCGTAAAATGAAGGAATATCCTGTACTTGCATGTCTTCATTTAATTAGTTGCACAATTTTAAAATATTTTTTATTGTTAACTACTTAATAGCTAAGTCATTACGGAGTCAAATCATCAAAGAGTTAACACCCAGAGACACAAGAGATATTGAAATATTTGAAAGTGTTGTAGGTATTGGATTTACTGCAATTGAGCGTTACCAATCTGGTGAGTGGGAGTGGTATAAGCTTTGGGATTACAATTTTGAAAAAGCTAAACCTCAAGTAGGGAAATGCGCATGTAAATTTGAAGCTCTCAGATTCTCGGGTAGGCGAAAAGGTTATCCATTAAGCATAATGGATTTGAAGCAATTAGGATTTAGCTTTATTTTGGTAGAAGGTGAAGATAGTTTGTATGTAGATTCGTTTTATGAATGTTCATGTGGACAAAAATGGAAAGAAGAATTTGTTGAAGCAATGCAATATAATGGTAATCATGCTTGGCCAATTAGTGATGGTCAGTTCAATTCACGAATATAAGAGCCCAAAAGCTTAGATTTTGTCTTGAGTAGATAAGCACTCCCCAAAAATTATTCTACTTGTATACATAAAAGGCAAGGGGTCAAATATTGACTTCATACATCAAAATATAAATTGGTTAAAAGGTTTTGATATTAGCTATTTTTACCCCTCTAAAAGCGCAGCGCCTCATAGCCTCTTTGTGAATTAGTCTTTAGAGATTACGAAGAGGGCATTAACTTGGGATGCAGTAGACGAACGCTTTAAGTTGAAAGTGGGCGTCACTTTAAACGTAAAACATCGGCGAATTAGCATCTCTAATACACGCCGATGTTTATAACTTATTTAAGTAACTACCTTATTAATAAGGTATTTAGCCTTAGTCTTGTTTACGGTTAAGGCTTATTAAACAGATTGCTAAAAGTAACGTTGCAATCATGCCTGAAGCGCCAGCAACAGCTGATGGAAGGAATCCATCACGGCCAAAGGTAATTAAAATACCATTGGCAAGCATTGCAACTCCGCCTGCTAGGGCTGTAAGGCCTCCAATGGCTTTGCCACCTTTAGCTATAAAAGACAGGCCAAAAACAAGAGCTGCTAATCCTAATAATAATTTAGCTGCGTAGTAAATCATGAATGACAAAGAAACCACGCCACCTATTAAAGGTTGTGCGCCTTCTACAGTGCCCGCAACTTTTCCAAATGTAGAAAACAAAGTAAGGCCAATACTCACCTGTACTATGTTAAGTACTGCGCTAAACGCGATTGCCGACCAGCCTAGTTGAGCGTTTTTTGCTTGCACCATAGATGTGCCTGCAAAGGCAACAAGTAAAGTAAATACCAGCGCTTCTAGCCCCCAAGCCACCTGCCTTGAAAAACTAATTTCTGCACTGTAAAGAACAGAATAAATACCCTGTGATATCGCCAATACCAATAATAAAGATGCTGTAATTAGCATGGTGCGTTTATTCGTAAATTCCATTATTTACCTCTTATAATTTTATATTTAATGCTTTAAAAAGATTCGACAGGTTTGAATACATCAAACAGGGAGCTTTTTAGCTAATTAGCTTTTACACTTAGCCTATAAGACAGGTAAAGCTATTTAATTATTTCATTTAAACCTATAAAAGTATTAATTAATAATAAATAGGCTAAAGCTTTGGCTTTTTAAATCAAAATTAAATTGTAAAACTGTTTTGATTCAAGCCATTTATGCTCTTAAAAGTGCAGCGACTAATTCCCTCTCAGTAAATCAACGTTTAACTATCTTAATTATCAAGAGGGCATTAATTTTGAATATGTGGTTAAACGGCTTAATACTTACGGCGTTAAGATAAAAACGTAAAATGAGACCAGTCACTTAACGCTGTAATAGTTTGCTTTGTAGGGGGCGCAACATAGATTAAACCTGCAATGGCAATAATTGATGCTAGCGTAATTAATTTGTTATCGAAGTCGGCTATTTTTAAAGCTGTCCCGAAAGAGCGTTTAATAGTGACATTGCTTAAATCTACACTGTAAATTTCATCTAGCAATAAATGAATTAACCCGCCTAATAAAATAAACCCACCCGTTAACCAGGCGAAAACGGCTGCTTGTGTGGTTGATTGGTCATTTAGTTTCCATACTACTTGGGTCGTTAATAGTGCGCATAACACTATAAATAGTAAAGAGTGGCAACTGCCTCTATGTACTGTGATCCATTCAAAAATTGGCCTAATAATGTATTTCATACATCCGTAAACCAATAACGGCACTACAATTAACTCAATAAAGCTAATTGTAATAATGAGCTCCGTGGTTATGTAATGCAGTACCAGTAATACAGCGCTGAGTGCAAATAAGTTAAAAATAGTATCGAGTGATGTGGAGTTATCTGAATCTATGTCGGGTAATAAGCCGCCGATTGAGCCTAAAAACCATAACCAGAGCGCGCCCTTTAATTCAATATGTCCTGCAGATAATAAGGTGGCGGAGGCTAAGCCTGTGATGATTACGGCAGTATTAAGATGAGTATTGAAGTTTGCCATTGTATCTCTTGATGGGAAAAAGTAGGGCATTCTATCAATTGAAAAGTTTATTGTTCAATGTTCTTTTTAAATAGATTTTGTATTACTTTGATTAATCGCTAATAGTACAATTGTTATTCTGTATTGTGGTTAGTGGTGCGAGCAAGTTGTAATTTTTTTGATAAAAATCAATAATACAGATAGTTTTTATTGCCTATTGGCCTTTTGTATTTTTACTAAAAGCCTAGCTATCAACTTATAAAACGGCTTAACTGAAATCCACATGAACCAAAATAGATATAAAGCATCGTTTCCTGCGCCTAATATTGGTAGTGAGTACTTTGTTTCATCAACATGGAGCAGTTATGGTTTCTGGGCTTTATTAGCACTGACTCCGCTTGCTCATTACATGATGTACTATAGCGTTGACGGTTTAGAACATGGCAAAGATTTAAACGCTGTAGGAATTATTGCGCTTGGTGCTCTTGCTTTGTTTGTTTTAAATATAGCAGCCCAATCTATACGTTGGTTAGGCAGGCTTTTGGCAGTGGTTTGCTTTAGCATTAGTCTGTTTTTTATATTATTGCTTATTTACCTCAGTGTATATTCACACTTTCCAATTGCTTATTTAGGTGCTATTTCTTATTTTGGGTTAGCGGCTTATTTTTATAATAAAGACTATTTGAAAGCCATAAAAACACTATAGCATTTACTATGTAGTTACTAATTCACGCCATCTAATTTTTTATATCGTCATAAAATGCAATTTTCCCTCGGCCTGTTTCTTTTATGTGGTAGAGCATATTGTCTGCGTTTACCATTAACGTAACTAATTCGTTGCCATCATTTGGGGACACTGCAATACCTATGCTTGCACCTACTGCGCATGTTTTATTTTGCGCAATATTAATATCGTGTTTTAACTCATTGAGTAAGGCGTTCGCTTTTTGTTGTGTTGCCGTTTTATCGTAGGTTTTAATTTGCTGTGCAACAATAAATTCGTCACCGCCTAGGCGGATACACATGTCGTTTTTTTCATGAAAAAGTGTTTTAAATCTATGCGCTATTTCAATTAGCACTTTGTCGCCAGCTTCGTGGCCGTAGGTGTCATTTATTGGTTTAAACTTATCTAAATCAATCATCATAAGCACTAAATGTTCATTATGTTTAATACATTCACGTAGTGCTTTTTTAAGGCGTTTTTCACCGGCGCGTCGGTTTAATAAGCCAGTGAGCGGGTCGTGATCGGCTTCAAAACGGGTTTGAAATTCGCGTTCTGCGCGCTCAGTTACATCATGTAAAATGACTTCAACTAAGTGTTCTTGCTGAGCGCTTCGCTTTGTTTCACGTTGCTCAGTTAATCTTACAAATAAGCAGTGCAACCAAATGGTTTTATGGCCCACTTTACACTCTATATCTAGGGTCGCTTGTGGCGGGTTTTTATCACAACGAATATCTGCAAGCAGGCTTTGTAACTCATCTACGTTATTTAATAGAGCAGGAAAGTGCAAGGTTGATAATTCTTCTTCGCCGGGTACGGTAAAGTAATGTTTAAACGCGGGATTAAAGGTGGTGATAATATTATTGTCATCTAATAAACAAATACCGGCGCTGGCTTGTTCAAAAATAAGTCTAAATTTTGCTTCTAGTTCTTGAGTTTTTTTACGAAGGGATTGCTCATTACTTATGGTTAACTTTAACTCATGCATTAGAGCGTTTATACCATGCGTTAGCCTGCTTATTTCGTCTCGCTTACCTTGTCTAAATTCTAGCATTGTCATGGTTTCGGGATTGGTAGGGTCAATTGTCGCAAAGCTGTCTGTTAGGTTTTGAATAGGCTGAGTAAGCCATTTGCGTACAACTAACGACACAAAAAAAGCGATGACGATTGATTGAATCAGCATTAAAAGAAATTCTTTTATAAGTGATGACTTTGCTTGCTGTTCAATAAATTTATCGTCGGGGTATATGGCAAGTACACCTATAAAGGAGCCTTCTATAAAGGGGTGAATTAATTTAATTAAAACAGCTTCATTTTTTTTGTTAGTAGAACCACTTGCAATAAATAACTCCATTTCGCCTTTTGCATTTGCTTCTCCTTCTAGGCTTGCGCCTTGCACTAAATCGTTACTTAGTAAGCCATTAATAATTTCTTGGCTTAATTCACGATCGTTTAAGTAGGCTGCTATTGCGGCTGTTTTTCTCATTGTTTGTGCTAACTGCTGCACGAGTAGGTAATTGGTGTTTTTCTTTTCTTTAAAACCCGAGTAATAAGAAAGTGTTGACGATACTAACGTAACTACAATAGCGACAATGGCGATTGATAGGGCAACGCGTACGTAAAGTGCTTGGCTAATTTTTATCAAATGTGTATACCACTTTTACTGCGTCTGTAACCTGCGATTGGGGAATATAGCCAATTGCAAATTGTGATGCCGCTATTTTGTTTAACGCGTCTTCAACGGATGTTGACGGTGTTGGGGGCTTTGCGCGCCCTGAAAACAATAACCTAGCCCAATAAGCATTAATTTTTTGCTCATCTTTGTTGACCAGTTGTAGGTAAAAGTCATTTTTTAATGCTGATTGCGCCGGCAAATCGAGTGGTTTAGAGGTTTCACCATCAGGGAACGTTAAATAACGGCCCATGTAAATATCAATAACTTCGCGCTTAGACAAGGCGTTAATTGTATTGCTTTTATTTACCACCACTACAAATTCTGTAGATTTTGCATTAACACTAACAAGGAGCAGGCATAGTGGCTGCAACAGATAAAGGAGTACGTTACGATAGCTCATCATTGTTAAAACACCATACTAGCGTTCAAACTTAGCATATGTACTTTGTGGCCTTCGTCTACATCAGCCGGATTACTAAGGCTCCATAACCCCGCGCCTACGGGCTTTATATCAAAGCGGTCTAGTTGGGCTTTTAGCACTAAGCGCTCCGATAGCTGCCATTTTACACCTATGTTAATTGAATTCTGATGAACATAAGGCACTTTAATAGCAGCTTGTGTTGCAAGTGCTAGCTGTTGTATTGGTTCTGAAATTTGCTCGGGTGTGCCTGGTGAAAAAACAGGAGCGTTTACTTGTATAACATCATGACGATTTTTTGCTGCTGAAAAGCTCGTGTAAAATATTGCATTGTTTACCCTATACCCAGCGCTAATATAAGTGCTGAAAACTGAGGGGGCAATTATCCAATCAGATTCTGAAATACCTACTTCAGATTGAATAAGCCAATTATCATGGTCGTAGGTAAGTCCAAACGCGGCATATTCTATACTGTGGCCTTTGGTATTAAATTTGTTAGATATAGTGTCTGCTTGTGGCCATATACTTTGTGGGACAGCGTCTAGTAAAGCTAAAAACTCATCTAGTGAGTCCAGCTTATAGTCACCAAAATCAGACTTTGAAAGTGAAAAGCGCACTGTCCAAGAATCCAGTGAATAGGTAGCACTTAAGGTTGTTAAATTATCAAAATCTATAAAAAAGTCTTTGTTGTATGCTTGCAGCTTTGCTGTAGAGCTACCATAGGCGAGCTTTAAGCGTAAAAACCCTTCATTAATGGCTTTACTGTATTCAATATCCACGCCGTCGTAATTTCCTGCAATGTTTGCAAAAGAGTAGTATTCGTGAGGAGGGCGTATCCATAAGTAGGCGTATCCTACATAAGGATATTCAGAGAGTAAGTAAAGATCGCTATTTAGCCGACCAGCACGGATAGCCCAATGGCGTGAGGGGCGGTAACGTACAAAGGCGAGCTCTAAAAAATTATCAAGACTTTTAAAGGTATGATCTTGTAAAACGACTTGTACCACGGAGTCCCAGTTTTTTGAGAGTGAGATATTAGCTTGCCCACCTAAAATTGAATCACGCGTTGCTGAAAAGCCTGTATCGTTTTCGTTTAAGTAATTAGATGCAAAGGCGATATCTGAATCGTCAGTGTAACTGAGTGTTAAGGATGCAAAACCGCTAAATTGCACGTCTATTTCATTTGCATAGCTTTTATTAGCAGCAGAAATAACCAATATAGCTATGGCAATTGTACCTCGGAACAACATGTTAGCGCTTATTTTTATGATATAGATAATAAAAAGATAGCACATTTTTTTAAATTACCAACTTTACTAACATACGTTTTTACCATAGGCATTAGGATGGCATGGGCAGGCAGCTTACATCCTTTAGTGTTGGTTTTTAATTTAACTTAAATTGTAAATTTAAAACATAACACTATTCTAAGTTTCACATAAAAGAGGCTATTTTAAGTTGCTTTAATTTTTACCTCTCAAAGTAATATTATATTAACTACGTAACGTTGTTTATCTTATTTGTTAATTTACAATGTTATATTGTTGCAATGCATATTTGATATAGTATAACATTCGTTCCTATGTAATTTCCCTAATTAGAGTTTTAGTGTGACAACACCTACCGCGATTAATAAAACACCACCAATTGAACAAAAAACGTTTGATAAACACGTTAGCAACACAGGCGCCACTTTAAACGATACGATGATTGAAGTGAGCTCTTTAAATTTTAGTATTAAAAATAACGCTATTTTAAAAAACTTAAGCTTTAGTGTAGCTGCAGGCGAGGTGTATGCGCTACTCGGTGGTAATGGTGCAGGTAAATCAACTACATTAAAAACGTTACTCGGGTTTAATAAACCAACTCAAGGCTCTGTAAAAGTAGCCGGTAAAGAGGTTACTCAAGCGCTTGATTTTGTACGTGGCAAAACCGCGTATTTGCCAGAGTCGGCAACACTTTACCCGCATTTAACTGCTCGCGAAAATGTTGAATATTTTTTATCACTTGCTGATATTAAAAAATCAGATGAACAAATTAACGCAGCTTTTAATCGTGTTGCATTACAGCGCGATGCGTGGGACCGCCACATGCAAACTTATTCAAAAGGCATGAGGCAAAAAACAGCAATTGCACTTGCGATACTACGTGAAGCTCCAATATTTTTACTAGATGAGCCTACATCGGGCCTAGACCCTGTTGCCATTGATGAATTTAATCAACTTGTACGCGAGCTTGCATTAACTGGTGCGACTATTTTAATGGTTACCCACGATGTATATGGCGCGTGCCAAGTGGCAAATCGTATTGGTTTACTTAAAAACGGTGAGCTGGTGGGAGAGTATGATGCGCCCCAAAGTGGGCGTATTGATACCGAGCAAGTACACGCTGCATTTGGGCATCACGCTAATAGAGGTGCTTAATGAGTATAAATAACTTTTCAAAGGTGGTGATTGTTGCCAAAGATGAGTGGCGTTATTGGCTTCGCTCAAAATTAGCAATGACCGTGCTTGCTATTGGTTTGGTGCTCACGGTTGCTTCGGTGATTGTAACGGCTATTACCATGATGGAGCTAAGCCACACACGGCATGAGTTACAGGCAACTAGCGATAAAAGCTTTGTTGATCAACCCGACCGTCATCCACACAGAATGGTGCATTATGGGCATTATGCATTTAGAACGCCTTCACCACTTAGTACGCTTGACCCTGGTATTGATGCCTACACAGGCAACTCAATATTTTTAGAAGGGCACAGACAAAATAGCGCAATGTTTGCAGATAGCCGCCAAGGTACTGCATTAACTAAATTAGGTAGTTTAACGCCTGCATTTATTGTACAAACACTCGCACCTTTATTACTGATATTAATTGGCTACAGCGGTATTAGCCGCGAGCGTGAGTCACAAACACTCTCGTATTTGTTATCGCAAGGTACATCGGGCGCAACGCTTATTGCAGGTAAAGGGTTGGCGCTACTTTCTGTTGTGGCTTTAATTTTAACTCCGCTAACGATATCGGCTTTATTTACACTTGGCTCAGGCGAAGGCTTACTTGCTGTTGCAAGCTTTGTGCTTGGCTACGCTTTATATTTAATTGTGTGGGTGCTGCTTATTTTACTGGCATCGAGTGTGTTTAGTAAAAACAGCGGCAGCTTTACAGCACTTGCCTTTGTTTGGATTTTACTGTGTATTGTAATGCCACGAGTAGCGAGTACAACAGCCTCCACGGCAGTGCCATCAGCAGGCAAAATAGAAACCGACTTTGCTGTAAAAGCCGAACTTAGAAAACTAGGCGACGGCCACAACACAAACGACCCCGCATTTAAGCAATTTAAACAATCGCTCCTTAATAAATACAATGTGAGCAGTATTGATGAGTTACCCGTTAATTTTAGAGGGCTAGTGGCAAGCGAGTCTGAGGCTAAACTCACAAGCGTACTCAATAAGTTTGCTGAGCAGCGTATGCAAGCTGAGCTTAAACAAACAAAGGTATCGCGTTATTTTGGTTGGGTTTCACCTATGGTGGCTATTCGGTCGTTATCGATGATTGTGGTAGGCACGAGTATTGAAACCCATCATCGCTTTTTACGCGAAACCGAGCAGTTACGTTTTGATTTTGTGCAAGGGCTTAACAAAGTTCATGTAGAAAAGCTTAGCTACCAAGACGACATGAACCGCAATGCTGATACTGCTGCAACCCAAAAGGCACGTGTAAGTGCTCAAAACTGGCAAATACTGCAAGACTTTACTTTTAATGTAGACAGGTCAAAAGCGAGAGCGCAGCGAAGTATCCCTGCTTTTTTACAGCTACTACTTTGGATTGCGGTGCTGTTAGGCGGTATTAAATTTGTAGGGAGGCGTTTGTTATGAGTTACCTATTAAAACAGCTTGCGCGTGAATGGCGCTTTTTACTTCGTCAAAAATACTTAGTGGTATTACTGGTGTGTACCTTTGTAATGTCGGGGTTTGCAGTTTTCAGTGGGCTTAGTGAAGTAACACAGCAAAAGCAAACTATTGAGCGCTTAAAAGCCGCCGATTTAACAGACCTAACTAACGTTCAACATAAATACGAAGATCCAGGCTTGCTTGCCTATTACAGTTTTCACTTAACGTATTCATCGCCTTCAAATTTAGCGTTTGCTGCTTTAGGCGAGCGCGATATTTACCCGTGGAAACACCGCTTAAATTTACTTGCCCTAGAGGGACAAATATACGAAAGCGATGCGCAAAACGCAGAGCTAGCGCAGGCAGGTAAAATTGATTTTGTATTTGTAGTAAGTGCATTAGCACCACTGATAGTTATTTTACTATTTCATGATTTGTTTGCTAATGAGCGAACAAGCGGTAGGCATGACTTATTAGTAACTACTGCTAGGTCTTACTTTGCATTATGGGGGGCACGTATAACCGTGCGGTTGATTGCGGTAATAGTGTGTTTAATGCTGCCATTTTATATAGGTACATTGCTTAGTCATTCGGCCCTTGCTGATGTGGCGTTTGTTACTTTTATTTGTGTAATTTACATTGCGTTTTGGACTGCGCTCAGTGTGTGGTGGGGTAAAAACGCCAGCAGTGCGCCGCGTGTTGCTTCAACGTTAATTGGTTTTTGGGTGTTAGTTGCTTTTATTATTCCTATTTTAGGCGATTTAGTTATAAACAAAACGGTGCACTCACCAAAGGGCGGCGACATTGTTCTTACTCAAAGAGAGGCCGTTAACGATGCATGGGACTTACCAAAGAAAACAACAATGGATGCTTTTGTTGCTTCAAATCCACAGTGGAAAGATCACGTTGATATGCAAAGCGAGTTTGAGTGGAAATGGTATTACGCATTTCAACAAGTTGGAGACGAAAAAGCAGGTGAACTTTCACATGCGTATCGTGATGCTGCGCATACAAAGTATCAATTAGCGGGAATTGTATCGTGGTTTTCACCGCCATTACTGTTACAACGCAGTTTTACACGACTGGCGAGCACTGATGCTTTAGCTGCATTTAGATACGAATACCGTATGCGAGGATTTCATAAAAGTTTAAGGGAGTTTTACTACCCTTGGCTCTTTATAAAGGGTAACCCACCAAAAGCGGCGCTTGAGAATATGCCTAGCTTTAAAAAAACAATGCTTAATGAAATGGATGAGCCTGAAGTTACAGGCGTTAAGCTAAAAGAAAATTTATCAGTTAACTAATTAACAAGGTTTATAATGAATACCAATAATAAAGGGCTAAAGCTCACCTATTTAAGCGCATGCTTAGTCAGTTTATTTAGCAGCCATGCTATGGCAGTTGAGCAAAACCAAAATGATGACAGCGTTAATAATAGCCCTATTGAAAGATTGGCTGTAATTGGTTCGCGTCAAGCGTATCAAGGTAAATTTAGTGCGTTAGAAACACCGCAATCAGAACTGAAAATAGATTTAGAAGCCCTTGAAAACGCAGGTGCGATAGATTTAAACCAAGCACTTGATTTATCGGCTTCGGTTGCTCGTCAAAATAACTTTGGTGGGCTTTGGAATAGCTTTGCACTACGTGGTTTTGTAGGCGATGAAAACTTACCAAGTAATTACCTTGTAAATGGGTTTAATGCCGGGCGTGGTTTTGGTGGTTCGCGTGATTTGTCGGGTATTGAGTCGGTTGAGGTTTTAAAAGGCCCACGCGCGGCTTTATTTGGCCGTGGAGAGCCTGGTGGTACAGTAAACCTTGTTACTAAACGCCCAACATTTGATACAAGTGGCGAGCTCAAGCTAAGCGTAGGCAGTTTTGATACCTACCGTGCTGATGTAGATTACACAACGCCCCTTAACGACGATGTAGCAATTAGACTGGTTGGTTTTTATGAAGACGCGAAAAGCTTTCGCGATACGATAGAAACAACTAAACAAGGCTTTAGCCCATCAATAACGTGGAATATTAATGATAATAGCCAACTAATATATGAGCTTGAATACAGCGACCAAGAAGTCCCTTTTGATAGAGGTGTATTAGCTATTGATGGTGAACTTGGTTTAATACCAGAAAGTCGCTTTTTAGGAGAACCAGGTGATGGCCCAATAGAGGCAGATGTACTTGGTCATCAATTAGAGTTTGTTCATGACTTTAATGATAACTGGAGCGTATTACTGGGCGCTAACTACCGAGATACATCGCTTGAAGGGTTTGCTACCGAAACCGGTTTTGCAGGTGTTGTTGATGGCGAGGTAAATCGCTTTAGGCGTTATCGTGATTACGATGCTAAATATCAGGTGTTTAGAGCTGAAGTAACCGGTAATTTAGAGGTTGCTGGGTTAGAGCACCGCTTAATAATTGGTGTGGATTCTGATAAATTCGAAAATGATCAATTTGTTCTTCGCGTGCGTGGCGATCAGTTTATTAATGTATTTAACCCCGTGTATGGTGCGTATGAGTTACCTACGCCAACGGCCAATACCGATAAGTTAGAAGTGCAAGAGTCGTTAGGTATATTTATACAAGACCAAATAAGCCTAACCGATAAGCTAGATATACGTGTAGGTGCACGTTTTGATGACTACGAACAAACACTTAATAACCGTTTAGCTGATACTCAATCAAAGCAAAACGAATCGCGTGTTAGTCCGCAGTTTGGTGTCGTGTATGAGGCGAGTGAGTTTTTATCTGTTTATGCTGCTTATGGCGAAAATTTTAGGCCTTTATCAGGCACTGATACAAATGGCGATGGTTTTGAGCCAAATCAATCAACGTCGTCAGAGGTAGGCGTTAAATTTACTTTAAACGATGGCGCACTGTTTGGCACCGTTGCTGTATTTAAAGTAGAACAAGACAATATGCTGGTAGTTGACGATCCGACTGCATTTACTTTTGCTGCAATTGGCGAAGCACAAAGCAAAGGCATAGAAATTGATATAAACGGTGATCTTACTGATGATGTAAGCCTTTGGTTATCTTATGCGTTTGTTGATGCAACCATTGAAAACTCATTTTTTGATGCGAACTTTGGTTATACAGTAGAAGCGGGAAGCTCTTTATTAAATATTCCTGAGCATCAATTTAGTTTACAACTAGTTAAATCGTCTGAATTATATGGTAAAGCCGTTAAATTTGGTGGAGGCTTAGTTTATGTAGGCTCACGAAACGGCTTTTTTGGTACCGATTTTGAGTTACCAAGTTACACAACAGCGCGTACATTTGTTGATGTTGACGTAACTAAAGCATTTGGTTTACGCGCAGAGGTAGACAATCTGTTTGATGAAACCTATTACACTAACTCATTTGCTGATGCGTGGGTTCAACCGGGGACACCGCGTAGCGTAAGGTTAAGTGCGACTTTTAAGTTTTAAACGTACACATTAAAATGATACAAATGAAAAGGCTGCTTTATTTAAGCAGCCTTTTTTGTGACTTAAGTCGTTTAATAATAAATACTAATGAGTTGCTCTGTCGCCCCAAATATCTTCTAGGCGGCTATCTCGACCACAACGCCAGCGATAGGTGTTGTAACGGATTGGGTTGTTTTTGTAATAATCTTGATGAAAGCTTTCTTTTCCTTTAATAGGGTAAAAGGTACTTGCGTTTAGTATTGGTGTAACCACAGTTTGATTAGGGAACTCGGCAACTACTGCAGCTTTTGTTTTTTCAGCTAATTTACGTTGTGCGTCGTTTTCAACAAATATAGCACTTAAGTAACTAGGGCCTTTATCGCAAAATTGGCCTCTGGCATCAAAAGGATCAATATTAACCCAGTAATGATCAAGTATGCCCTTGTAGCTTACTATGGCTGGGTCGTAAGTAATTTCTACGGCCTCGTAATGGCCTTTATGATTACCATTGTACGTTGGGTTTTTAAGTTTACCGCCAGTAAAGCCCGATATTACATCGGTTACGCCTTCTAGTTTTTCAAAGTCGCTTTCCATACACCAAAAGCAACCTCCAGCTAAAACGGCTTTTTCGGTTTTAGCTGCATGAGTAAATGTGCTAAACAATATTGCGGCAGATGTTAATGCTAATGCGAGTGATTTTTTCATAAAATTATCCACCTGTAGAGTGAGTTTATAAATGCTTGTAAAGTTAGACCCGCTAAGTGCTAATACTATTTCATTGTAGAGGCATTGTATTAGCAGGCTAACACTTATCTATGGTGCAAAATAATGTGCTTAAGTAAGTTTTATAGTGATAGGGCTTGTTGTTAGATCACTTTATAAGTGAGCAGCATGGTTTAATTAGTTTAGTCATATAAGTGTTATTTAATGGTGTGTTGAATTATGCTGGCTTGTTCATTAAAGTGACAACATTCGAGATATAAATTAGCAGGTGATAAATGAACCAGTTAACTGAAAAATCAATAAGCTGCCCTTATTGCGGCGAAAGTATAGAAGTATTACTTGATGCAGCAGATATTGATGAGCAATACATAGAAGACTGCCAAGTATGCTGTAAGCCTATTTCGTTTGTAGTATTTGAAGATGAAGACGAGTTAAACGTTAATGTTTATAGCGAAGACGAAGCGTTTTAATGAGTTAATTAGATACTAGGGTCTGTTGATCTTTCAAGGTTAAATTTGCAGCAGTCTGTTTGGTATTTAGGCAAGGCAGAGCCTATACAGTGTGGTTATTCCCCATAAATAGGCGATAACGTAGCATTAATGCCAAACAGGCGCTGCCCAAAGGGTTCTTCCTAGGGGCTATTTACTCTTTGTTGCTCGGTTTTTACTTAGCCCACTAGGTTACAAACCTCGCGCCGCGATTAAATAGCCCCTAGTTTGAACAAATTTCAATCCGCAAAGATCAACAGACCCTAGGCTGCAATTTTGCAGCCTTTTTAATGCGTATGTGTTTGGTTAGCTATTTTGTTCTCGCGCTAGTTGGTTAGGGAGAAGTTCTTCTACTATTTCGCGTGCTGGAAGTGTATAGCGTGTGCCGTCAAACATTACTGAGGTAAACTCGTTAATATTAGTAATGCCTGTTAAGGTCCAGCCTTCGCCGCGCTTTGGGCAATATACTGTGGTAGTGGGTTGTATTACTTTAAAATCGTCACTCATTACGTTATCTACTCTTTTTGCTTTAAAGATAATGCTTGTTAATGGGGTATGGTAAGTTAATAATGCTTGCCCATAAAGAGCTAATTTAACTAACCACTTAAATAAAATGTTTAATACCACAAAGCTTGAACGCGTTACGCTGCGTTTAATTACCCACAAACACGCTGCGTGTTTATTTAATATTTTAAACCATCCGCACGTGTCAGAATTTAACGACTACGATACACCCATTAGCAAAACACAAATTAAACAATTAATACAAGATGATATTAGCGCCTATTACGAAGGCGAAGTGATTAGAGTTGCAATTGAACATAATACATCTGGAAAGTTAATGGGTACTTGTGGGCTTTATAATTTAACGCCCTGTAAAAGTAATGCATTTATAGGATTTGAGCTGCACCCCGACTTTTGGGATAAAGGCGTAATGTTTGAAGTAGTCACTGGTTTCACTAAAGAGTTACTTGAGCATATTCCGCTTAAACATTTATCGGCTGAGGTGAGTGCACACAATGCACGCTCTCATAATTTACTTATGAAGTTAGGCTTTAGTTTAAGAGAAAATTCTATTTGGCATAAATCGCTTTAACGTAAAACGACAAATTATTAAATCTTTGCGAGTGTAAATAAAATACAAAAAATAACGGCTTTCTATTATAGTTAAGCGTAAGCAAATGAATTTGTTACCCGTGTTTTATTAAATATTTACGCTTAACAAGGATTTTATATGCTAGAAAAACTCTCTCAAGATGCACTTGTTATTTGGGCTACCATTGATCCAATAGGCACGATGGCGTTGTTTGCTGCGCTCACTTCTCACTTAACCGATAAACAACGTCGTAAAACAGCTTTTAAAACGGTGCTTTATGCAGGCTGTGTATTATTGGGTTCTATTTTAATAGGGCAACTAATACTTAATGCGATGGGAATTAGATTGGTGTCGTTTCAGTTAGGTGGCGGTATTATATTGTTTTTGTTTGGCCTGCAAATGATTTTTGGAAACGATTCTAACAAAGCTAAACAAGACCCTGAACACGATATTGCGGTGTTTCCGCTAGCTATACCAGCAACTGCGACCCCTGGTGCTATTTTGGCGGTGATACTACTTACCGATAACCACATACACCCAATTACCACTCAAATAGGCACAGCGCTTGTTACACTTGGTGTGCTTGGTATTACATTAATATTGTTGCTGCTTTCGGGTAAAATAATTAAGCTTATTGGTACTGGCGGCGCGTCTATTTTAACGCGTGTTATGGGGATGATTTTAGCCGCATTTTCGGTTGAGCTTATTATGACCGCGCTTGAAATAAAACAATGGGTTAAGCTCGATTAAATAACTCCTAAACATTTAAAGGAATGCCGCATGGCAATAAAAATAACAAAACACTATTTTATTAATTTAAGTTTAGCCGTAGTCATTTTTGCTATCGGTATTTTAGCTATACGTTATTACAACCATTATGTATCGGCCTATACCGATGTAACAATTAACTCAAGCGTGCTTAATGAGTCGCGCAAAGTGTTTATAAGATTACCCGCTAATTACAATCCTAAAAGAGCGTATCCGTTAATTATTAAAACCGACGGTAACTTTAATTTAGATACATGGGATAAAGCACTTACAAAACAAGCTAAGAGCGAAAAAGGGGATAAGGCTATATTGGTGTCTATTCCTAATTTGTTTTTTACAGATACACGTAATCGCGATTTAGTGCCTCCTTATGCTCGCCAAGATGTAAATACACAAGCGCGACCAGAGGGAGAAACACTTATAGAGCCAAATGGTGAAGCCGACAAGTTTTTAGCGTTTATTGAAACTGAGTTACTCCCTTATTTATCAGCAAAATATAAGCTTAGTAATAACCGTGTGTTAAGTGGTTTTTCGGCCGGTGGCAGCTTTGTACTTTATACACTGCATACAAGGCCTGAACTGTTTAATGGCTACTTTGCCTTTAGCCCAGCGGCTTGGTATGACGATATGACAGTGGTTAATAATGTAGAAGCATTTTTAACTACTCAAGCAAATAAAATTAAGTCGCCTACTTATTTATACCTTTCTGTGGGTGGAGCAGAGCATCCGTTAATGTTAAAAGCGTTTGATAATTTAGAGTCTGCTTTAACAGCAAACCCTAATAATAACCTTGTGTGGCAAAGCGCTATAAACGAAGGTGCTGAGCATTCAGATAATCCAACACTGAGTGTATCAAAGGCATTAGCTGGTTTTAGTAAGTTTATTAAAAAGTAGGTTAGATAGGTTTAATCGGTAGCTGTATGCATATACAGCTACCGGTGTTTTAACTATTTATGATAACGAATCAGCTTCATAGCACTTTACTTAGTTTAATGTTATTAACGACTTACAAAGGGAGTTGTTTTAATTTATTTTTACACAGTAAATACGCGCACTGTGTTTATATACAGCACGTAGGTGTTGAGTTAGAATACAGGCAGTACCTATGAGCATATATCACACCTATTTGTTACTGCTTTTAATTAGCCTTACGCCTTTGTGATCAGCAGTAATCAGTGCAAGCACTTTGCAATTTCAATATAGTTTAACCATTTTTATATACTCTTAATGCAATTAATATAAGTTAGCTGGTGGCTTTACAGCAAAAGAACACATCATACTAAATATTACTATAATGCTAAGCTTAGCAATAGAGTCAAATTGAAAAAAAAGTAATCAGGAAGGTAGTGCAAATAATCAAGTCTACGGTAACTTCAGCCAATAAAGATATAGATGCGAGTAGTTAACCTATTTGTGATTCGTTAAAATTTTGCTCGTTCATTGTATTGGGCAGCAAACGGTAGACGTAAAAAATAGGGGCATCGTGAGTTGATGTTATTACACATTAAAAAAACAATACCAGTGCGGCTGTTAATGCATTTGTTGAAATAGCCTTAAATGCAAAACCAAATATTCAACAAAGCATGGCGAAATAAAAAAAGCCCAGTTAAAAAAGTTAAAAGGGCTAAAAGGGTTGTGCTTAGGGAAGTTGTAGTCGTTTTTAACTTATATTTAGAGCTTATATTTAGAGCTTATATTTAGAACTTATATCTAAAACCAAATGCTATACCGTCGTCTTCCGACTGTTCCATTTGTGCTTGTTGATCGTCGTTATCACTTTCAAAGTCACTAAAGTCCTTACGTGCTTCTATGTAGGCAATAGTGGCTTCGTCAATTAAGTAATGTAGGCCAATAACAGCAAACTGACGCTTAAATACATCGTCAGGATCGGCGTTAAAGTTTGGCTGAATTACGTAATCATCGCCGGCATCAAACACGTTGTAGGCAATAAAAGGGCGAAAGTCGTTATCAAAACGGTATGATGCGAATGTTTCTATACCAATTGCGTCTTTAATTAAGCGACCAATGTTATCTGTGTCGTGGTTTTTGTTTTTATTTACGTTGGCAGCAACGTAAAGGCCGCGTTTATCAATGCTGCCCCACATAATACCGGCACCGTAAATAAGATCTTCAACATTACGAGTAGAGCCATCGCCAAACGTTAAATCAAACTCACCTCGGTTAACACCTGCCGTAAGCGTTAGCATATCGGTAGGGGTATAAGTAACAGACGCACCAAATGTGTAGTTAAATTCAACTTCTTGGGCTGCACTATCACCAGAGTTCCAAAGCGTTTCGCATTCTTCTTCTGAAATATCGCTTACGTCACAGGTATAAAACTCGCTGTTTTTAAGCTGCGCTTGTACTGCAAAGCTAAAATCGTTATAGCTATTGCGGTACTGGACTAACTTATCACCACGGCCAGTGCCATTTACAGCGCCATCGTCTTTGTTATAAGTGTAAACACCTGCTGCATTACCATCCCATACAAAGCTATTATTTGTTCCATAAACTACGTCGTACCATGCACCCCATTGTTTACCAATGGTAAGTTGACCGTATTTTTCGTGTGAAAGGCCTGCGTAACCTAAACGGTTATACAAAAATTCGTCCTGAATTGACTCAAAACGATTGTTATAAATAATATCGCTACTACCAACAGGGTTTACTCCCCATTCTACAAGAGCAAGGGCAGTCCAATCTTTCTTTAGCTCTCTAGTAAAACCAAAGTTAATGCGCGACGTACCGTTAACAACTTCGGTTTCGTTTTGTGTGTTAATTACACGCACATCAAGATATCCACCTACTTCTAGAGTGTTTTTGTCATCTTTGTATAACTCTACCGCCGAGACAGCGGGTGCGAATACAATACTTGCGCTAATCAGTGTCGCTAATTTTTTGCTCATCTTGTGTGTTGCCCTGTGTAAATTTTTAGTGTTTTTACGTAGGTAAAAATTCAGATTTGAAGACTAACAAAGCAATAAAGAGCTCAAAAGTGAAAAATACTCAACAAAATTGACAGGCAAATTCTATTGATATTCACTAGAGGTTAATTTTGTTTTTCAGGTGTTGCAGAAGTTTGTTTTTATATTGAATATATAGGTAAATAGGATGGTAAATTTGTGGTGTGTTAAAAATTTTATTTGAATTAATTTCATCTTGTTCAAAAAGTAGCAACTAGTGCAAAAGCTCTAAAAGTGCTTTATTTTCATAAATATAACTTTTTATTGTTACTTCGTGTACAAAAATGAGTTAAGTAAACACACAAACACGTTAAAAGTGTTTTTACTCTAATTCAGTATACGTAATTCTAAACTCCCTAGACGTATTAAAGTGAATATATTGATGAATTTTTACTTGTGTAAGCTGAATAAAAATTTACAAAACCATTTAATTTAATCTGTTATTTGAGTTACCTACTATACAGTGCTAATAAATGGCTAAAACGCGTTAGTTTGCCTTTAAACTTTCATAGAAAAACAGGCCATTTTGGTTTAAACTGCGCGCAATTTAATTACATCCATACTCCCTTGGAGGGTAGCGCTATTATTAGTACAGCTAATGTCACCATGCAATTTGGTGCTAAACCATTATTTGAAAATATCTCAGCAAAATTTGGCGATGGAAACCGTTACGGTTTAATCGGTGCAAATGGTTGTGGTAAATCAACATTTATGAAAATTTTAAGTGGTGAGCTTGAAGCGTCTTCAGGTAATGTTAGTACTGATCCTAATGAACGCGTTGCTAAACTAAACCAAGACCAGTTTGCCTACGAAGAATACTCAGTAATTGATACTGTGATCATGGGTCACAAAGAGTTGTGGAAAATTAAACAAGAACGCGACCGTATTTACTCTTTACCAGAAATGAGTGAAGACGACGGTATGAAAGTAGCCGATCTTGAAACTGAATTTGCCGAAATGGATGGTTACTCTGCTGAATCTAAAGCAGGCGAGCTTTTATTAGGCGTAGGTATTGGTACGGATCAACACTTTGGCCCAATGTCAGAAATTGCACCTGGTTTTAAACTGCGTGTGCTACTTGCACAGGTATTGTTCTCAGACCCAGACATTATGCTACTGGATGAGCCTACCAATAACTTGGATATTTACACCATCAAGTGGTTAGAAGACGTGTTAAACCAACGCGACTGTACCATGATAATCATTTCGCATGACCGTCACTTTTTAAACTCTGTGTGTACTCACATGGCCGACATTGACTACGGCGAGCTACGTATTTACTCAGGTAACTACGACGAATACATGTTTGCAGCAACGCAAGCACGTGAGCAGCTACTTAGCGAAAACGCGAAGAAGAAAAACCAAATTGCTGAACTTCAACAGTTTGTATCACGTTTCTCTGCTAACGCATCTAAAGCTAAACAGGCAACATCGCGCGCTAAACGTATCGACAAAATTCAGTTAGACGAAGTTAAAGCCTCTTCACGTCAAACGCCGTTTATTCGTTTCGACCAAGAAAAGCAGTTATTCAGAAACGCGCTTGAAATGAATAACCTAACGCAAGGTTTTGACGACAACACGTTGTTTTCTGGGCTTGAAGGTTTAGTAGAAGTTGGCGAGCGTATTGCTATTATTGGTGAAAATGGTGTTGGTAAAACAACCTTACTTAATACACTAGCAGGGCGCTTAGCACCTAAAGCCGGTGAGTTTAAGTTTTCTGAAAACGCGAACATTGGTTACTACGCGCAAGATCACGCAGATGAGTTTGCAACCGACATGAACTTGTTTCAGTGGATGGAGCAATGGCAACAAGAAGGCGACGACGAACAAGTGGTTCGCAGCTTCTTAGGTCGTATGTTGTTCTCTCAAAACGATATTAAAAAGTCAGTTAAAGTAATTTCAGGTGGTGAGCAAGGCCGCATGCTGTTTGGTAAAATTATGATGCATAAACCAAACATATTGTTAATGGATGAGCCAACTAACCACATGGATATGGAATCTATTGAAGCGCTTAACTTAGCACTTGAAGCCTACGAAGGTACATTAATGTTTGTATCGCACGATCGTCAATTTGTATCATCGGTAGCTACCCGTATTTGGGAAGTTAAAGATGGTAAAATTATTGACTTTAGAGGCAACTACGCAGAATACCTAGCGAGTAAAGAAGCTTAATTAGCTATTTACCCGTTAACCCTAAAAAGCCATGTTTAAACATGGCTTTTTTTGTTTTTGTGGCTTTGTATTAGTCGCAATTAATATGGCTTTGGGTATAATACCCGGCTTAAACAGGACATAAGTCCGCTATTTTGAAAATACATTACTGAGGAGTATTTATGACTGTTGGCATTATTATGGGTTCTAAATCAGATTGGCCAACCATGGAACATGCAGCACTTATGCTAGAGCATTTTGGCATTAAGTACGAAACTAAAGTCGTGTCTGCACACCGCACTCCTCAATTACTTGCTGATTATGCAAGTTCAGCCGCAGAACGCGGGATTAAAGTTATTATTGCAGGCGCTGGCGGCGCTGCGCATTTACCGGGTATGGCTGCTGCTTTTACGTCGCTTCCTGTACTGGGCGTGCCTGTAAAATCAAAAGCATTAAATGGTGTTGATTCACTTTTATCTATTTGCCAAATGCCTAAAGGCGTTGCAGTGGGCACACTTGCAATTGGTGAGCCGGGCGCAGCAAACGCAGGTTTACTAGCCGCGCAAATTTTAGGGTGTCAAAATCCAGAAATTTTTGCAAAAATTGAAGCGTTTCGTAAAGATCAAACCGACACTATATTAGCTAATCCAAACCCTGCAGAGTAATAATGAATATTTTAATATTAGGTGCAGGGCAACTTGCACGTATGATGAGCCTTGCAGGCGCGCCGCTTAATTTAAACGTAGTGGCGTATGATGTAGGCAGCAAGCAAATTATGCACCCGCTAACTGGTGAGGTTTATAGCACGTCACTTGAGCAAGCAATATCAAACGCTGATGCAATTACTGCAGAGTTTGAGCACATTCCTGATGACGTACTAACACTTTGTTGTAACAGCAATAAATTTTACCCAGGTAAAGCCGCGATTAAAACCGGTGGCGATCGCTCGCTTGAAAAAGCATTGCTTGATAAAACAAACGTAACTTGTGCGCCATATCAATTAATTACTGAAAAAGCGCACCTTGAACACGCTGTTAAAACCTTAGGTAAGCCACTTGTTATTAAAACATGCCAAGCGGGTTATGACGGGAAAGGCCAATGGCGTTTAAAATCAGATAGTCAAATAGACGAAATTTGGTCACAAATGGCTGATTTTATTGCATCGGGCACAGAGCTTTCGCCACATACAATTATTGCTGAAAAAATGATCCCGTTTGATCGTGAGGTATCTATTATTGGTGCGCGCGATAAATACGGTAATGTGGCTATTTATCCGCTAACAGAAAACGAGCACACAAATGGTGTGTTAACGCTTTCTATTGCCGGTAAAAATAATCAAAGTGTTGAAACTCAAGCAAACGATGCCTTTACAAAAATAGCAAACGAGCTTAACTACGTTGGCGTGTTAGCTATTGAGTTTTTTGATGTACAAGGTACGTTACTTGTTAACGAAATTGCGCCGCGCGTACATAACTCAGGCCACTGGACGCAACAAGGCTGCCATTGCTCACAGTTTGAAAACCACATGCGTGCTGTTGCAGGTTTACCGCTTGGTAATACAGAACTTAAACACATTACCGCGATGATAAACGTACTAGGGCAACCTAGTATTCCAGCTGACGTACTAAAATACGCAGATGTAACTAGCCACTGGTACGGTAAAACTGCAAAACCAGGTCGTAAAATGGGCCATATAAACGTATCGGCCAGCAGCATGAATGACCTAGCAGATAAATTAGGTGAGCTTACTGAATATTTACCTGAGCAAGACTACCCAGGTATTTTAAAAGCGGCAGCAAATTTAATACTAAGCCAATAATTTCTAATTATAGAATTAATTTGTTAATACCGGCTTGAGCCGGTATTTTTTTGTCATAAAAAAAGCTTTTGAATATGTAATACTGTTAAAGTCTAATTTTAAATTTGTGAAGTAAAACAATGAAACTAAAAACAATATATGGTGCGCTAGCCATTGCTACATTATTTAGCTTAAATGCATTTGCATCAGACTCTCTTCGTGTTGCTACTTTTAATGTAAGTATGGATGCGACAAATCACACGCCTAAAGGCGAGCAAGTTAAAAGTGATGCTTTAGTTAATGCACTTAAAGCAAACCACCAGCAAATTAAGAACATAGCGGAAATTATTCAACGAGTTCGCCCTGATATTATTTTACTTAACGAATTTGACTACATCCCAAAAGAGCAAGGCATTGAATACTTTAATAAGCATTTTTTAAATATAGGTCAGCAAAAACAAGACGCTATTAACTATCCTTACTCTTACATTGCTCCGGTAAATACTGGGCTTGCCACCGAGTTTGATTTAGATAACGATGGCAAAAAAAATGGTGTTATGGGCGATGCACAAGGCTTCGGCTTTTTTGAAGGCCATTACGGTATGGCTATTTTGTCAAAATACCCAATCGATTTTGATAAAGTAAGAACCCTTCAAACCTTTAAATATAAAGACATGCCAAATGCACTAATGCCAGTGATGCCTAAAACAGGTGAAAACTGGTATAACGCACAAGAATGGCAAGCGCTTAGACTCAGCTCTAAATCGTTTTGGGATTTACCTATTAACGTAAACGATAAAACCATTCATGTTATTGCATCTCACCCAACACCGCCTGTATTTGACGGTAAAGAGGATAGAAACGGTAAGCGTAACCATGATGAAGTAAGGCTAATTGCCGATTACGTTTCAAACGCTAAGTATATTTACGATGATAAAGGCGAAAAAGGCGGTTTAAAAACTTATTCTCGTTTTGTTATCTTAGGGGATTTAAATGCCGCCCCAGAGGGCGATAAAGCCCGTACAAATACCACAGATCAACTGCTTAAAAACCCACTTATTAACGCTCAATTTGTTCCAAAAAGTGAAGGCGCTAAAGAGCAGTATGACGTGCCCTATGCACAAAATTACAGTGCTAATTGGCAAGCGCGTGTTGATTACGTACTACCCTCAAACTATGGCTTAAAAATTAAGGACGGTGGTGTATTTTGGCCTACTAAAACTAGTAGTGAATATCGTTTAATTAAAGATAGAAACGCATCGAGCGATCACCGCATGGTGTGGCTTGATTTAATCGTTGAATAACGTCCACTAATAAAGGGGGCGTTAGTAAACTGAGCTTTACCCTGTTTAATGGCTATTTATCTTAAAAAATTGCAATAACTTGAGTGCTTCTGCTTAAATACGGTTTAATTATAATAACCGTATAGAAGCACTATGATTTTTAATCTTTCTTCATCTAAAACGTTAGTGGCCTTAGCTGTTGCCTCAAGTGTCATGCTTGCAGGTTGTAGCGCTACCGCTAACACCTCTTCAACACAGCAAAGTGCATTACCAGCAACTAAAATTGCTGCGGTTGTAAACACGCCAGCAGATATCGGCTCACAAAAAATAACGCTAGAACAAGCAATGGCCGATCCGGATTGGATGGGTAATCAGCCAGAGGGTGCTTACTGGGCGGGCGATTCGGCTACTATTATTTATGCTCAAAAAGAGCAGGGTAATACACTACGCGATTTATTTAGCCAATCGGTTACTAGCCAAACAGCAGAGCAAGTAGCTCTTAATAAACTTCATACTGTGGGTTCAAATAAAGCCGTTTATTCTAAAAATAAAACAATGGCGGCCTACACATTTAAAGGCAATGTATTTGTTAAAAACCTAAAAACCGGCGAACTTAAACAAATTACAGCTACATCAGCGGGCGAGTCAAAGCCACAATTTTTAAATAATGGCGATTTAGTTTACCGCCAAGGCAATGTATTTTTTAAAGTTGATTTAAAAACAGGCTTAACGAGCGAGCTTGCTAACTTAAAACTTGCTGATGAGCCAAAAGGTATTGAAGAGCCAAGCACGTATATTGCTAAAGAGCAGCATAAATTGATTAAATTTGTGGCGCTTCAACAAAAAAATAAAAAAGATAAGCAAGCACGCAATGAGCAAATTAATGAACAAAACGATTCAATTGCTAATACGGCTTACTACTTAGGTGACGGTAATAAAGTTGCAGAGGCTCAGCTTTCGCCAAATGGTGATGCGCTGTTAGTCGTTGTACAAAAGCAAACAGACTGGCGTGGTGATGGCGATATTATGCCTAACTACATTACAAATGACGCTACTATAGAACCTAAAAAAGCACGCCGCCGTGTAGCCGACGCTAAAGAAGAAACCTCAAAGCTTGTCTACATCAATTTAACTAACAAAGAGCAAACATCACTTAGCTTTAATACCTTACCGGGCTTTGATGAAGATGTTTTAGCCGCAGTTAAAAAAGAAAATTATGCACGTGATGGTAAAACATATAAGTCTAAAAAGGCACCTCGTGGTATTAACCTTATTATGGACTGGGGTTTTGAGCAAAGCCCAATAGTATGGAACGACGATGGCTCGCAAGTAGCTATAATGCTTGAAGCGTGGGACAACAAAGACCGCTGGCTTGCAACGGTAGATTTTAAAAACAACAAACTTGTGTCGCAACATCGCCTGCATGACGATGCATGGATTGCTTACGCATTTAACGACTTTGGGTGGTTACATAACTCAAACACGCTTTATTACCTATCGGAAGAGTCAGGTTACAGCCAGCTTTATAAAAAGCCTGTAAATGGTAATGCAACCGCACTAACACAAGGCCAATTTGAGGTTTCTAACTTAACGCTTACCAGCGACGACAGCGCAATTTATTACAAAGCGAATGTTGAGCATCCAGGGCTTTACGAAATTTACCGCGTTAACCCGCAAACAGGTAATAGCGAGCAAATTACTGACTTAAACGGCATGACTGACTACACGTTAAGCCCAGATGAAAATAAGTTACTCCTTAAGCACTCTACAATTACCATGCCTAATGAGCTTTACGTAGCAGATGCTAAAGCCAATACAAAAGCAACGCGCTTAACGCATACTGTGTCGGATGAGTTTTTAGCTAAAAAGCTAACAGCCCCTAAAATTGTTGCCGTACCATCGAGCCATACTGATCAACCAATATATGCAAAAGTATATTATCCAGCGGATTACGTTGAAGGTGAAGTAGGTAAAAATCGTAAAGCGGTTATTTTTAACCACGGCGCGGGTTACTTACAAAATTCACACATGGGGTTTTCGGTTTATTTTCGTGAATTTATGTTTCATTCATTGCTCGCTGATGAAGGTTACATAGTAATGGATATGGATTACCGCGCATCTAAAGGTTACGGGCGTGATTGGCGTACTGCGATTTATCGTCAAATGGGCACGCCTGAAACACAAGATTTAGCCGATGGCGTTAAATGGATGGCGCAAAATGCCAACGTTGATACCAAAGCAGTCGGTACTTATGGTGGCTCTTACGGCGGTTTTATGACCTTTATGGCATTGTTTACCGCGCCTGAGTTATTTCAATCGGGTGCGGCACTTAGACCTGTTACCGATTGGGCTCATTACAACACAGGGTACACGGCCAATATATTAAACCATCCTGATGTTGACCCGATTGCCTATGAGCGCAGCTCGCCAATTTATTATGCTGAGGGTTTAAACAAGCGTTTATTAATTAACTCACCAATGGTTGACGATAACGTGTTTTTTCAAGATTCAGTGCGTTTAGTCCAGCGCTTAATAGAGCTTGAAAAACAAAACTTTGAAACAGCTATATTCCCTGTTGAACCACATGGTTTTGTACAGCCTTCAAGCTGGTTAGACGAATACCGCCGTATTCATAAGTTATTTAAAGAAACACTTTAATCTTTAACTCTTAAACTCTTAAAGTATAAAAACAAAAATGCCGCATTAGTTTAGTTAACTAATGCGGCATTTTTATTGGATTGAACAAAATCTAACTTTATTTTTGCTTTTTAAAGTTCTTTTTAAAGAGCTCTATAGCCAATGGTATGGCAAGCAGAGTCCCGCCAATAACACCAATTAAATGTGCATCAATAGCTACAGTGGAGTTAATAAGCTTTCCTATATCAGCATTAGGGCCGCTAAATTGTTCAAACCCTATTTTAATCCATACGCCTATGAATAATAAATAACCCGATTTGAGCCCTACAGTTATATCTTTAACTGCACCCCAAATAATTACACCATGTAGTAGGGCACTTAATCCGGTATAAATATGTATGCTTGGGCAAAACCAATACACGCCGAGTCCGCACCACAGTGCTAGCGCAGTTGTATTAAAAGCGTAGCGAGTAGGGGATGTGTATTCGCCATGTAAAAGCCATATTAATAAAACACCACTGGCATTTAATCCCAAATGAGTCCAATTAGCATGAACAAATTGGCTTGAAAAGATTCGCCATAGTTCACCTTCGTCAATTAGACTTCGGTTAAATTCAAGTAAATTATTTAAATCAAATGCAGCAAAAATGGTACTAAAAAGCAGCAGAATAATAGGCGGTAATATATAACGAGGTTGAATAGGTAAATTAAGCATTTTATTATATTTTTTTAGTCAAAATTTTTGCATATTGTGCCCGTTTAACTTTAAGATGCCAAATACAACTACGTAATTAAGTGTTTTTAGTATTTTTATGCATTTTAAACTTAACTCATTATTTGCCATTGGACTGTGCGCAGTATCACTGCCTTCATTTGCACAGCAAGCAACTCAAATTGAAACTCGCGAACCTGAAGCCGCTACTGGATTAATCCATAAAAAAGTGGTGCAAGGTGATAAATACATGGTTGCTGCGGCAAATCCATATGCCTCAAGAGCCGGTCAACAAATTTTAGCCCAAGGCGGCAGTGCCGTAGATGCTGCCATTGCTACTCAACTAGTGCTTACTTTAGTTGAACCGCAATCGTCAGGTATTGGCGGTGGTACATTTATGATGTACTACAACAAAGCAAACAATAAGCTGACTAGTTTTGATGGCCGCGAAACAGCACCTGCAAATGCAGACGAAACTTTGTTTTTAGATAAGCACGGTAAAGCTGTTAAATGGATTGAAGCTGTAGTAGGCGGACGCTCTGTTGGCGTACCTGGTATTTTACATGCCTTTGCAAGCGCGCATAAACAATACGGTACATTGCCGTGGGAAGCGCTTTTTAAACCTGCTATTGAACTTGCAGAGCAAGGCTTTGTAATTTCGCCGCGTTTACATGGTTTATTAGCACGCCAGTTAAACCCAGGCGTGCTGAGCATGCCAATTATTAACGAATACTTTTACCCAAATGGTAAATTAATCGAAGCGGGTAGCGTTAAAAAGAATCAACCACTTGCTGATTTATACAAAGACATTGCAAAGCAGGGCATTGATGCATTTTACAAAGGCGAAAACGCTAAACAAATGGTTAATGCTGTACAGCACTCTAAAATTGCCCCTGGTAAATTAAGTGTGCAAGATTTAGCAGATTACAAAAGTAAAGAACGTGATGCGGTATGTATACAATACCGTGCTTATAACGTTTGTTCTATGGCGCCACCAAGTAGTGGCGGTGTAGCAGTACTACAAATGCTTGGCCTACTTGAGCATAAAGATATGAGCGCACTTAAACCAAATGGCGAAAAGGCGATTCATTACTTTAGCCAAGCTTCGCGTATTGCATTTGCCGATCGCGATATGTACATGGGCGATCCCGATTTCACTCAAGTACCTACAAAAGAGCTATTAAACAAAGATTACATTGCCTCACGCGCTAAATTAATTACCGAAACAGACCAAAAAGCCGTAGCCGGTAATCCAGTAGGGTACTTAAGTTATGCAATGGATGATTCATACGAGTTACCTTCTACTTCGCATGTCTCTATTGTAGATAGTAAAGGTAATGCCGTTTCGATGACCAGTTCAATTGAAATGGCGTTTGGCTCTACGGTTATGGTTAATGGCTTTATTTTAAATAACCAACTAACTGACTTTTCGTTATCGCCACGTAAAAACGGTAAGCTTGTAGCAAACCGTGTAGAGGCTGGTAAACGCCCGCGTAGCTCTATGTCACCGGTAATGGTATTTAATAAAGATGGCAGCTTACGTTTAATTGTAGGCTCACCTGGCGGTAGTCGTATCATAGATTACGTTGCACAAGTGGTTGTGGGTGTTATTGACTGGAATTTATCAGCGCAAGACGCTATTAACTTACCGCGTACAACAAATCGTAACGATTACACCAGCCTTGAAAAAGGCACAGTTATTGAAGCCATTGCGCCTGCGCTTACTAAACGCGGCCACAATGTACGTATTATTGACTTAAACTCGGGCTTACACGCAGTTGAAGTTAAAAATGACAAACTTTACGGCGGAGCTGATCCACGCCGTGAAGGTGTTGCGTTATCTGATTTAACTGATAATAACGCCACTATACAATTTTAAATTATGTATAATATACATGCGGGCAGTGAAGCCTGCATGTATTTTCTCTCAATGGTCTGACTAGCTTAATTGTCGTTGCAATTAAACCTTTAACACTGATAATGACAGATCATAACTTAAGACTCCGTTAAAGCCTGGAAATATGACAACTAATACTGATCCTAACTACTTATATATTCATCATTCTGGCCCTGGCCTAATTGAAACACCGCTATTAAATAAAGGCAGCGCCTTTAGTAAAAAAGAACGCGAAAATTTCAATCTTGCTGGTTTACTTCCTCCTCGCTTTGAAACAATTGAAGAGCAAGTCGAGCGCTGTTATCAGCAATATTCTAGCTTTACAGATAACCTTAATAAGCATATTTACTTACGTGCAATTCAAGATAACAACGAAACACTTTATTACCGTTTAGTGCGGGATCATCTTGAAGAAATGATGCCAATCATTTACACGCCTACAGTTGGGGATGCTTGTGAAAAATTCTCAGACATTTACCGCAGCGCGCGTGGCTTATTTATTTCGTATGAAGACAGATACCAAATTGACGACATTTTACGCAACGCTACTAAAGGTAAAGTAAAAGTTATTGTTGTAACCGATGGCGAGCGTATTTTAGGCCTTGGCGATCAAGGTATTGGCGGCATGGGTATCCCAATTGGTAAATTGTCACTTTACACTGCGTGTGGTGGTATAAGCCCAGCATACACATTACCTGTAATGCTTGATGTGGGTACTAATAACGAAAAGCTTTTAAACGATCCTATGTACATGGGTGCACGCCATAAGCGTATTGCCCAAGACGAATACGATGAGTTTTTAGATTTATTCATTAAAGCGGTTAAACGTCGCTGGCCAAATGTGTTACTTCAGTTTGAAGATTTTGCACAACCAAATGCAATGCCGTTACTTAAGCGCTACCGCAATGAAATTTGTAGCTTTAACGATGACATTCAAGGTACTGCGGCTGTAACGGTAGGTTCTTTACTTGCAGCGTGTCGCGTTAAAAATTCAACCCTTAGCCAACAAAAAGTAGTTTTTGTGGGTGCAGGCTCTGCTGGTTGTGGTATTGCTGAGCAAATTATTAGCCAAATGGTTTTTGAAGGTATTAGTGAAGCTCAAGCGCGTAGCCAAGTATTTATGGTTGACCGTTTTGGCCTACTTACAGAGGGTATGGAAGGCTTACGCGATTTCCAACAAGCACTTGCACAACCTCAAGGTTCAGTAAGTGATTGGACTTACAGCGGTGAATACGCATCACTTCTTGATGTTATGCACTGTGCACAACCAGACATTTTAATTGGTGTTTCAGGTCAACCTGGTTTGTTTACTGAGCAAGCTATTCGAGCAATGCACGCCGGTTGTGAACAGCCAATTATTTTCCCATTAAGTAATCCATCTAAGCAGGTAGAAGCGCATCCTGCTGATGTGATTAAGTGGACTGACGGTAAAGCGCTTGTTGCAACAGGCAGCCCGTTTGATCCGGTAGAACACAACGGTGAAATTTTTCCAATCCCACAATGTAACAATAGCTATATTTTCCCGGGTATTGGTTTAGGTGTTATTGCCGCTAAAGCGACACGCATTACAGATGCAATGTTAAGTGTGTCTAGCGAAATGCTTGCAGAGTCGTCGCCACGTGCAAACACAGGTAAAGGTAGTTTATTACCTGCCCTGACTGAAATTGAAACGCTAAGTAAGCGTATTGCATTTGCCATTGCTAAAAAAGCAATCGAAGAGGGCGTTGCTCTTGAGATTACTGATGATGCGTTATGGGCAGCAATCGACAAAAATTACTGGTTACCAAAATACCGTAACTATAAACGTTGTAGTGTTTAATAACGGTACCCGTAATTTAAAGTAAATGAGGCTGTACGCTAAGTTACAGCCATTAACAAAAAACAGGCAATTGCCTGTTTTTTTGTGCTTGTTCATATTTAATTAACCAAGTAAGGTCTTTAATAGCATTTACAAAATTAAAGGATCGACTTAATGAATACACTGACTCTTGTTTTAGGTAGTGCACTGGCTTTTAACGTACTTAGTTTTGATGCACTTGCGGCTGCGACTCCCGATGCTCCTCATATTTATGTTAAAGGCGAAGCGACTCTTACCACAATGCCAGATTACGTGCAGCTTAGCGTAGGTATTACCGAAGTTGATAAAGACTTAATTGCTGCTAAAAATAAAACCGACTTAACCATCGCTAAAGCAATTAAGCTCGTAAAAGAAATTGGTGTTAAAGAGGGAGGTATAAACGCCGGGCAAATTTCAATAAACCGTGATAGCCAATATAACCGCACTACCGGTAATCAAGAATTTAAAGGCTTTAAGGTTTCTCGTACATTAACTGTAAAACTTAGCGATATAAATAAATACCCTGAATTACTACAAAGCTTAGTTAACAACGGTATTAACGAAATTAATCAAACGCAATTTTTAGCAAGTAACTACAACGAGCTGCACAAAAAAGCGCAAAAGTTAGCAATTAAAGACGCACGGGATGCAGCAAAAGAGTTTAGTGAAGATTATGGCGTTGATTTAAAAGGATTGTACAGCGCATCACTGAGTCCACTCAATGTGCAGTCGCAGCCTTATATGCGCGCAGAAAAAGTAATGATGGCTGATAGCGCACCAAGTAACTATGTACCTGATGCCTACCATGCTGGAGAGATTAAAGTAACAGCGTCAAGCTATGCTGTGTACTACATAGATTAAAATATAGGTTCTTCCTAGGGACGATTAACTCTATGTTGCTCGGTTTTTACTTAGCCCACTAGGTTACAAACCTCGCGCCGCGATTTAATCGCCCCTAGATTGAACAAATTTCAATCCAAATAATTCAACACGCCCTAGTGGTGCTCAAAACGTGCCACCAACTTCTCCCCTTGCTCTTGGCTAATGCGCGCTATTGAGTTGAGCATATTAGTCACTTCGCGTCTGTCGTATTCATTAGTTACATGTTCATTTATGTCATCAACAATCGCATTTAAGTAATTAAATAGACTGTTTCGTGCATCGGTATCTTTATGGGCAATAAACAAAATATTTTTAAATGCCTCAAGCACATTTGTCATTACGTATGCATCGCCTTTGGCGTAATTACGCAGCGGTGTAAAATTGTCATGTAATAACTCATCAAAGCTTGTTTCATGAAGGTATAGTAATGGTCCATTATCACTGTGCTTAAACGAATAGTTAATATCGTTAATTGACAGCCGTTGAATAAGTAAAATACTCAGCATATCAATTGATTTAACCGCAGTACCTGGATCGTTTATGCCCGGGCTCATTGCCTTAACTGCAATTTCTGATATTTGCGTTAACCCATAACGGTAATGATCGCTAATGTACTCTTCTATATAAAAAATAAAGCAGTCGAGAATTTTATTTATCAGCTCTTCATCGTTTGATATGTCTTTATTACACTTTAAAAACGGATAGCCTTTAACTGTAAAATAGCCTTGGTTAACAGAGATATACACCTTTATATCTTGCTCTGCCAAAATGGCACAGAGCTTATCGGTTTGCACGCCTTTGTAATATCCCTCTGTTTTACTGCTAACCGAATGCCACTTACTAAAGTCTGGAAAGTCTTCAACTGGGTTTTCTTGTTGTCTTTGTATTATTGTTTTAATTTCGTTTTTAGTTTGGCTAAACAAGCCATTTAATACGTTATCAACCTGAATAGCACGAGAGATTGAATGTATAAAAAATACAAATAAACCTAATGAAATCAATCCAAAAACAAGTGCGAATAACACACCAATTGAAGGAATAGCCGTACTGCCACCTTCAAGTTTATTAATATTTATAAGCATAATAATTGAGTAAATTATGCTGCCTAAATAAAAGCCCAAAACCATTTGATGTGATTTACGCGTAATAAGCCCAGGCACTACGCGGGGCGATAAACTCGCACTGGCCGAATTTAAAACGACCATTACCATTGAAAAACTAAACACGGTAAGCGAAATAATACTCCCCGCTAAGGTGCTTAAAATAGTACGCGCATTTTCAGCGCTATCAACAAGTACAACTGATATAAACGATTTTAGCTGCTCAATAGGCGCTAAATATTCAACCGACATAGTAATAATGGCAAATGCTAAAAAGCCCACTGAAAGCATCGAAGGGTAAAAGCCAATACTGTTAATCATTTCACGGTAACTGTCGGCTACTTTGCGAGGTACAAACATAAAATCCTTATGTAATTTTCTACTTACTTAATACCCCTAGCTTAGCATAGGCATTTATTAAACTTCTGATAATGCTGCTCAAATTTATATGTTATTATCACGCCCACAATAATAAAGCGCATGCTTATGCGATAAAAATAACAGGAAAACGCCGTGATCATTTCAACTTATGCTGCATTACTTGCATTCTTTTACATTTATTTGAGCTTTAACGTAATAAAAGTGCGCCGCGCTGAGCAGATATCACTTGGTGATAACGGTAACGCAACGCTGCAACGTGCTGTACGTGCCCACGCTAACTTTATGGAATACGTGCCAATTGCTTTAATTTTACTCTTTTTGGCAGAGTATCAAGGACTTGCTAGCCATTACTGCCATATATTAGGTGGTGCGTTATTAATAGGGCGTGTATTTCAAAATTTAGGCATAGTAGAAAAAAGTCTGAAATATCGCCAAATTGGTACTATTGCTACATTTTTGGTGATTATTGTTAGCGCCTTTTTATTGCTAGTAACACGTGGCTAATTAAAGAAAAGCTAATGACCAAACTATTTATAATAGGTTTACCGCGTACCGGCACAACGAGTGTGTGCCACGCATTTTTAGAGCTCGGCATTACAACGGCGCATACCGCGTATACTAATGCTTGTTTTGAAAATGCTAACGCGATTGCCGACACTCCCATATTTAATGACTTTAAAACACTTGATATTCATTATCCAGACTCTAAGTTTATTTATTTAGAACGCGAGCTGAGTGCATGGCTACCTTCAATAAAACAGCTTTTAACGCGTATGCACACTAATTTAACCCGTGCAGATGGGGGCTTTAATATTCATATAAAACGCTGTTATTTAAATACGTTTAGTGAGCTTTC
This sequence comes from Pseudoalteromonas sp. NSLLW218, assembly GCF_015864775.1. Lineage (NCBI taxonomy): Bacteria > Pseudomonadati > Pseudomonadota > Gammaproteobacteria > Alteromonadales > Pseudoalteromonadaceae > Pseudoalteromonas > Pseudoalteromonas sp. NSLLW218. The sequence goes on along the minus strand of NZ_JADYWO010000015.1, from coordinate 53,768 downwards.
GCTTGATAATATTAGCGACGATAGTTACTTAGTAGACTGTTATGAAACACATTTTAATGATGCTCAAACGTACTTTAATAACCGTGACGACGATTTTTTATCCATTGATATAGCAAAGCCTGATAGTTACAAAAAGTTGTGTAATTTTTTAAGGTTAGAAAGTGATAAAACTGATTTTGAAAAAATGAATATGGGCGGAAAAGTCACCGCATGGAACGATATTAAACACCCGTTAAAAGTTGAGTCTACGGCTAAAGGGCGCATAGATAAATTACTGCCTTACAAGATTTTTTAAATCAAATACGTTAAAATCCCCGCATTATTATTTAAGTTGTACAGAACATGTTTGAATTAAAATACCACACCCCATTTGAATGGACCGAAGTTGTCCTTGCTGACTTTAATACTTTTTTACAAGATCATGCCGCTGCTGAAAAAAAAGCATCGGGTATGGCTATGTCTATGCTTTCGCATTATCCAGACAAACGTAAATTAGTAAAAGCCATGACCGATTTAGCACTAGAAGAATTAATACACTTTAAACAAGTGCTTAAGTTACTTTTAGAGCGCGATGTAAACTTAGGTGACGACAAAAAAGATCCGTACATAAAACAAATACGTGCACTATTTAGACACGGTCGTGATGGTTTTTTAATGGACCGATTACTAGTAGGTGGTGTAATTGAAGCACGTGGCCACGAGCGTTTTTCTTTAGTTGCACAAGCACTTCCCGAGGGTAAAGAAAAAGACTTTTATGTTGCTATTGCCAAATCAGAAGAAAAACATAAAAACCTATTTGTAGAACTCGCTTACGAATACTTTGAAAAAGAAGAAGTTGATGTTCGCCTAGAAGAGTTACTTATAGCTGAAGCAAAAATCTGTGAAAGCATCCCGTTTACAGCCGCTTTGCATTAATTAAAACTCGCGCAGAGCTTATTTTACTCGCTTTGCGCCATACACTTCTGCTCTTATTCCTATGATAATCTCTTCATGAATTGTTGATTTGCAATTTGCAAATCAAAATAATAAAAACCACATTTATAAACTTCAATCTACTGATAATAAAAATAAAAACCCTTGGTCTCATACTTGCTACCTATTCAATAAGCAAATTGAGGGAAAGGCTTATGTTAAAGTTTATTTTTATACTATTACTAATATCTTTTACCGCCATGGGCAGCGAAAGTCATTTAGATTATATAGAAAATGCAAATGGTGAGCGGGTACAAAAAGTATCGCACTTGGTTAAATGGACGCATACTCGCTTTGTGTTTACCCGTGATATTTCTCGCATTGCACTAGGCCACGAAACAACACTTGATGTGAACGTGGTTAATGGCCGTGAGCTACTAATTTTAGCTAAAAAGTTGGGCCGTACATCGATGATGGTATGGTACGACGATAAAAGCTCTGAAACATTTTTACTTGGCGTAACCGAAGATTACAGCGTGCTTGAAAATGCCCTCAACGATATTCACCCTGACGTACAGCTGACCATAGCGCCTGATCGCCATGCTGTTGTATTACGTGGTGAAGTACCGACTATAAATTATCGTCATGCCGCTTATGAAGCTGCAAAAAACTACCTTTATGCCAGTAGCTCACAAGCATCACAACCCGTTATTACCTCAAATCCTAACCAAGGTATGTTTAATTCACTTGCTCAACGCTTGCAAGGCTTAGGCAACGCAAACGGCGGCAGCTCTCAAAACTCGAGTAAAGTCGCTATTATTAATTTAATAAAAGTAACTCAAGCACCCAAGCCAAAAGAAGAGCGTATTAGCGAAGTAATTAAATCAATGGGTGCAGATAAAGTAACTATTAAGCGCATCTCGGTTGATGAATTGTCAAATGACGACAACGATGTGTTTTTACTCTCGGGCTCTGTAAAAAATCAGATAGAGCTAGTGCGCTTATTAAATACAATTAATAAATTATTCGAACCAGAGCAAGCATTACAAACTCAGGGTTCTCCTCTTGATCCTAATAATTTAATGGGCGGCGCAACGCAAGATAAAAGTTCAGGTATTGAAGTACTTGCCAACGAGTCAGGTGGTTTAATAAACGATGCTACATCAGGATTAAACTTAAGTAATGTGAGTTCTAATATTGCAAGAGCAACGCTTCTTTCAGTGGCTGACGGTAAAGTTTTGTCGAGTATTGAAGTTGAAGATTTACCGCAAGTGCGTGTGTCGGTGCAATTATACGAAGTAAATCAACGTAGATTAAAGCAATGGCGCCCAGATATTAGCGTGCTCTCTAATGGGTATGAAAAAGAAGCGGGCTTGTTTGGCCGTGACGGTATGACTAATCGCGAACCTGGCTCTGCAACAATAGAAAATGCGCTGCAATTAATTGGTGGTCAATTAACTAATAACTTACAGCTTTCTACCTCACAGTTTGCCATTGATATGTTGTTTTCATTACTTGAACAAGAAGGTATATCGCGAACGCTTTCTCGCCCTACAATTACGGTTTTAGCCGGTGAAAGTGCCGTATTTAAAGTCGGTGGTGAAGTACCTGTACCTACAAGTTATAGCCCATCTGGCATTACAAGCGGTCAGCAAGGTAGTAGTGGGTCAGTGTTTAGCGGTACGGAATTTAAATCATTCGGAGTTGAATTAAATGTACGCGCTATGGTTGACGACAAAGACAGAATAACACTTGATCTAAACCCAGTAATTTCACTACCCGATACCACGTTAACCGCCGAAATTGCACAAAGCACAGGCAGCAGTTTAAACAGTAGTGCATTTAATACACGCAGCATGCAAACATCAACGCGTTTAAAAGATGGGCAGCCTCTTATTATTGGTGGCTTAATTAGCACAGATAACAATGCAAGCCACGACTTTGTACCTGATGGCAACGGCAATAGCATGCTAGGCAAGTTAAGCGAAACAACCAGTAAAAGTGAAAACAACCGCGAGCTTATAATTGTTGTAACTCCAAACCTGGTGCGTGAACCAATTAACACATTACGTTCGTGGGAACAGGCAAATATAGACACACAGGTACTTAGCTATATACAGGAGCAAGGGCTATGAAAATATTTTATATTATTTTACTGCTTACTTTATCGGGTTGCGCTCATATTGATTACAAGCCAACAGTAAATCCTTACAACGCGTTGGGTGACATAGTAAAAAAATACCAATTAAATGCCCAACCATTAAAGTGCGAAGGTATTAATGCAAGTAACTGTTTGAACTTAGTCCATGAGGTGAATCAGCTCATGCTTGAACACCCTGATAACACAGCAATACTGTCGATATCGGCCTATGTACTTTATAAAAGTGGCCGTGCTAATCAATCTCAACAAGTTATAAACACTCTACTTAATAAAGCTAACCCGCCATTAAACGCAATTACTTTAGGGGTTACGTTAGCAATAGAGCAAGGTAATTTAGCTAAAGCAAAAAGCATTGCTCAATACGGCGTTGATGTTTTTGGTACACATGCTTCACCATACCTACAAATGGCCTCTATACATTATGCTCAGGGTAGTTACGTTATAGCTTCAAATTACTTAGAGCTTTCGGTTAAGTTTGGTTTAAATAGCACCGCCTATTTTTACCATAAAGGGTTAATTGAAGAAGCGAATGCTAATAATTTATTGGCCTGTGGCTACTATGAGCAAGTTTTACGTGCAGAACCCACACATCAAAAAGCACTTGCTAGGCGCGGAAAACTCTCTGTATTAGGTAATTGTTATTCTTAAGGCCTCCGGGCCTTTTTTTATGCCTACAATTTGGCATTATTAATACCAATCTGCTTATATATGGGGTCTATTTAACATTAAGAAAATTACGCTAGAACTAGGCAAAAATTTTTGTATCTAGTTGTTCTAAATAAAAAATTTTTAACGACGTTATAGTGCAATTTAATTCGTTAAATTGATCAAAGATTTATGCAGGTTGGTATAAGGAGCCAAAACCACTTTATTATTTATTAAAAATAGGAGTAAAGCTTTCGCTCATCCTACGTTTTATACGTAATCTCACAAGTCTCATTTTAATATTGATTTGCATTTTGCAAATCAAAAATAAAAAAAGCTAAAAAACACACACATAAAAACTATAACCACCTGTATTTAATAGCCATTTTCAATTGGCATGGTCCTCGCTATATATAAAGTGAGCATAAGCTCTTTTAATTTAAAGGCTACGATTATGAAAACTATTAAACATAACTTAAATGGCAAAAAGCAAAAAGGTTTTGTACTAACGTCAGAGCTAATCATTCTTTCTACATCAATGGTAGCAGCACTTGTAATTGGTTTATCTACATTACGTGACTCTGTAACCAGCGAGCTTGAAGATGTAGCTGAAGCAATTGGCTCACTTGACCAAAGCTATGTATTTGACGGCATGATTAACGCCGAAGGCACAGCTGAAGTGTCTGGCTCTGGGTTTGTAGATTCAGTTGACGTGTACGCAGGCGATGGTAGTTCATTCACTTTTGTTGCATCAGACTTTAGTGAAAGTGCCGCACTTGTTAATGCAACACCAAGCGGCGATGCTGCAACACGTACAGCAGCAGGCGGTTCACAAGGTAACTAACGCAAGGTAACCAGGTTTGAATACCAAGCTTAAGGCTCACTGCCACAAAAGTGTGGCAGTGAAAGTTACTCCGGAGGAATATTATGAAAAGTAAAAGTAACAAAGGCGCAACCACTGCGGCTCTCACATTACTCATCACCTCTGGCATGTTAGCTTCAGCTTTGGGAATTAGACAGGTAAACGATGAAAATAACGTAACAGCCTGGGTAGTAAACAAAAATATGTCTGCCGGCCAAACAGTAACTGTTCACGATGTAGAGCAAAAGAGTATAGATCCAAGTAACTATTCAAATATTGCACTGAGCGTTCAAAACCCACGTGCATTAATTGGTCAAAAATTAGCAACTAACAAAATGGTTGAACAACCCTTGTTTGACACAGATTTTATCAGAGCAAAAAGCCAAAACTTATCAGAAGCCATACCGGCAGGGCGTGTTTTATATACTTTAAAACTAAACACCTTGGATATTCCGCTTTCGCGCATACACAAAGGTGACCGACTCGACATAGTCGCTAAAACTAATCGCTTAGTAAGAACCGTTGCCCGTGATGTACAGCTTATTGGTGTTTCAAAAGGTCCTAAATCGCAAGCCGCTAAAAGTGGCGTAATGGATAATTTAGCTAAAGAGTCTAATTCTGCTGCGGGCGGTGTTTCATTAGTACTCGCGGTACTTCCAAAAGATGTTTATTCGTTGGCGGGTATAGATAACGCTGACAAAGTTTCAATTATTGTGCATAGCGCTTATGACATTGAACAAGGTCGTTTGCAAAACTTTTCACGCTTACAAACTAGTCGCACAATCGAAGTGGTTAAAGGCGTTAAAAATGAAGCTGTATATGTAGCTAAGTGAGTTTTTATGTTTAATTTATCAAGCAAACATGAAGAAGTTCAAAGCAGTTTAAGTACCTTTGAAGAGCTTAAAAAGCTATTGCATGATGCCGTTATCGAAGAGTACGAACAAGAACCAACCGCGCTTTTATCAAATAATGTTCTCGAAAAAATCTCTGCATTGTGCAGTGAAATTCCACAATTCAATCAATCTTCATTTAATCAGCATCAAAAAGAGCAGGTTGTTCAGGCTGTATTTGATGAAATTCAAGGCCTGGGTCCTATTGCACAGTTTATGCTGGACGATCAGGTAAGTGATATTTTAATAAACGACACGCAAGATATTTGGATTGATAAGCAAGGCAAACTACTTTGCACTGCCAGTAAGTTTGATGACGAACGCCATTTACGCCGATTTGTTGATCGCTTACTTGATGGCTGTGGTCGCCAGGTAAATGCGCTTATGCCAATTGTTGATGGCAAATTAAAAGATGGTAGCCGTGTTCATATTATTGTACCGCCTGCGTGTACCGGCGCCGCTATTGTGTCTATTCGTAAGTTTAATCATAAAAAAATAAACGATGACTTTTTAGTTAATAACCATTTTTTAGATAAAAACATCTTATTATTTTTAAAAAGTGCAGTTAAAACAGGCGTTAATATTTTAGTCTGTGGCAATGCGGGGGCTGGTAAAACGTCATTATTGAACGTACTTGCCAACTCAATTAATCCAAACGAACGTGTTGTAACCATTGAAGAAAGCGCTGAGCTTAATTTGCATCACAACCATGTTGTGCAATTGGAAGCCCACGACACTAACAGCGATGGTAAAGGTGCAGTAAGCCTAAGAGATTTAGTAAAAGCAGCCCTTAGAATGCGCGCAGATAGAATACTTGTAGGTGAGGTACGCTCAGGCGAAGTAATCGATATGCTCCAAGCAATGAACTGTGGCCACCAAGGTTCGATGACGACCATACATGCTAACAGTGCAAATGATGCCGTTATTCGCTTATCTACCTTAGTGCAGTTACACAATGCACAACTGAGCGATACCCATACAAGTTCGCTAATCGCGTCGAGTATTCAGCTCATAGTTCATGTTTCTCGCTCAACTAATGGCATCCGCACTCTAAAAAGTATTGGTGAAATTAAGCGTGTTAATGGCGGGGCACAATTTAGCCCGCTTTATAGTATTAACGAAGCAGAACCAGTACAAAGTGATTTAATAGATAACTCAAGTGTTATTGAGTTTATGAAAGGCCAAGGCGCAAATGCACAAGAATTGAAAGCATTACTGCACAATAACCCGGAGGCTAACAATGACTAAACTTGATTATTTATTAGCTATTGCGGCGGTTATAACTTTTGTACTGGCTGCGAGTGTATTGGCTTCTTTGTATGTGAATAATAAAAGCAACCAAAGCACTAAAAAAGCAGATATTTTAGAAGAAAAAGATGTCCTTACTCTGTCACTACGAGTGCTTGGTTTAAATATTAGTAACGCCTGGTTTATAAGCATGGCGTGCTCGCTCTCTAGTAGCTCCTGGTTTTTAGCTAAATTATATTACCCAGAGGCATCAACCAGCGCGTTTATTATTTCAATCGTGGTTTTTGTAACCTGTTTTATAACTGTGATTGACTTGGCTCATTATAAATTAGCAAAATTTGAGCATCACTTTTTAGAATTTATTGAAACCGTACAATCGTGTTTAAGCACAGGGCTATCGCTACAGCAATCAATGCAGTTTGCTGATGAACATGCAGACCCATATATAAAAAAACAAAGCACCTTACTAATACAACGCATGAGCATGGGTAGTGATGCCGAAACGTCGTTTGCCCCATTAATTGAAAGATACAACTGCGAAACCGTAAGATTGTTTGCTCATAGCATTATTACACATACACAAAGCCAATGTGATTTAACCGACATGCTAAAAAGCGTTTGCAACATGATGTCGCTAAGAACTCTCGACCGCCAACAGCTAAAAGCTAAGCTTTCGGGTACTAAATACGCTGCTGTGTTTAGCGGTTTTTTACCTTACGCACTAATTCCTTTATTTAGCTATACCGATCCAACCTGGTTTGAACCATTATTAAACGATCCTAATGGGATTGCATTTATCACGGTTGCGCTTCTTTGTCAGCTATTTGGCTTTTTATGGCTACGCCTTAGCTTAAGGGTAACATTATGATTGATATACTTTTACTTATCGGGCTTTTAGTAAGTATGGGATCATTTATCCATATTCATAGGCAATCGCTTAAAGTCGAATTAGATAAACCCGATACTAAAAACATTAACTGGTATCCGCTAATTATCATCTCTAAACGTCAACTAAGACAAGCAGGGATTCAAATTAATAAAATATTAATAAGCCTGTACTGCTTTAAAGTGGCAGCTACTTTTAGTGCATTTACTGTTATAGAGCTAACAGGGTATGAGCTGAGCCAATCGATTAAATTATTACTGTGTTTTATGTGTTTTTTTGCACCCGAATGCTGGTTTTTATTACGTAAAAATCAACGTCAAACCACTATTAATAATAGCTTAGAGTTTTTTTTACGGGTGTTACTGGTTTACATGCGCGCCGGGTTTTCGTTAGAACGTTCATTTGCACTGGCGGTTGATCATGCATTGAGTCAAAAACACCCATTATACAAAGAGCTAAAGTTATTTTTATTCGAACTAAGTGCAGGTAAAGATCGTGAATTTGCATTTAATTCACTTTTCGAAAGAACGGGTGTTATGGGCATTAAAAAGCTCGCCAACTTGATGTTAATAGGGTCAAAACTTGGTACCCCACTTATCCAAGCAGTAGAGGCTCAACTTGAAGGCCTAGCTCTAAAAAAGAACATTTTACTCGCTAAAAAAGTAAACAAAAAAGCGATGCACACAACTTTTCCCATTATCTTAATTTGTTTTCCGATGTTTTTGGTATTGGTGTTTTTTCCCGCAGCATTACAAGTAATGAACGTACTTAAAATGCTTGTAGAAGTGTTATAGGAGCCTGATATGAAAAAGCATTATCAACAAGGGTACATACTTACTATTGAGCTTATATTAATTATAACAATTTTAATTATTGGCTCAATTGGCGGGGTTATTTTAGTCAGGGATGCCCTTATTAAGCGCCATCAAACTAAGGTAGATAATCAAATTACCGTAGTCGATGCTAATAATAAACCACTCGGTATTGCAGTAAGTTTTGATGAGCACCAAGCACCACTCATTTTTTATACAGACCGTGGAGCAAACAACACGTACAGGGCATTAATAGGCATACGAGATGATAGGTTTACCTCGCGAGAAGCTGTTTATTACGATGCACCAAACTGCCAAGGTAACCCATGTTTAAAAGGCTTAAGCGACGAAGCAAGCGACAGCCAAGGCGTGAGCAAGTTAAATAATACCGGTAATGTAAGTTATATAAATGCGCTGCAGCAAGGTCCAAATTACGCAATAGGGCAGTTAGGTAATACCGCTATTGGTCAGTTGTTAAGAAGTACGCCACAACAATGCCCTGCTAATAGTGAACAAATTCTATCTCGTTATGTATCGCAAAAAGTGGTAACAGGCTCACCTTGTGAAAGCTTTGAAATAGATAAACAACCGGCCGATAGCAGTTGTTTAGTTGGGGTAACAGCTTTAGGTAATCCACTTTTAGGTACAAGCGACCAAGGTTTATCGCAATCGTGTGATACATGCCAAGCAGGCTACGAATCGCAAGGTGACATACTTGATTTATATTTACCCCAGGTAGAACCACTTTTAAATACAGCCCTTAATGCGCTGTCATTAGTTGGTATTGGAACAAGTGTTGATATAGAGCTTGGCACAATATGCTGCCCAGAAGGGACACGCTTAGAAGAAGATGAAAACATTGTAGAAACGCTTGTTTTTACTGTTTTAAAAACAACGTTTGAGCTGGTCGGAATCGACTTAGTCAACAACCTGATTATAAGCGAAACACTAAGCTTAATAGGGATTGAGCCAGGCGTTACATACTGTAAAACATCACTGAATTTAGTTAATGCAGAACAAGTAATTAATATCACCACCGGTGAACCTGCGCTTAGTAGCTTAACGCCACCATTTAAAGTTTTACTGCCAGTACACAGCGGTCAAAACAGTACAACGTGGATACATACTCCCCCAAAAGGGGAAGGAGAACGTCAATGAACGCCTCAAATATATTTACCTCACATGCTAATGTAGCAGATAAAAAAACTGATGAAATATCGACAGAAATTAAAGAAACGCTAACACTACTAAAACAGTTTTATGATGTTCCAATTGTTAAATTTATAGATTTTAGAGACATTTATTCTGAGCAGTTAATAACTTGCAACGATAAAGAAAGCGTTGAAAATGAGTTATTAAGCTATCAGCAACGCTGCACACAAGAAAAACTATATTTGTTTGAAGATACCTTTTTTGATGATGTATCAAAAAACACGCACAAGTTAATTCGTTTTTATGCACAATATCCAATTTATAGTGCCACTAATAAAATAATCGGCGTAATGCTGATGGCCGATTTAGCACCTAAAACATTAATAGGTTCACAAAAAGATCAGTTTATTTCATTTTCTCAGTTATTACAGACTCAGTTAAATAAAAATTCAAATTCAGTAAGTAATCAAAGTACTAATCCTGTGAAAAAAAATAATGGGGAAAAGTATATTCATGTATTTAGTTTAGCGCCTGTCGCTTTTTTAATTGCATTAGTATTATGCTCATTCACTGCATTACTGCTTTATACAGTAGAAAAAAAAGAGTTACAAAATAATTATAACCAACAAACCCAGCAATTACGTAAAACATTATTTAATGCATTAGAGCGATTTGATAATCAAGGATTGTATATATCGCAAAAAGATTTAGTTATTGCAGGTTTTTTACAAAGCCAAAATAACTATACAAAAGAGCAGCTTAATAATTTAGTTCAGAGCCAAGTTTCACAAAACTTAACCTACAAAGGGTATGTTGTGTTTGATTCTGAGTATAACCAACTTGCACTATGGTCAAAAAACAATTTTGATTTAGCCGCGTATGGGTTTACAAACTGGTTAGAAAAATTTAATAAAAGAGCGAATAAACAAGCAGTAGAAGTATTTACGGTTGCTGATACGGCCTTCTTAATTTCTGAAATAAAAATAAAACAAGGCTCTATTTATACGCTTACTGCATTTGATTTAAGTAAGTTTTTAAAAGCCGTTATCGGCAAATTAAATACTGAAAATTATAACGTTTTTATAGCAACACCACAGTTTACTTTAGGAAAACAAGGAGAAGTTAGCCCGAGTATAATTAAAAATAGTATTAGCGCTTTAAGTAGTCGTTTTCCACCTACATGGCGCTTACATGTGCAACCTATGAATAAAATAGTACGCCCACAAATAACTAAATATAGTTTAATTAGATTAGGGTTAATCTCTTTTTGTGTATTTGCCTTTGTGTATTATTTTTTACGTTTGCCAAGACGTTTACACAACGAAATAAAACAAAAAAATCAGTTAATACTCAATAGAGAAGAGCTTTTTTCAAGTTCTCTTGATGCACTGCCGCATGGGTTTGCTATTTTTAATAGCAACGAATTTCCTGTGATCACCAACAATGCATTTAACCTTTTATTTGCACAAGTGAATAAACAAAATAGTCAGCTATCGTATAGCCAGCTGATAAGTATTGCGCAGCAGAATAATATTATAAATCACTACCATGAACATCATAAGCTTGATGATGATCGTAACCAATTAATAGATATAGGTTTTACCGACGGGAAGTGGATAACTGTATTACAAAGACATACAGATTTTAATGGTGTCGTTTGCTACTTTAGAGATGATACAGAGGCACATCAAAAAGAATGTTTACTCGCTGATGTTCTTGAAAAATCAAAACAGACAAATCAATTAAAAGAAAAATTTGTTACAAGGCTTAGCCGTCAGTTAAAAACGCCTTTATCATCTTTAAAGTCATTAGTTGAAATATCTAAAGATCCAATAAGCTTTAACGAATTTAAAAACAATGTGGGGAATATTTCTGATGCATGCGATCAGCTCGAAAGTGTAATTCAACAACTCGTAAATATAAATAAATCGGAAATAGGTAAGTTAAAACTACAGGCCAAAAACGTTAACCTGAATCATATGATCAATAATAATATTTCGATTTTAACTAAAGAAGCTGAAAACAAAAAAATAATTCTTAAAAATAATATTACGCCTGAGTTAACCGTAGTAAGCGATGAAAAGTTAATTTCTCAATTGGTTATTCAGTTAGTGACAGAGGTTTTGGATTCATCAAATAATACAACGCTATCTATTAACGCTCAGATTAAAAATGAAAGTAATCGTAATTACTTACACCTAGACTTTTCATTAAGCAATTTAATCGACAGTAGTTACTTTATAACTGAGCTTAAAAGTATATCGGGTGATGATATAGCACGCTTTATAGATGATAAAGACGTGTCATTAGAGTTAAAGTTTTTTATCTCAATATTTAAAATGTTAGGTGGTAAAGCGATAACTGTAAGTAGTAACGCGAATAAATCAACGATAACGCTTTCTATGCTGGTAAACAAAGTAACGAAGCAAGATAAAGACAATGTGCAAAAAGTACCAAGTAGCTCATTAAATACTGATTTAGTAAAAGCGAGTTTAGTGACTAAAAATCACCAAAACACGCTACTACTTGTTGATGACGATCCACTTGTAGAAATTGTGATTAGGGCAATGCTAAAAGATCAGAATATCATAATAGATTACGCATGCAGTGCGATAGAGGCTATGTTGATGGTTTCGCAAAATAGTTACGACATTATTCTAATGGATATAGTAATGCCAGAATTGTCGGGAACTGACGCTATGTTAAAAATTAAAAAACACAGTGATAATTCTAAAACTAAAATAATTGCGCATACATCGACACCCGATACAGAATCTAAATATGTAAATCAGGGCTTTGATGACATGTTATTAAAGCCAGTGAAACAAGGTGTTTTAATAAACCAAATAACACGTATTTTAAAAAGATAAGCCGCTGGGGTAATAAATGAAAAACATTAATGAAAATATGGCAGAAGTTATCGAGTTTAAAGTAACGCCAATAAATAAAACTAAACGACTACTTTTAGTAGATGATGACTTACTAATAGAAATAGTAATAAGAAAAATGCTTAATGAAGAAAATATTTTAATAGATTTCGCATCAAGTGCTATAGAGGCGCTATTGATGGTTTCTCATAATATTTACGATATTATTTTAATGGATATAGTAATGCCGCAATTTACAGGCACTGATGCAATGCTAAAAATCAGGAAGCATGCTGACGCATCAGCAACAAAAATTATAGCTCATACATTTAGTGAAAACGAAAATAGTGATAATAAGTACGTGAAGCTTGGGTTTAACGGTCTTTTGTTAAAGCCAGTTAAGCAAAGCGTATTAATTGAAAATATTAGAACTTTCTTGGAATGATAAATAGAAACAGTAGGGCGGTTAACTATTTTTATTTATAGCTTATTAAAAAATTAAATTATAATTTTTTAAAGACTAATATTTATTTAGTGCTTTTGTGTATATGAACCTTTAATTTATTTAAATTTGTAAAAATCCTTTAATAAGAATAATTACTTCAAATTATTACAAACTACGCTTTTGTAATTGTTGCATGTATACGAGTCATCGTTTCACACTTTTTAAAGCGTTTCAATAATCTCAATTATTAAACGCTGTAATATTATAAAGTTAGTAAATTTATTTAGCCTAGAGCCCACGTATCACAAGGGTTTAACTTTTAAAACATTAATATTTTTTAATAACTAATAAATGCACATCTTGGGATGGAATTTGCTTTATAAGGTTATATTCTAATTTTATAGTTTATTAAACATTATAATTTTTAAAGTTAACGAGGCAAAATTATGAGCAAAACACAGTACGTTACAGTAGAAGGTCATCAAATTGCTTATCAAGAAATGGGACAAGGCACACCTTTATTATTAATACATGGCATACCAACCAACAAATTTCTATGGCGAAATGTGATGCCCAAACTCGAATCAGAACATCGAGTAATAGCGCCTGATTTACTAAACTTTGGTGAATCAGATATGCCAATTAACACCGATGTATCTATAAATGCGCAATGTAGAATAATGTGTAAGTTTATGGAAGAACTCGGTATTTCTAAAGTTAATATTGCTGCACATGATATTGGTGGTGGTGTTGCTCAATTAATGGCGGTAAATCATCCTGATAAAGTAAACGGATTAGTTTTAATAGATAGTGTATGTTTTGATTCTTGGCCAATACCAGAATTTGAACCTTTGCTAGAACCTGGCGTAGAAGAAAAGACAAGTGTAGCTGAATTTGTTGATACATTAAGAGATTTCATGCCTAAAGGTGTATACGATTCTAGCGTAATGACTGAAGAGTTAATGGAAATATACTTGAAACCATGGAGCAATGAGCAAGGAAAAGCCGCTTTATTTAGCAACATGCGCAGACTCAATAAAGAATATACACAAGCTATTGCAGGCGATCTTAAAAGCTTGCCTCATGAAACACTCATATTATGGGGTGAAGAAGACAAATTTCAAAAGCCAAAATATGCGCCAATGTTAGAAGAAGCAATTCCAAATTCATCATTGGTTTGGATAGATAAAGCCGCACATTGGGTTGTTGATGAGTATCCAGATAAAGTATCTGAGCTTATTAGTGAATTTATGAATGATAAAAAATTCTAAAGTCTCATCAAGTACATCAGTAGGATAGTTAAAAAGCCATTAAATTCAACATCTTGAATTTTACTGGATGAAATATCTACTAGGAAGTTATTGTTCATACCGCTTGGATATATTAATAACCAAGCGGTATTTTTATATGTTCAAGAAGCTAATAGCGTAAATGGGAAAAACATTAACTTATTAAGATGAGTAGGTTAATGCTTATTAAATAGTCAAAATGTCGCGTTTATACGTTAATTAATGAAGATGAGTAACTTAGTTATGTATTTATTTATGCTATTTAACATAATATAAATTATAGGTAGTTAATGTATATATAAGAAGAGCGCTTAAATGCGCCCTTACTATGTCCAATACTAGACGGTATCGGACATTAAGTGTTTTTATTTCAATAACTGGTATTACTAATACGGATACTTTATTTATCAAATTGTTTAATCAATACTTAGTAAACGCTCAGCTGTATATTCGTTAGTAATTAATCCACTGATCATGTTTGACCTTACTGCGCCCAAAATGGCTAACACTTTTTCTTCACCAGCAGCTATCGCATAAATCTGTTTGTTAGCATTTGTTTTTAATGGCGTACTTGCTACGCGCTGATTAACTGTGCAATCTAAAAGCATACCGTTTTTATCAAACACCCAACTAATCATTTCACCAACAGCACCAAGATCTTGCAACTCTTTAAGTTCTTGCGCATCAATAAAACCATCTATATGTAATGGCGACTTTTCACCTAAGCTACCAATACCCACAAATGTTACATCGGCATCTTTAGCGAGTTTTAAATTACCGGTAATATTTTGTTGTGCATGTAACTGTTCTTTTTCTTGAATACTTCTTGGTAAAACTGGTAATGGCATTGGGTAATGTTTTGCATTGGTGTGTTCGGCCATTCTTACTACAACATCATAAGGTGAAGCCGATCCATCTAAAGCCATATTACCTAACATTGCGACAATTTTATGTTGCGGACAATCAACGGTTCTAAGCTCATCGACACATGCACGTAAAACTCGACCGGTTCCCATAGCAAGAACTTTGGGTTGTTCTGATTTTAAATGGCGTTCTATTTCTGCCGCGCCAGCTTGAGCCAATCCTAATGTAGATGATGGTTCAGACGGATCACTCGGTACAACTTCACACGAATCTAACCCAAAACGGCTTTTTAATTTTTCGGCCAAATCCATACATTTAGCAATCGGGTGGTCAAGTCTAACTTTAATTAATCCTTGGCTAACAGATAGTGCGACCATTCTTTGTGCAGATTGACGCGATATATTTAGCTTTTTAGCAATTTCATCTTGTGTGTTACCGCCAACATAATATAACCACCCTGCTCTTGCTGCATCATCTAGCTTTCTAATTTCTGTATTTGATAGCTTTACCACGTAAACCTCTTAAAATAGAAGGAAAACCAAGTCCTTATTTTCATTACATAATTTTAATTATATGTGCTGCTATATAAATTATTTTATTAATTTTGGAGCATCTATTTATCAATAACGTTTTTGTTATTTATAATTGTAAATATACCATCCCTTAATAAAAAATACCTAGGTTTCATAGGATTATGTAATTAGAATTTAGTTAATAGCACCCTTATAAAGGTGCTATTTAAGGTAATTAAAAATAGGCTTTAGCGAATTGTTAAACCGTTATTATCAAACTTTAATACTTTATCAGCCGGTGCGCTTAGGTAAATACTGTCGCCATATTTTAATGGGCAATCACCGTCTGCTTTTACTGTTACGGTACCTTTGCCTTCAATATTTATATGTAAAAAGCTCTCCGAACCTAAATGCTCAATTACACCTACGGTTCCAGCCCAAGTACCTTGCTCAGTAGAGAGTGTTATATGCTCTGGTCGTATACCAATACAGCTAACATTCGCATCTTCATTTTGTGGAGCATCTATAAAATTCATTTTTGGCGAACCTATAAAACCAGCTACAAATTTGTTTACAGGGTTTTTATAAAGCTCTAAAGGTGTGCCTACTTGTTCAATAATACCGGCATTAAATACCGCGATTCTATCTGCCATTGTCATGGCTTCAACCTGATCGTGCGTAACATAAATCATTGTTGTAGCTAAACTTTTATGTAATTCAGATATTTCTAAACGCATATTTACACGTAATGATGCATCAAGATTCGAAAGCGGTTCATCAAACAAAAATGCCGAAGGTTGGCGTACAATTGCGCGCCCTATCGCTACGCGCTGACGTTGACCGCCCGATAATTGCCCAGGCTTTCGATCTAAATAATCGGTCAAATTAAGAATTTTAGCAGCGTTAGCAATTTTACTCTCAATTTCTGCAGGGCTTACCTTGGCTCTTTTTAAAGGAAAAGCAATATTATTACGCACGGTCATATGCGGGTATAACGCATAGGATTGAAACACCATTGCCAAGCCTCTTTTTGCCGGCGGTGTTTTTGTGGCATCAATGCCATCAATTTCTATATTGCCACTGGTGGTATCTTCAAGACCTGCGATCATACGAAGTAATGTAGATTTACCACAGCCCGATGGCCCAACAAAAACGATGAACTCACCGTCTTTAATTTCTAAGTCGAGCGGTTTAATTACGTTAACTTCATCAAAGTTTTTAGTGACTTGTTTTAGTGTGATGCTGCCCATGTGTATTCTCCTATTTTACTGCGCCGAAACTTAATCCACGCACTAATTGTTTTTGACTAAACCAACCAAGTATTAAAATTGGCACAATGGCCATGGCAGATGCTGCCGATAACTTAGCGTAAAATAACCCCTCAGGGCTTGAGTAACTAGCAATAAATGCCGTTAAAGGTGCAGCATTTGCAGCGGTTAAAATAAGTGTCCAAAACGCTTCGTTCCACGACAAAATAACATTGAGTAATAGCGTTGAGGCTATACCCGGTAAGGCTATTGGCAATAAAACATGGAATATTTCTTCACCAATTGTTGCGCCATCCATACGAGAAGCTTCAAGTATTTCGTTTGGTATTTCTCTAAAGTAGGTGTAAAGCATCCATACCATTATTGGTAAGTTAATGAGTGTCATTACAATAACCAAACCTAATTTTGTATCGAGTAATGCAAAGTCGCGAAACAATAAATAGATAGGAATAAGTACGCCTACTGGTGGTAACATTTTGGTTGAAAGCATCCACATTAATAAGTGCTTTGTTTTTTTAGTTTGCACAAACGCCATAGACCACGCAGCAGGTACCGCAATTAATAACCCCAGTAAACTTGAACCTAGTGATATAACTACAGAGTTCCAAAAATGGTTAAAGTATGGCGAGCGCGACAGTACATCGCGGTAATTTTCGAGCGTCCAATCAAACGCATATAAGCTTGGGCTTGCTGAAATTGCTTCGGCTTCCGTTTTAAAACTGGTGATTAACGTCCATAAAATTGGAAAGAAAATCATGCCGCTTATTGTCCATGCAGCAATGGTATAAATTAGTTTGGAACGACGGCTATCTTTTAAAGTCATAATTAACCCTCCAAGTTTTTGCCAATTAAGCGCATTAAAAATATAGCGACTATATTTGCAATAATAACTGCAACTATGCCCCCTGCCGAACCGCCGCCTACATCAAACTGAAGTAGCGATTGCGTATAAATTAAGTACGTTATATTGGTTGACGAATAACCAGGACCGCCACTGGTTGTAACTAATATTTCAGCAAAAATTGACAGTAAAAATATAGTTTCGATTAATATAACCGCAGTTACAGCGCGCGATAAGTGCGGTAAAACGATGTAAAAGAACTTACTAAATGGGCCAGCTCCGTCTAAATCAGCCGCTTCTAATTGTTCACGGTCGAGTGATTGTATTGCTGTTAGCAGTATTAAAGCTGCAAACGGTAACCACTGCCAAGACACAATTATGATGATTGAAAATAGCGGCATTTGAGCAAAAAAGTCGATAGGTTCAAAGCCAAGCCAAATAGCAAAGTGTGCAAATAAGCCATTAACTGGGTTCATTAGCATGTTTTTCCATACCAATGCCGACACAGTTGGCATTACAAAAAATGGGGCTAGTACCATAATGCGAACGTAGTTTCGCCCCCATATTGCTTGGTCTAGTAAAATAGCTAAGCCAATACCACCACAAATAGTGATAAGTAAAACCCCAGTTACTAGGTAGAGCGTGTTAAAAAATGATTCAAAAAAAGCCGGATCAGTTAGGAAAAATTCATAGTTTAAAAAGCCTACAAACTCTTTATCCCCTGGTACTAATAAATTGTAATCAATAAAAGAAAAATACAGTGTCATACACAGCGGAACTATCATCCAAGCAAGTAATAAAATTACACTTGGAAGAAGCATAAACCGAGCAAGCGTGCGCGAGTTAGTTGTTGCCATAAAGGTGACCTTAAAAAAGCCAATTCTATTTACTTGTTAACTATCAAGTGAAAATCAGAAACCCTTGATAGCGTTTATAACTAACAAGTAAATAGAATTGACATAAAATATTGGGTAAGTTTGAGTACTTACCCGCCCATTACATGCTATTTAGGATAGCGAGCTTTACGCATTGTTCGCTCAACGAGGTGCTGAGACGTACTAAGCGCTTGCTTAACGGTCATTTGGCCAGTTAATGCTGCTGAGAATTGTTGCCCAACAGCTGTACCAATTCCTTGAAACTCAGGAATAGCAACAAACTGAATACCTACATAAGGCACCGGTTTAACGGTTGGATTTTTAGGATCTGCAGATTGGATAGAATCTAAGGTAATTTGCGCAAACGATGCTGCGTCCATGTACTTTTGATTACTGTAAAGTGATTTACGTGTACCTGGCGGTACTTTTGCCCAACCTTTTTTGTCAGCTACAAGTTGAGTGTATTCTTTTGATGTCGCCCAGCTAATAAATTTCATTGCGGCATCTGGTTTTTTGCTGCTTGCCGGTACGGCTAAAGTCCAAGACCATAACCAGTTACCGCGTTTACCTAGACCATTATCTGGCGCAAGTGCAAACCCTACTTTATCGGCAACTTCTGAGTCTTTTTTATTAGTAACAAATGCGCCTGCAACGGTTGCATCAATCCAAATACCACATTTTCCGGTTTGGAATAGTGCAAGATTTTCGTTAAACCCGTTTGCAGATGAACCAGCAGGTCCTGACTCTTTCATTACATCGACATAATACTGAAGGGTATTTTCCCACTCTGGGGTATTAAACTGTGGCTTCCAATTCTCATCAAACCAACGAGCACCAAACGAATTAGCCATTGATGTAATAAGCGCAACGTTTTCGCCCCAACCTGCTTTACCACGTAAACAAAGGCCATAAACACCTTCTTTTTTATCTGTCATCGCTTTAGCAGCTTTGCGTATAAAGTCCCATGTTGGGGCTTTAGGCATTTTCAGCCCCGCTTTATCCATTAAATCGGTGCGGTACATAACCATTGAACTTTCACCATAAAATGGTGCAGCATAAAGTTTGTCGTTAATCGTTAAACCGCTTCGGATTGCAGGTATTAAATCGTCTAAATCGTAGTTTTCACCTAAATTATCTAATTCTTTTAACCAATTTTGTTTGCCCCAAATTGGTACTTCATAAGTACCTATGGTCATAACATCGTATTGTCCGCCTTTTGTTGCAACATCGGTAGTGACACGTTGGCGAAGAATGTTTTCCTCTAGAGTAACCCATTTTAGATCTATATCAGGGTTTTGGCTGGTAAAGTTACTGCTTAATTCTTTCATGGTGATCATGTCACCGTTATTAACAGTCGCTATTGTAATTGTTTCTTTTGCCGCAGCGCCCATGCTTATAAAGCCACACGCGAGCATAATTAATTTATTTTTCATCGGGTATTCCCCATACACGTTATGTTTTAACAAGTGCTATTAAATTTTAATCTATTGCCAATTCTATTTATGGCAGTTTTAAAACATAAAACTGCCCGCAAAGTGCCTTTTTAGGTTCTTTGTACAAATAGTTAGACTAGTCGGTTAACGACTTAAAATTTAACAGAGATCTCAGAAGTGAAGCCGTCAAATCCTTTACCGATTTGGCCGCCCGAATTAACACCTTCTTCTTGGTTAACATACTCAACTTTTAAAAGCGTTTTATCGTTAAACCAGTAACCTGCAGCTACTTGAATACGCTCTACTGTGTTGTCTGTTTGTTCAATTAAGTCGGAAGTGTTTTCGGCTTCTGCATAACGAGCCGCTACATATAGCTTTTTAGGGATTAAATATTGTTGTGCTTCAAACACGAAGTACTCAACCGATGAGTCACCTTCTATTACACTGTTTGAATCAAAAGTAGTGCCGTTTTCATCAGCTATGCCATTAGTACCAAAGTAGGTAATACCGGCAACTGCATTACCAGCTGCATCTGCGAACGTATAATCATCAGATGATTTACCAATCATAAAAATTAAGCTAGTTTCGTCAGATGGTTGATAAGCTAAATTTAACTGGATAATTGATTGCTCAAGGCCAGGCATGGCGCCAACATGTGTGTCACGCTCGTTTGAAGGTGACGCTGAGAAATTATAGTTTTCACCATCGCCGAAGCGATAGTTTGTTGTGGTTACACCATCAAGACTGGCTACACCGTTTTCAAAACGTAACTGGTCGCCTTGATTCGCTTTTAATAAATTTAAGCCTGCTTTAAAACCACCTTCAAATTCTAGAGTACCTTGAAGTCGGTAATTGTAACCTCTGTCTTCTTGAAACGCTTCACCGAAACTAGAAGTCGTAATGTGACCTGTAACATTATAAGCACGTACGACACCACTATCGAAAGTTTCGCTGTAACTTAACTGTGCGCCGTTTTCTGCGGTTGCGTAATCGGTAATACCATTACCAATAAGTGCATTACTTTGGTTATCTGCGCCGTCTTGAAAACCTTTAAATTGAAAAGGTGAGCCACCAATGTTACCTAAACGCAGTGTTAAATTAGCGTTTTCTTTTGGTGTGCCATAAAGACCTAGTAAATCAAACTCAACACCTGCGAAATCGTTGTGAAATGAAAAGTCACGATCTTCGCCACCAAAGTCATTAGGCTCTTCTGCAATATCTATATCGGCAGTGATGAACTCGTTAATATGAAATTTAAGCATTAGATTAGCTCTAATACGGCCAAAACCTGATTCTTGTTCTTCATCTTCTGGACGAAATGCGCCGTCTTTAGCTTGAATTGACTGAAAGTTTTGCATTAGTAAAAAGTCTACGTCAACGCGATCTAAATATTCAGAAATATCAGCCTGTGCTGGTGCTGATGTAGCCATAGCTGCCGCTATGAGAGAAATTGCAAATTTAGTCTTTTTATTATTCAACATAATAAGCTCTTTATTTAGTGTGGTGTGTGATGCCAACTTTATTAAATTACATATTCATTTAATGAAATTGGTATTAATTCAGTGTGTATAGATGAGGCTATCTGAGCAAAACATTAAATAGTTAATGAAATTACACTTGTGAGCATAAGCCCATCTAGTGAGCATAATCACAGAATGAATTTGGAAGGTCAACGATTTTTTATTACAAAACGTTTACAAAAAATCGAATTTATATGTAAATATTTTTGAATCAATAAGTTAAGTAGCAAATTTGTTACATCAAACTTTGAGGAAATAAGGTGTTGGATTAAGGGATTTATTGTAGATGCGTCATTATTGTTCAATACAACTAATGTATATATAAGTTAGTAGAAAATATGAAAGCAGGTAATCCTTTAAAAATAGGCTGTTGGGAAAACCTATAAACAGTTTATTTATTAGTGTTTTTTAAGTAACGTTCTTGAGCTTATGATGGGGTTAGCTTAGTATTAAAGCACTTAGATGTATTCAAAATAGAAGTAACCTACATATGGAATTTGTTCGCCCGCTAGAGCCCATCCTCATTATTGATGACGTTAAGGAAATTCGTGATTATCTAAACCAAATTTTAACTGACTTAGGGTTTGAAGATATATTAGAAAGCGCTGATTTTAGCTCTGCTAAACCTATTATGGACAATAAACCGCCAGGCGTAATATTTGTAGATGTCGATTTACCTGACTCTAACGGTGAAGAGATATTGGAATACATTAATAGTGCTTACCCACACACTCATGTTGTTATGTGTTCGGGCCACAATAGTCTCGAAAACGTACAAAACACGTGGGAAATGGGTGCTAAAGGCTTTATTGCAAAACCCTTTAACACAAAAAAAGTCGACACTGTAATGAAGCGTCTTGAAATAATAGAATAATAATAAGGTTAGCATGCATAGTACTGTTACTGCGATTATAGAAGATCTTTCGACTGTTATATTTGGTAAACAACAGCAAATAAAACTGGCACTTACATGCTTATTTAGCGAAGGGCATTTACTCATTGAAGATTTGCCTGGTATGGGAAAAACCACTCTCTCTCATGCATTGTCAGCTGTATTAGGTTTATCGTATCAACGTATACAATTTACCAGTGATCTTCTTCCTGCTGATATTCTTGGGACTAATGTATTTAACTCTACCGAGCATAGCTTTACGTTTCATAAAGGCCCTATTTTTAGCCAAGTAGTTTTAGCAGATGAAATAAACCGCGCAGGCCCCAAAACACAAAGTGCGTTGCTTGAAGCAATGGAAGAGCAACAAGTAACAGTAGATGGAAAAAAATATACGCTGCCAAATCCATTTTTTGTTATCGCAACACAAAACCCGCTGTATCAATCGGGTACTTATCCGTTACCCGAGTCACAATTAGACCGTTTTTTAATGCGCATAAGCTTGGGGTTTCCTCCTAAAGATGCCGAAAAACGCTTAATTTTGAATATGCAAAAACGAGATTATAGCCAATTACCACAGCGTATTAACCAACAAGAGTTAGCGGCAATTCAAACCCAGATAAGCCAAATTACTTTAAGTAGTCCAGTAGTTGACTACGTTATTGAACTCGTTAATTACACACGCACAAGCAATGCGTTTGCAGCATCGTTATCACCTCGTGCCAGTATGGCTCTCGCTAAAGCGGCTAGGTCGTGGGCCTTTATTGATGGCCGTGACTTTGTAATGCCAGAGGATGTTCAAGCCGTATTTGCAAGTGTGTGTCAGCATCGATTAGGTTTACATAATGAGTCGGGTGAGGCGCAGGTAAATGATATTTTAAAAAACGTTTTAGTTCCGGTATAAGCTTTTATGCCAAAAAAAACAGCTAAGCGCCCTTCTTTATTTAAGTCATTTAAGCAAAGTGTATTTAATAAGTTATTAAAAAATAAGCATTTAAAAAACTCAATTACACTTGAACACAGAACAATTTATGTATTGCCATCATCCCTTGGTTGGTACTTTGTAATTGTGGCTATTTTAAACTTTGTAATGGGCATTAATTATCAAAATAATTTAATTTTAATAATGTCTTATCTTATGTTTGTGGTTATGATTATTGCTGTATTAATGGGCTACAGTAACGCTAAAGGCTTAACAGTTAAATTTAAAGATGCATTTAACAGCTACGCTCCTCAAAAACCGAGTATTGTATTTGAATTACAAAGCCCTTCACTAACCCAATCTATTAATTTAACATATCAAGGTAGTGAGCAAACTCACAAATATACCGACGAAGTTGATAATAAACCTCAGATACTCACTCTTTGCTTACCCTACAGCTCACGCGGTAAATACACAGTGCAACGTATTAAAATAGCGAGTAACTATCCATTTGGTTTAATAACTGTTTGGAGCTACATTCAATTACAGACAGGTGTATTTGTATACCCGTCGCTTGAACAAGTGCACAGTGATGCGCATGTTTCTATGCTAGATGAGCAAGCCGATAAAGGTATTTCTACACAATCGGGCAGCGAAGAGTTTGAGGCACTCATCCCACACTTACCGGAAATGGGCTTGCAAAGAGTGTCGTGGAAGCATTACGCAAAAACACAGCAATTGTTAGTTAAAGAGTTTGTAGACTTTAAAATAGCGAATGCGCTCTTCGATTTTACGTTAATGAATGGAGATACAGAGCAGCGCTTAAGTCAGTTATGCTTTTTAGTGTGTGAAGCAACCGAGAAAAACACCCCTTTTATGTTAAAGCTACCGAGTAAAACGATAAACACAAATACCGGACAGCATCATAAGCAGCAATGTTTAGCGTTATTATGCTCATATAATGGTGGTGTTTAATGAGCATAATTAAAAACGAAAAAGTAATAAATTTTTCACTGTCTTTTATATATGCCTGTTTGATTGTATTTTTTATAGCGCATTTACCCCTTGTTTTTGTTGGTGTACTTGCACTTATTTGTGCATGGAACTTTTACATAACGCTTAGTAATAAACCAAAGCCAAATGCTTGGCTGGCAAACATACTTGCAGGTGTGTCACTAGTTTTAATGCTCTACACCATAGGCATGTCGAATACGGTTATTTTATTTGTGGCCATGCTGCTACTTGCTAGTTTATTTAAGCTGCTGCAGGCTAAAACCAAAAAACACTATCATGTAATTACAACGCTTACATTTTTTTCACTCTCATCTGTGTATTTATTCAACCAAAGCATTTTAACGACTTTAACTGTAAGTGGTTTATACATATTAAACTTTGCAGTACTTGGCCTACTCGAGTCCAAACATAATTTAAAAATAGCCTCTAAGCAAAGTGGGAAATTGCTACTTTTAGCGCTTCCTTTAGCTATATTTTTACTGCTTTTTTTACCCAAAATGCCCGCCTTTTGGCAACTTCCTGGACCTAAGCTTGCAAAAACAGGGCTTTCTGAACAAGTCGATCCATTCGATATCGCAAAGCTTTCAAATTCAGATGAACTTGTATTTAGAGCTAAATTTAACGAAGAAAAACCTGTAGCGCCTTATTATTGGCGAGCAATCGTCCATGATGAATTTAATGGCAATGCGTGGCTTACGTCTGACTTTTTAAAATATAATAATTTAAAAGCAAATACGCAGAGCAAAAATGATGAGCAACTTATTGCAAGCTACTCAGTTATTACAGAGCCTGCTACACAAAAGTGGCTTTATGGTTTAGCCTATTCCAGTAGTAACTCACAAAATGTTGAAGGTAATTCGCTAGGTTTATTGCGAAAAAAAAACCGACAAGCTAAAAACTTACAATACGATGTAAATAGCTTTAACTTTGCAACTTTACCGCTTGGCGAATTTGAAGAAAAACGCTACAAATACCTAACCCATAAAAAGAATATAAAAACATCATCACTTGCTAAAAACTTAAAGCAAAAAACACACTCTGACCGCGATTTTTACAATAGCTTATTGCAATACTTTGCAGGTACGGGATTTACTTACACGCTAACTCCTACACCTATGAGCGGCGATAATACCATTGACCAATTTTTATTTGATAATAAACGAGGTTTTTGTGGTCATTATGCAAGCGCTGCTGCGTACATTTTTAGAACTGCAGGTATACCCGCTCGATTAGTAAGTGGTTATTTAGGCGGTGAATTAAATCAAGATAATAATACGCTAACAGTTCGCCAGTACGACGCACACGCATGGGTAGAAGTATATTTACAAAACGAGGGTTGGGTTATTTTTGATGCAACCGCCGTTGTTGCACCAGAGCGTTTAAATGGCTCACTTTCTCAGAACGAAGAGCTGAATAACGAATTTAAAAGTAATCTTGATTTTGGTTTAGTGAGTTTAAGTAATTTCCCCGCTATTAATTGGTTAAGGTTGGAACTTGAAAATCTCGATTATCAATGGTCTAGCTGGGTACTTGGTTTTGATGAAGAAAAACAAAATGATTTTTTAAAATCAATTTTTGGTAGTAATAATATTTGGCTTGTACCATTAATAGTTTTATTAACAGCTGGTTTTTGTTTTGTAGGTTATTTTGTTTATTTAAACTTACCAAAACGTCCGGCTAAATTAGCGCCTATGGTTAAAGAGTTCTATGAAATAAAAGCATGGGCGAAAAAACAAAAAATAAATACACCCGATAATTTAACACCTAGTCAGCAGTTACGTTTTTTTGCTGAGCAACTTCCTAATTCTGCACAATCTATAAACACATTTAGCCAGTTATTTAACCAAGTTCGCTATGGTAAAAAACCTTTTACGAAAGAGCGTAAAACTCAGGCTAAAGATCTGATAAAATTAATTAAAATTTCCAAATAGAGAATACTATGAATGCTGTTGTTATAGGCGTTATTTTAATGCTCGGGCTATCTCTGGCTCGCGTTAACGTCATTGTTGCCATGATCATAAGTGCTTTAGTTGCTGGTTTAACCGCAGGCTTGGGTATAAAAGAAAGTGTTGATGCATTTAATTCTGGCCTTTCTGCTGGAGCTGAAATTGCACTAAGTTATGCCATGCTTGGTGCGTTTGCCGTTGCTATTTCTAAGTCGGGTTTAACACGCATTCTCGCTGATAAGTTACTTGCTAAAGTAAATGCTAAAGGCAGCGGGAATGAAACATTTTTAAGTTACTTCATTTTATTAATTATTTTAGGTTGTGCGATTTCTTCGCAAAACTTAGTACCTGTACACATAGCGTTTATTCCTATTTTAATTCCACCGTTACTCGTTGTTTTTAATCAGCTAAGGTTAGACAGGCGTGCTATAGCATGTATTTTAACATTTGGATTAGCAACCTCTTATATGGTGCTGCCTTATGGCTTTGGGGGTATTTACTTATATTCTATTTTGCATAAAAACCTGGTCGATAACGGCTTAGACATTGTAAATACACAAGTCCCTATGGCGATGATTATTCCTGCATTGGGTATGTTTATTGGATTACTTATTGCGGTATTTATTACCTACAAAAAACGTCGTGAATACACAGAGCTCCCATTAACAACTCAGAGTAAATCAGCTGATGTCGAAAAGCCTAAAAAAGTGATGATTGTAGGACTTTGCGCTGTGTTAGCCTCACTTGTTGCACAAAACCTAAGTGGCTCAATGATTTTAGGTGGTCTAGTAGGTGTAATGATATTTAGTGTATTTGGTGTAGTTAAGTGGGAAGAAAACGGCGACGTATTTAGTAAAGGCGTTGCGATGATGGCGATGATTGGTTTTATTATGATATCGGCACAAGGCTTTGCATCGGTTATGCAAGCTACCGGCGATGTAGCGAGCTTAGTACACAGTGGAGCCGCCCTTTTTGATGGCAATAAACCCCTTGCTGCGGGTGTTATTTTGTTAGTTGGTTTATTAATTACAATGGGAATTGGTAGTTCGTTTTCAACAGTGCCTATTATTGCAACGTTGTTTGTACCTCTATGTTTAGACCTTGGCTTTTCTGTTATGGCTACCGCTGCACTTGTTGGTACTGCGGGCGCTTTAGGTGATGCCGGATCTCCTGCTTCAGACTCAACGCTTGGCCCAACCTCAGGTTTAAATGCCGATGGTCAGCACGACCATATTAGAGACTCTGTTATTCCAACGTTTATTCACTTTAACATTCCGCTGCTGATATTTGGCTGGATTGCAGCAATGGTGCTTTAAAAAGTATTTACGTAAGTGTAATTAAAAGCTGAAGATAACCAAAAAGGTATGTTAAAAGCATACCTTTTTAGTATCCAAATCCAACAACTCTCCCCCCTATCAATCCCACCAGTTTGATTACTTTTTTTAGTTAATATTAACTCTGTTGTTGAGGTTATATTTAATAATCACTAAGTATGATGTGTTCTTTGTGGGTTTTTATATAAGCACCAACTAAGGTGCTCATATAACTTTACTCTATCTTGTATTTAAAGCTTTAAATTAGTCAAAACCATAAATCATTTTATCGCATACTACCGGTGTTGGTCTGTGGTTATCATCAACTGCAACAAACGTAAAGCTACCACTAATGGCTGAGTGCTTATCGTCTCTGTGCATAGTTTCTAAGAGTATATCTACATCAACTTTTAAGCTTGTGTTACCTACATGCACTACTTTAGCTATTAACTCTGCAAACGTACCTGCTGGTATCGCTTCTTTAAAATCAACTCTATCAGAGGATATAGTAACCAAAGGCTTACGACAAAAACGAGTCGCCGCTATAAATGCAACTTCATCCATCCACGCCAGTGCATCACCACCAAATAATGTATTGTGATGATTGGTGCGCCCTGGAAACACTGTTTTAGTTACCGATGTGGTTGAGTCTTCAATACGCTGAGCAATTATTGCATCGCGATTTACTTCAGTCATAATCTCTACTTTTTGTTTGCTAATGTATCTTGCATTAGTAATGCAGGATCAAGGCGTTCGCCTTTCCAGTTAAAACGCCAATCTAGGTGAGGACCCGTTACACGCCCTGTTGCACCAATTTCAGCCACTTTGTTGCCTTGCGTTATTGTGTCACCCACTTTTACATTAAGCTTACTTAAATGAATGTAAGTTGAGGTAATACCATGACCATGATCAATAATTAATGTACCGCCTGAGTAATATAAATCAGGTTCGGCATATACCACTGTGCCACTAATTGGAGCATAAACAGGAGAGCCTGTTTTATTAGCTATATCTAAGCCAAAGTGTGGGCGACGAGGCTCGCCATTAAAATAACGTTGGCTGCCATAAACACCCGATATACGTCCTTCTGCAGGCTTTAACACAGGGTCTAAAAAGTACAGTAAATCAGAGTCAACTTCTCTCGCTTTACGAACAGCAACAGCTTCGCGGCTTATACGTGCACTGACTTCTTTTGGCGGAGATACATACTTTTTAGCTACACCAGTAATTTTATCAATTTTGTACTCGCGCTTAGTAATAGCTATCGATTGTGAATGCGATTTACCATTGTTATCTACCCATTTTAAAGTATGAGTAGTATCAGCGTCACGACCAAAACCAAATACAAAATCACCATTTGGCGAAAGCTTTAAGCTTTTGCCATCTAAACTTACTGATTTAGCGTTTTCTAGCTTACCTGTAACTAAACCGCCTTGTGTTAA
Source organism: Pseudoalteromonas sp. NSLLW218 (assembly GCF_015864775.1). Lineage (NCBI taxonomy): Bacteria > Pseudomonadati > Pseudomonadota > Gammaproteobacteria > Alteromonadales > Pseudoalteromonadaceae > Pseudoalteromonas > Pseudoalteromonas sp. NSLLW218. Next base: position 24,760 of record NZ_JADYWO010000015.1, on the reverse strand, counting down.
ATGCCCTTTTAACTCAAGCGCCATAGCACTAAAGCTAGCAGAAGCGACAAGCGCTGTTGCTATAAGTGTTTTAAACATAACTAATCGATCCTTTTCCAACCCCTTCATAAGCGGTAACTTTTACTGCTTTTTCTGGGTATTGGGCTTTAATTTGGCCAGCTACATGTTCAGCAATACATTCTACAGTGGTGTCTACTGGTAAAATGTCGCAACGAGACTCGCTTATAGCCATTTCAAAATAGCCTTGTGCCGATGTGTAAGCAAAACATACATCATCCGCTTTGGCTGTTAGGTGTTTTAAATCAGCTGCGTTAATTTGATCTTCACTAGTGGCTAAGTAAATATCTTCCCACTTTTGAGACCATTCTTTTTGCAAGCGCGGCATAGAGATGCCGTCTAGGCTAATACCAATTTGAGAACGATGCCCATGAATAATACGTTGGCAATTACCGTCATGCTTTTTAAGGCCATGGCTGTAATGATAGTAAAAGCTCTGGCTGTGCTCAGGCTTAAGAGACAACTCAATTTTTTCTATGTTATCTGGTAGCTTTGGTAAAATAGTCGCAATTAAAAATTCAGTTACCGATTCAACAGTGACTTCGTTTGCGTTAATCATGCAATAAGCTTGATGAGGAGCACTCATAGCCAAGTGGTTGTTTTCACCAAATGTACAGTCGAGTGTTTTATGCTCGTCAAATTCAGATACAGTGCCATTAAGGCCCGTAGGAATTGCTAATCGGTGATCAATACACTCATCTATAATGCCTTTAATTTGCTTTTTAACTAAACCAAAGTCTAAAACCATAGACTCTTCGTTAAGTTTACCGTGCAAAGTTAAATCAACAATCCAGCTCTCGCCAACGGCGCCGCGTTTGTTACATAAGTAAGAAAAATCAATCACAGTTAGTGAGTTAACAAAAAGGATCATAAACTTCCTTTAGACTGGTTATAAGACAGTGCCAATTATAATGATTTCTGATTGTAATTGCGCGGTTTTATAGTGCAAAAACCAATCGCGCTGATTGATTGGTGATTTAATATGCAATATTTTGATTTTTTAACTGCTCCGAGTTGTTTAGCGTACAAGTGTACGCTAAAGTACTTGGCAATTTCTAAGCGAAGATAAGTGTTATGGAACCTAAAAATAGCTATACAAAAGAAGATTTGATCCTTTGCGGTCAAGGTGAAATGTTTGGTGAAGGCAACTGCCGTTTACCAAGTGACAACATGTTAATGATGGACCGCATTACCTCTATTACCGCTGATGGCGGAATTCATGGTAAAGGCGAGATTGTTGCTGAGCTTGATATTGACCCTAGCCTTTGGTTTTTCGATTGCCATTTTAAAGGCGACCCAGTAATGCCAGGTTGTTTAGGCTTAGATGCTATGTGGCAACTAGTTGGTTTTTACTTAGGTTGGTCTGGTGGCCCTGGTCTTGGCCGCGCGCTAGGTGTGGGTGAAGTTAAATTTACTGGCCAAATTTTACCAACTAATAAAAAAGTAACTTACCGCCTTGTAATGAAACGCGTAATTAAACGTAAATTGTTTATGGGCGTTGCTGACGGCACTGTAGAAGTAGATGGCCGAGTAATCTACGAAGCAAAAGATTTAAAAGTGGGCTTGTTCCAAGACACTAGCGCATTTTAATTTTTAAACGCACAAACAAAAAGGCCTCCAATGTGGAGGCCTTTTTGCTTAAATTCGATTATTGATTTTAGGTTTTGTACATGTTGCGGTTTTCAATCGCTTCACGCCAACCTCCTAACCACTCTGATTTTGGATCTACTTGTTGATAAGGGCATAGCTCTTTTGAGCGACCTGCTAAACCTGCTTTAAAACCTTGAGAATGAGCTCTTTCTAAACGATCTCTTTTCTGTCTCTTCATCGGTAATATCCTCACCTTTTTATTTATATATTGTGTAGCATTAGTGAAATCTACATTTAATGAATAGTTAATAAAAATGTAAAATTCAAATCGTAAAAGCAATTAAATTGTTTGACTTTAACTAAGCTGCTGATGCAAAAATGAATTAACATTTAAAAAAGTAAGTGGTCATACAACATTTAATTTGACCGGTTTTATGCTAAATAAAATGCGACTCAATAATCGCTAAAATGTACTTAAGTACATAAATTACGACCTGAGTAATTTAACTAAGTTCCAAACAAAAATGTAATCGTGACACTTTTATTTCAGTTATTATTACTCGCCTAATTTGAACTATTTTTAAACAATTTAAATTTACACTTGATTATTTAAAGTTGATCGGTCTAATATATACCTATGAACAAAAATACATCAACACCAATACGCCGTGGTCGCCCACCTAAAATAGCCAGAGAGAACGCCGATACAAAAGCGTTACTTATTCGCACGGGCCTAGAAACACTAACCGAATTTGGTTTTAGTGCCACAGGCCTCGATACTATTTTAAAAAAAGCCGCTGTACCTAAAGGCTCTTTTTATCACTACTTTAAAAGTAAAGAAGCCTACGGTATTGCGTTAGTTGATGCATACGACAATTATTTTATTGCCAAGCTTACCTATTACTTACAGCAAGAAGATGTTCCCCCACTGGAGCGAATCGTTAATTTTACCCAAAGCGCAATTAAGGGGATGAAAAAATACGATTACAAACGTGGCTGCTTAGTCGGTAACTTAAACCAAGAGCTTAATCATTTAAGTGAAGAGTTTAAAACCAGATTAATGCAAAGCTACACCGCTTGGCAAAACCATGTAGAAGCTTGCTTAAACCAAGCTAAGCAGCAAGGCACTATTGCAAGCCATGTAAACACAAAATTAATGAGTGAGTACTTTTGGATTGGTTGGGAAGGTGCTGTTATGCGCGCCAAGCTCACTAAATCAAATACCCCACTTACTTTGTATACAGAAATGTTTTTACGCGCATTATTAACCTAATGCGTTTTTATTTACCAATTAAAAGACGATCGGTCTAAAAGGATATCCCATGAGTAACCCAATTAAAGCCATTGTTATTAATAAAGAAGATAATAACTATAGTGCTTCATTATCTACTATCGAACATAGTGATTTACCAAACGAAAACGTATCTATCGACGTGCTATACAGCACACTTAACTATAAAGATGGCTTAGCAATTACTGGCAAAGGCCCCGTTGTACGTAGTTTTCCTATGGTGCCAGGTATTGATTTAGTGGGTACGGTTACAAATTCCACCAGCGATGAATTTAAAAGCGGTGATAACGTAATATTAAATGGCTTTGGTGTAGGCGAAAAACATTGGGGTGGGCTTGCTCAAAAAGCGGCACTTAATAGCGATTGGCTAATCCCCTTGCCTGCTGGTATTTCACCAAAACAAGCCATGCAAATTGGTACAGCCGGTTATACCGCCATGCTAAGTGTTATAGCTCTCGAAAAACAGGGTATTACGCCTGAGTCTGGCGAAATACTGGTAACGGGTGCTAATGGTGGCGTAGGCAGCTTTGCTATTTATTTATTAAATCAACTTGGGTTTAACGTAACAGCAGCAACGGGCCGATTAGATCAAAGTGAGTATTTAAAAGAGTTAGGCGCTAAACACGTAATTGACAGAAATGAGCTTTCAAATCCAGGTAAGCCCCTCCAAAAAGAGCGCTTTGCAGGGGCAATAGACTCTGTAGGGAGCCATACACTTGCCAATATTTGTGCATCACTAAAATATGGTGGCGTAGTAACCGCCTGCGGACTTGCACAAGGTATGGATTTACCAGGGTCAGTTGCGCCATTCATATTACGTGGCATATCGTTAATGGGGATTGATAGCGTAATGCGCCCTAAAGCCGACAGAATCGAAGCATGGGATCGGTTAGCTAAATTAGTAAGCACTGATTATTTAGATAAAATTTCGACAGAAATATCACTCGAACACGTAATTGATAACGCAGAGCAACTTATGGAAGGTAAAATTCGTGGTCGTGTTGTAGTTAATTGCCAAAGTTAAGATATTTACTCTGTTAAAGCCTCGTTATTAAATTTATAATGCAATTTGTATTTTAATAACGAGGCAACACCTATGAGCAACCAAGAACTTTTCAGTAATAACCCACTGCAAGGCGTAAAATTAGAACAAGTGGTTGAAGAGCTGGTTGAACAATATGGGTGGGAACTCCTACACGCTTATTTACAACTTAACTGCTTTAAAAACAATCCTGATATAAAATCCGCAGTTAAATTTTTACGTAAAACACAATGGGCACAAGAAAAAGTAGATAACTTTTACCTTTATCGTCTTAAAAACTTACCTAAACCTGATGATGTTCAATACGAATTGCCGCCACGAGATCGTGTGATTCCAGCAGATCATAAACCTGGTGAGCCATGTGAACTTAGCTTTGTTGACGCTAAACGTATTATAGAAAAGAAAGAATCAAAGCAACGTGCTCGCGATCGCAAACAGCGTTCAAACTCGAGTAACCCTTGGGGTAACTAAAAACTTACTAATTTAAGGTCTAAGAGCTATTTATAAGTAGCTCTTCGACTATCTTCTCATTAACTTCAATTATATCCGCGCTACATACAATAAATAACAATCAATATCCCCGGTTTTTCCAAAAGTCTGTTTCAGTGCGCTCTGCCTCTAATGCCACGTTAAATGTCTTATCCGCAATAACTTTGCCATTAAGCTCAATCGTCATACGCCAGTCACCCAATTTATTTTCTATTGGCAGCCAAAGCGTATCGCCTAAGTAAAAGTTCCAATCGCTATTTTTAACGTATACATCGCCTTCAAATGGGTCCATTACATCGCCGTTACTATCTGGAATATCTGGATGGTAAATACAATAATGAAGCTTTTCGCCTTTACCTTTTTTAATATTTACGATTAAACCAAACTCAATATCTACCTCAGCTATTACATTTGTTGTAAATTGCTCTATTTGTGGCAACGCCTTACTTTCGCTATCCCACGTGGAGTAAATGCCGTGGCTTTGTAGCGTAACAACAGGTTTTATTTTAGCCATTAAGATAGCCTTTTATATTACTTAATTACTGTTAGTTTAACTTTTTGAAATTTTAAAATAAAACACAATCTAATAAAGTTAAATTTCAACTTAGCGCTAATAATCTGCCTATTTACATAATTGCTAATTTGTCATCATTGTTTACACACTATTTGCACAATTGCTGATTATTATTTGATTAACTTAATTGATCAGGTAGGCAGCAATGAAACAATACGAACTTAATAATAAAAATAGAAATAGGGTAAATGCTTTAAAGCTCACTTCTCTGTCTTTAATTGTTTCATCATTAATTGCATGCGGAGATGGAGAAGGCATAGCTATTGATAACTCAACAACTACAGATTCATCCCAAACCACCACAGATAATGGCACAGGTACGAGTAGCTCAACTCAGGGTGTACTTTGTGAATATAGCTACAGCGAATATAACGAATCTGAGTCCGTACAAGCCACCAGCGCAGCAGATTGGTCATGCACAGGAACTACACGTGACTTAGTAGCTAATGGCATACCCGATCATGAAGTAGGCACTTTTCCTAATGCCGACAACCCAAATACTATTTCTGAGCAATCTTTAAATGAAAGCTACACACTTGAGCCTATAGAAACAACACAAGCAACTATGCTTGGTGGTCCTCGTGGAATGATAGGCGTTGTACTTAACGGCATTAAAATAGACGCAGGCACAGGCGGGAGTTGCGATGATTCGGGCACCGATTGCGATTTGGGCGACAACAGCGGCAACTGGAACATTGAAGCCTTAAGCCAAGACACGTTTAGCTTTGGAACAGACGACAACAACGCACACGTGCAACCCGATGGTACATACCACTATCACGGTATGCCTGAAGGCTTTGTAACACTGCGTGGTGGCAATAGCACCACTATGACTCTAATAGGCTGGGCAGCAGACGGCTTTCCTATTTATGCACGTTACGGCTATTCGGACTCAAGTGATGCAACTTCAGCCCTAACCGCAATGACCGGTAGCTACCAACACGTAACAACCGTTAGCGCAAACCGCCCTTCTACCGATATATATCCCTTAGGTACATTTGGACAAGATTGGGAATACGTAGCAGGCTCTGGTGATCTAGATGAATGTAATGGCCGCGTTGGTGTAACACCTGAGTTTCCCGATGGGATATACCACTATTACGCAACAGACACTTACCCGTTTTTTCAACGCTGCGTTAAAGGCGAAGTTTAGTTAGGAGTAAGCTATGCCTTATATAAAATCACATCTGCTAAGTATGACTACCTTGGGTTTGTTGATTATGCCAAATTTAGCAAACGCACATTTAATGGTTGCAGAGCACGGCACGCTAAACTTTGTTGATAATAACGTGTTTATTGTACTTTCAATCCCTATGTCGGCTTTTAAAGGGGTTGATGAAAATAAAGATGGCAAAATATCAATAGTTGAGTTTAATGCTCACAAAAAACAAATAAGTAAGCGAGTTACAAAGAACGTTTATTTAGCGGATCATCAGTATAAATTTACTATTGACGGACTTTTGCTAAACCCAGAAGCGTCGCATACACATAAAAGCGACAATATAGACCAAGTAACCATTACTGGGCGCTACTCTATGCCCAGTAAATTAACCAAAGTTAACTTTAACGTTAAGCTATTTAGTAACAATGAGCACAAGCAGCATTATCAAATAACAGCGACTAATAAAACGCAAAAACTTACTCACAAATTTGAGCTATCACCAACGTCGCCCTTTAGTAAGGTGTTTTAATAATTAGTAGTACTTACCAAATAATTAAGTAGCAAAGAGTACAAGTTGAACAAACTTGTGCTCTTTTTTTATCTTTGTCTTTTCATTCAGCACTCTTAATTTAAGTGCTCTTTCTACAAAGGTACAAGCTTGGGGTTTTTAGGAAAGTAATGCTCTTCTTGCTGCTCACATAAACTAAACTCACGGGTATTTTTATATGGGAGTTTCATAAAGCCCGCAACACCAACGTCAGTAATATTTACCGCGTATTGCATGAGTTTATTAAGAAGGCGTTTAAACTCAACTTCTTTGGTCGAATCGAGTAATCGGTAGTAATGGTGAATTTTCATTCTGTCCGGCAGTGCTTCAAAAATAATACAGCCGGTATGATGAATTTGGTTAAGCTCAAATACGCACTTAATAACTTTTTTAGGTAGCTGTAGTTGCTCGTCAGGGTCTTTACCGTCTTCAAAGTATGAATGCGGGCGGGTTATGTCATTTGCTTTCATACTTACTACTTCGTATTCAAGCTCTGGTAAGCTATCAAACTTAAATGCCCCCGTGCCATCTCGCTCTAGTTGAATAGTTTTACGGGCATCAAACAAACAGCACTTAAATAACCCTTTTTGATTAATCGCTTGCGCAAGCATCACCGTGTTATTAATCGCATCACTAAACGCATCACCCAATGATTCATCATGCATAATTAAAGACGATTCAACAAACAGCGAATCATCCCTCCAATGAAAACTAAGTCCACCAACCACCGGATACTTAGCTAATCGGCTTATTGATGCTAAAAATGCTTTTTCGGTATCGCCTGTATCAAACAAAAACTCTTTGTAATAACGGTCAAGTTGCGCGTCGTTTATATCTAGTAGTTGTTGATTATGATCAGCCTGGCGTAAAAATTGTTTTCGTGAGCTATACACAACCGTATCTGGCTGCTCATCGCTACCATACCAAAAAGGAATATCTGCTTTTTTTTGTTTTTTAGCAAACTCAGGTAAATACGCTTTCGCCATAGTTGTAATGTTACGCATAAAGTAATCACCAGCACCATCACGTTGAGCTTTACTTTTAGAAAGCATACCGTCAATGACTTTAGCCAGCTCTTTTGGAAGCCCTAAGCTGCTTGCAGGGATAGCTTGTGCACCAAAGCGACATGACTGCGCCGACGCTAGCGCATACAACGTAGCGGCTACACCTTGTTCGTCAAATCGTGGGGATGATTGCTCCCCCGACATTTGCGCTTCACCAATAAAGTACACATCGCCCATACGCGCATTCGTTGTGCTTAAATCGCCCGACATTAAATCCATAAAATTACTCGCAACAGGATTACCATTACTATCTAACTGTGCATACACAGAGCTACCCCAATCGACTAACGACAGCGCATCAGTGCTTGCATCCCATACAAGGTTTGAAGGCTTTATATCGCCATGCACTATAGGTTGTGGGCTAATGCCATTTTTATGACTGCGTAAATCAACCAGTACATTACGAAGCCTAACCGCGAGCGCCATTATTTGCGCGGCACTAAAGCGCCCTGTTTTAAGCGATACTTTTTCAAGGTCCTCTCCAATGGCGCGTGCCATCATTAAAATCCCTTGTTTTTTAATACGTTCAAAAGCATAAAAGGTAGGCACTAACGGATTATCAATTTGCGAAAGCATATACGCTTCATCTTCTAAGCGGTCACGCACACTTTGGGCAAGAGTAATACGCGAAAACTTAAATACCCAAGGTAAGCCGTTATCGTCATCTCCTGCAAACACAAAACCAAAAGCACCCGAGCCAATCATTTCTACATTTTTGTACCCCAGCAGTGTTAACTGCTTAATACAAATGTTAAGCCACTGACGGTGCTTTTTAGCATCGCGGTGCGAAAGCAAATAAACAGATTGCTCTTCGTTAATGTAAAAATTGCGGATTTCTTTGGCTTTCAATACGGGCTCTCTGTCTTGTTAGTGTTATACAGTTATTTAAAGCACTCGATTATTAGTTTTATGTAATAAGATTACAATAGCGTGCGGCGTAGTTTTTAAGTTACCCATCTTTACTCACCCCTAAATAATTACAAATAACCAACAAATGTTGCATCCAATAAATTATCTAAGCCGTATTTAACATAGCTGCATTAATAACAAATACATTAGATAGGGATTTTAGTCATGAGAACATTAGCAATTTTAGCGCTAGGCACTTTGTATAGTGGTTATAGCTATGCAAACATAGAAAAATTAACCGTTTATGGTCACAGAGATGGGCTAATTGGTGAGTCAATCAGCGCATCTAGCGGTATTATTGGTCAAGGTGAAATTCAGCAGCGCCCAATGTTAAGAAGCGCCGAAATGTTAGAGTTAATCCCAGGTATGGCGGTCACTCAACATAGCGGCTCTGGTAAAGCTAATCAGTACTTTATTAGGGGGTTTAATTTAGATCACGGCACCGACTTTGCCACCAGCATAGATGGCATGCCAATTAATATGCGCAGCCATGGCCACGGACAAGGTTACACCGACCTAAACTTTATAATCCCTGAGTCTATTTCAACTATTAACTATCAAAAAGGCTCATATAGCGCAAGCCAAGGTGACTTTTCAACCGCTGGAAGTGCTCAATTTCAACTTGCTGATAACCTAAAACATCACCAAGTAGAACTCAGCATAGGAGAAGATAATTATAAACGCGCTGTTGTACTGGGATCTACTAACATTGCAAAAGGTAAGCTCATTGCAGCGGCAGAATGGCAAGGCTATGACGGCCCATGGGATGATATAAACGAAGATGTAAATAAAAAGAATGCCCTACTGCGCTATGTTGGTAAAGCTTTTGATGGTGACTTATCAATAAGTGCCATGGCATACGACAATACATGGAATTCAGCAGATCAAATTCCACAGCGTGCGATATCACAAAATTTAATTACTCAATTAGGCTCTCTTGACACCACACTTGGTGGCAGCTCTAGCCGTTATAGTTTATCTAGTAACTGGCAAGGTGAGCATATTAAAGCCAGCATTTATGCCATAAATTACGATTTAACTTTGTATTCTAACTTTAGTTATTTTTTAAATGATCCAATTAATGGCGATCAGTTTAATCAGCAAGATAGCCGAAATATCTATGGAACAGATATAAGCTACCAGTTTGAAACCAAAACATCAGATATAAACATACAACATACCGCAGGTATTGAGCTTCGCCACGACGTCATAGATAACGTAGGGCTTTATAACACTCAAGCAAGAGAGCGACTTAGTACGGTAAGGCAAGATGCTCTAAAGCAAACTAGCTACTCAAGCTTTTGGGAGTCTAAACTTTTACTTACTCCAAAACTTGAAGCAACCGTTGGCGTTAGGTACGACTATTTTGATACAAACGTGACTAGTATTACCGCCGTAAATTCAGGAAAAGCAAAGGATGATTTAGTAAGTTTTAAAGGGAGTTTAAATTACCGTTTTACAAATTTACTAGCTGCATATGCTAATTGGGGACAATCTTTTCATTCAAATGATGCGCGCGGATCTACTATTAATATTGACCCTATTACCGGTGAGCAAGCTGAGCAAGTTGACTTATTAGTTAAAAGTGAAGGCGCTGAAATAGGCGTCCGATTTGCTGATGAGCAAAAGTTTAATCTATCAGCTGCACTTTGGTGGCTAACACTCGACTCAGAGCTTTTATTTGTTGGCGATGCGGGTAACACAGAACCAAGTGATGCATCTGAGCGTTACGGATTAGAAATAAGCGCTTATTATTGGATTAACGACAGCTTTAGTATCGACGCAGAAGCATCGTTCACGCATTCACGTTTAGATATTAATGACAATAATGATTATATAGAAGGTGCTGTTCCGGTTGTTGCAAGTACAGGTTTAAATTGGCACTTAAGTGAGCAATGGCAGTCATCAGTTAGAGTTCGCCATATTGGCAAACGTACATTAACTAGCGATGGTGACGAGCGTTCGGAGCCTTTAACAGTAGTAAATAGCGCAATTAGCTATGAGCAGACTCACTGGAAAGTAAACTTTGAATTACTTAACTTATTTAATAGCACCGACCACGATATAGATTACTATTATGCATCGCGTTTACCTGGCGAATCAGCACAAGGCGTTGAAGATAACCACTTTCATCCAATAGAGCCAAGAACAGCGCGACTAACATTAAGCTTGTTATTTTAGTATTCATTGAGATTTACAGGGGTACTGTATATAAAAACAGTGCCACTGTAAAACATACCCTTAGCCAATAAGTATCTTAGTAATTAATCCGATGCCTCAACAAGCTGGCTGATGTTACTCAACAATGCGAAGTTGATTTATTGAATTAACAGCAACATGTGTTTGATAGTAATATTTATTGGTTTTTCTGCCTTTACTTAAAAAATCGATAGTTACCCGCTTCGCTTCACCTGTTACTTCAATTGCTTTACCAATAAAAAATGTGTCGGCTGATTGTCCGTATTTTTCTGTGAGTTTAGCAGCTACGTTTGAATCAATTGAAATTGTAATAGCACGTCGATCACGATAGTCAGCTTCGGTATTTAAAAATACGTCACCGTACTGAGAGCCTGCAGTTTTAATATAAAACTGAAATGTACCGCTAACACCTTGTGGCGCGCTCTGCTCCGAAAGAGCTATTAAATTCATATTAGCAATAGTGCCTTCGCCAAGCGCCGGTAAGTGTTGTACAGAGCTGCAAGCACTAAGTGTTAATACACTTAAAAGAGTAAGGTATTTCAAGATATAACATCCTTTTTTATAAGTAGATGTTAATAGTAACATTTATATATTTTAAGTTTCTATAAAAGAAACAAATTTAGCCCAGTTAAGGGCTAAATTAGTTATATTTTAAAAGTATTCGTTATGGGGCATTTCGCTGCGATGGATTTGATTTAAAGCTTTTTAGCATCTGCTCAGGATCTTCAACGCCACTCTGATTTTTAGCCGCTTGCGCCCACCAAACCAATTGCCCAAAAGTACGGTGAAAATAATTAAACCACGATGACTGCTCTTCACCAACTTGCACAGATCCATTATCATTAAATACTTCTTGCGCTTTTGGAACATGGATCATTGCAGATACAGGCAAACAGCCAAGCTCTGATAAAAACGAGCGCATACTAATTGCCGCTCTGAGTCCACCCCACTGCCCAGCAGAGTAAGTAACAATAGCACTGGGCTTATATGAAAATAGTGAGCTACCAAAGTGATTAAGTAAGTCAGCGAGAGCTGGGCTCATACTGTGATTATATTCAGGGCTAACCATTACATATCCATCAGCCGCTTTAATTTTATCAGCTAAAGTATTTAGCATTGAAGGCGCCTTACCCTGAGCATAGGCAAAATGCGGTTTAAAAACTTGCTCACTTGGGTAATCAAGTACATCTATAAGCTCAAACTCATGTTCGGAGAATTGCTCGTTTAAGCACTCCATGCAGGCTTTAGACACTCTCTCACCTAAGCGAGCAGGTTTTGGTGGCGTGCTGTTACGCACTGTCCCTAAAAACACTAAAAACTTCATATGTAATCCTCATATGTATTTGAATAACATCTAAACACTAACACTTTTAGCTAATGTGTATTACACATATCCGTTTTTTATTATTTTAAAACACTAATAATTAAATTTAAAACTGCGCTTTAGCAACCACACACTGTTAAAGGTTTTGTATCATGTGCTTATTTTGTCGTTCTCCATACTTTTTGCACATTTAGCCAGTAATATGCCACAGTATAAGTACACCAAAACCTATACTGAAAAGGATACAAGTAATGGGCTCAAATAATTACAGCGCGTTTGCAATCATTGTTACCGCAACAGTTTTAACTCTAAGTGGCTGCGACGACTCACCAACTAATAAAAATACTAAGCAAGTCAGTAGCTCCCTTAGTGAAGTACAAAAAACGAATCAAACAATAAATTTATCTATGTTTAAAAAAGGGGCCTTTTTATCTGAGCCTAACATTGTTGATTGCGAAACGGCGCAAGGAACTAAAACTAAGTGTTATGAGTTAATTACATCAGGCGCACCTGCAGGTAGAGAGCCGGGTCCATTTTGCCCGCGCACATCGACCGATGGCGCTGATGTAACTGGCAGTTGGTTTAGTAAAGAAGGTACTGGTGATTTAGTTGATTTAACAGGCCAATTTGTCCTAAAGCTTGATGAATACTACGGCGATGAAAAGTGGGTACTTTACGACACTAAAACAAATGAAATTAGATATACAGCTACAAAAGAGTCTTGCGCTGGTGCAGCTCGCCCTGATGTTGAAGAGCAATATAAACAAAATTGTATTGAGTGTGAACTTTCGTATTTAGAAGATAATTTTTCATTAACGTATTTAATTCCTGTTACACCTATTCCAGCATCTGATACTGGCCGATTAAGAACAGTAGGTATAGCACTAGACGGTACTGAGCTATCAGGGCCTGCTCCAATTAATGCAATTTTAGAGAGCTATACCATTGCGGCATTTGATGATTGTGGTGGCCATATAAATTTACACCAAGGTTATCACTATCACTCTACCACTGGTTGTACTGACTCAGCTGCTACAGAAGGTGGACATGCACCTCTTATAGGTTATGCAATAGACGGTTATGGTATTTATGCAATGCGTGATACAAGCGGTAAAGAAGAGTCACTTGATGAATGCCGAGGTAATACAGATGAAGTAAGGGGTTATCACTACCACGCAGCCAGTCCTAGTGAAAATATGTTTATAGGGTGCCTACATGGAGAATCAGTTAGGCCTGCAGGTGGACCACCGGGTGATCACAACGGTCCACCGCCAAGCCATGATCCTGAAAAGCATTAAAAAGGAGTTGTTATGTTTATAAAAAGTAGTTCTTTAAGCTTGTTTGGTATGGCTTTACTTGCAGCACCCACATTTTTAAATGCTCATTCAGGGCCGTTAAATGGTGTTGCAGTTAAAGCCTGCGCAGATAAAGTAAAATCTCAATCATGTAAATACGAAGGCGGCCATAACGATTTATATATTGGCAGCTGCCAATATATGGCTGATGATTTAATCTGTGTACGAAGCCAACCGATTCAAAAAATTGATAATGGAATTTCCGCCCCTATAAAAAGCCACACTCACGAAAAAGAAAAGAGTGATTTAAAAACCAACGTTAATAAAGCTATGTAAATTTAGGGCTAATTTTTATTGATAAACTCTTAATAAGCAGCACAACCATTTTATTGAGCTGCTAACTTTTAACGATATAGATAGCTCAGACCAATACCACTCCATAACACGTTTTTTAAAATTTGATCACCCACAAAACGCTCAGCGTTTTTATTAATTGCCATGGTGTAGCTAGTATATGCGTATACTTCAAGCTGCTTAATAACTTTATACGACACGTTAGCTGTAAGCTTAAGGTTGTTAATACCATTATGGCCATCACTTACATAGCCTGCATTAAACCCTAGCCCCGTTTGAAAATCGATATTAACAGCTTCATTTATCTCGTAGCCTTTGTTTATCGCAAGCTCTATAAATGTGCCTTGAGAATCAAACGAATAATATGCGCTGCTAGTGAGCTGAAATTTATTATCGTAAAAATACGAAAAATCTAAGCTAACCTCATTGTCGTGAGCATTAGAGGTATTTTCACGCGATCTTAAATGGTTGTAACCAATAAACATATCAACGGTATTAAATAACTGAGTTGCGTAAATAGCATTTAAGTTAAACTCGGTATAATCGCTATCAACACCCGTTGCAACCCACGGAATAATAGCTATTTCATTATAATTGAATTCAGTTGCGATTGAGGCAATACCTTTACCCGCTAAATTGTCACGGCCCTCACTTACATATCGGCCTTCCCAAAGTGGATGCACATGAAAATCAAAACCGTCATCAACATAAGCCGTACTTGCCTCATCTAGCTTAATATTTCCGCCAACACCTAATTCAGGCTCAAGTGCATGAACGTCTTGGGCCTGCACTTTAGCTAAAAGAGATGTACAAATAAGAGCTGCAAGCAAAGTACTCAATAACGTTTTATTCATTTATAGATACCTAAAGCCAAAATATATGCGCGTAAAAAATAGTCGAACATAGTATTTCGCAATATAAAAATAAGCTATCAGTATTTAATAATTTGAATTTAAAAAATCAGGAAATCTAGCATTCATACATTTTTTATTCGCCACAATTTAAGGGTACCAAATAAGTAAAATGACCCATAAATGCAGCAGATTATCGAGCTTATAATCCAAAATTGAATAGAATTCTGATGAACGATTTGGCTTGAAGTTAAAAAAGGAATGATTAAACCCGCAATACCTCGTATTAAATACACTGCGGTTATTAATACGAGCGCAGTTTTTAAAAGTGACAGTTTTAAAATGACGCCCGCACCAGAGAGCGCATAAAAGCCCCAAATAGCAATAATAACTGAAATAGTTAAAGTTACATAAGTAGGATACATACTGCCCTGCTCTGTCATTTGAGCCATTTGCTCACCAGCACCCAAAAGGCGATACCAGTCAGGCCCTCCAAAAACACAGGCTACATGTAAAAGTGATGCTATAAAGCTTAAAATGCCTGCTGTAAATAACGTATTGTTATTCATGTAACTATAATTTAATGACTCATGTAGGCAACAAAGCCAATTAATAGCACGTAAAAGCTAAACCCGAGCACACAAATTAAATAAACATTTTTAGCTTTATTCGCCTTAAACGATACGTAATCGGTAATATCGCTTTTAAACTTACCAAAGGTAACTATTTTTAAAATAGTACAACCTGTTGAGTAAATTAAAAAACCTAAAATAGTCTCTACCATTAACCAAATAAACAGATCAAATGCAAAACTCATAACGTTCATCCAATAAACACTGTAAAAATAGCCTATCAAATATTTATTCGATTACAAACTTATTACTATCATTAAGGTGTAACAGTAAATTTCGTTAAACCTATTAACTGACCTGATTCGGTGACTACTTTTACTTGCCACTTACCAACAGAGTCTTTAGGAAAGTTTACTTTGTGTGTCCACGCTCTATAACCTAGTTCTCTCCCACCGTTTATATTTAACGTGATCCGATCAACTTCTTTTTTATTATGAAGCCACACATGAAATATTTTTTCGTTTAAGCCTCTTGGTGCTTTAACAGCAGTCCAACTATATAAACCTTGATGGTGCAGCGTATAAGAATCTAACTGTTTAATACTCCCTACTGGCTTTTTATGCTGTAAATCAACTTCATGAGCTAACGTAATATCGGTTAATCGCAGCGCTGCAGGAGGCACATAGCTTCTTAATTGCCACACTGCTGTGCTTAAAGCACATAAAATCAATACAAGAATAGGAAAACGCCACCAGCGAGCATTAGGCATTAAATTGTTTAAACTCGGAAGAGTAACCACGACAGCAGTTACAAGTGCGGCAGCTAAACTTTGGCTCGTTGTAAGGTTTAACAAAATAGGTAACGTAACAAGCAAAACAACAAATAAAGCAAAGTTATGAAACACGCTAAATAGCGTGCGGTTTCTAGCAAGTTTTTTATAATAAAAGGGATCGATAACCGATATAACTGCACACAAAGCAATAAGGGAAGTAAAAATTGCTTGAGGATGATCCCACTGCGTAACCGCTAAAAAAAATGGCAACGCAAAAAATAGGCTTTCTTGCTGCACCATTTGTAACGCAAAACGCATTACATTAGGCGATACCGCTACACCAAACTTTTCTTCTACTTTATCACGCAGCCAATTATCAATAATTAACCACAACCAACTAATAAGTAAAAATATTGCAATAAATTGCGAAAAAGACTCTTTTCTGTCTACAAGTACAAAGCTAGCAACGCCCGACAAAAATGCCAACACAGCCAATAATCCAGGCCGCTTTTGCATCGCGCTTATAAATTTAGCGATTATATTTTTACAGTAATCCATGTATGAGTGTTTCCGTACGGGTACGTACTTTATTATTTTTATTCAGAGTACGATTAGTTTAACCAAGTTTAAATGAACAACAGATAGATGGATGGATTCAAACGCGCCATTTAACAGTACATCAAACTAACCATTTAATTAAATAAAAGCCCGGCATAGCGCGTCATTGGTACGTTTATTAATTTTTTTAACGCGTGTGCTTTAGCAAGTAATTCATCTTCACTAAGTGCAGGCATTTTATTGTTAAAAGCGAACACAATTTTATTACCGCCTTCAATAATAAAACTAAGAATCTTTCCTGCAAATTCTTTCTCAAGTAGTTGATCAAACACTTCCCTTTGCCCAATTTTGGTATGGCAAATATTAAGTACTAAAACACCATCAAAAGTGAGCGCATTTTTACAATTACGTAAGTAGGATGATTGCACCTGATCTGACTCCATCCCATCTGAGCTATATAAATCAGAAAAAATAACGTCTGTTTTTATCTGCGTTTTTTTCATGTAGTTTGCCGCATCATCAATATGAATAAACAAACGTTCTGATATCGGGACTTCAAAATATTTTATAGCCATATCAGCAACGGCTTTACGATATTCAACGGTATGTATAGTCAGCGCGGGAAACGCATGATAAAGACTTTTTGCGATAGAGCCCGCCCCAAGTCCCATTATCATCGCGGTTTTTAAATGCGGAATAAAAAAAAGCGCAGCCATCATAGCTTGCGTATAAGCTAAGCTTAACCCGTTAATATTATTTAATTTAATACAGCTTTGATAAATTTTTCCGTCAAAGCTGAGAATAAGATTCTTTTTTGTTTGATATACATAAACAGGGCCATGCTCATCAATAGTTGATGCAATACAAGTGCCTTTGATATCCACGAATACTCAATAGGTGAGGTGATGAAAAACGAGTATAACTTACTTAACGTACTGCCATGGCTATTATATAGCCTTTTATTAATTCACAGGCATTTATATACGTACTCAGAAAAGTCGGTTTATCTTT
The DNA here is from genome assembly GCF_015864775.1 of Pseudoalteromonas sp. NSLLW218. NCBI lineage: Bacteria > Pseudomonadati > Pseudomonadota > Gammaproteobacteria > Alteromonadales > Pseudoalteromonadaceae > Pseudoalteromonas > Pseudoalteromonas sp. NSLLW218. Next base: position 7,099 of record NZ_JADYWO010000015.1, on the reverse strand, counting down.
TGAGATTAGATTAGCTAAGGTATCTACTTATATAGCTAGCTGGAACTTACCCGTGACGACATTTATTATAAACAGCGATGCAATATGCTAAAAACCAACTAATACACTGATATAGCTACAAAAAAACTCTTTGAATATTCCTCATGTTTAACATGAATAAAGTACACACTAACGAAAAGGAAGTCTAAACGGCTAAACATCCATCCTTTATTTTTATCAATTTATGCCTTTTTTTCGTCAATTACTACGTAATCGCATCTAACAATAATGTGTAATGAATATGACTCATGTTTTATGTGAAATTAAACCGTTTTTCTTCATATGCCAATCCACGTATAAATTACTCATCCCTTAGCGCTAAACACTATTACTAACAACTTAAAGCCGCTGAATAACAAAACCAGCGAAGTAAGTTGCAAGGCTAATAAAGCGCAGAGCATCAATCAGGTTTAAATTATAAAATTGGATATAAACACGATGAAAAAAGATTTTACATTTAATATTAAGAGCGTTTCACTCGACGAAAATTATCATCCATCAACTAATACGCGTATCACAACCAACTTTGCTAATTTAGCCAGAGGTGAATACCGCAAAGCAAACTTGCGTAACGCCTTAAACATGATTAACAACCGTTTTAATGCCCTAGCCCACTGGGATAACACCAAAGGTGAGCGTTATGCTGTTGAGCTTGAAATTGTCTCTGTTGAGATAGGTATTGAAGACGGCGGCGAAAGCTTCCCATCAATCGAAATATTAAAAACAAATATTGTTGATCATAAAACTAATAAGCGCATTGAAGGCATTGTAGGAAACAACTTTTCATCGTATGTGCGCGACTACGACTTTAGCGTACTCCTACAAGAGCACAATAAAGGCAAGCCTCAATTTAGTATTCCTGATGACTTTGGGGTTTTACATGGCAAGCTATTTCAGTCATTCGTAAATTCGGATACATACAAACAAAACTTTAAAAAACCACCGGTTATATGCCTAAGTGTGTCAGATAACAAAACCTACAACCGCACTGAAAACCAACACCCGGTACTTGGCGTTGAATACGAACCAAATGAATCGTCTTTAACTGAGCAATACTTCAAAAAAATGGGCTTACAGGTACGTTATTTTATGCCACCAAATAGTGCCGCGCCTTTAGCATTGTTTTTCTTTGGCGATTTACTTAATGATTACAGCAATCTTGAGCTTATAAGCACCATTAGTACGATGGAAACATTTCAAAAAATCTACAGACCAGAGATTTATAATGCCAACGCAACAGCGGGTAAATCATATAAACCAAACTTAAAAAACTTGGATCACTCACTAACGCAAATTGTGTATGACCGAGAAGAGCGCGGCAAGTTAGCGAATGAGCAAGGCAAGTTTGCACAAGAGCATTTTATCAAGCCGTACCAAACGGTTCTTGAGCAATTCTCTACTCGCTATCTGTCATAACAACTAATAGTAACAACCAGTAATAACGCGCTTAACGCTACGTTTAATAATTAACTAAAATATACGGCATTATTTATTATGAAAAAATTACTACCTACATCTACCGCTGGCAGTTTACCTAAGCCTTTATGGCTTGCAGAGCCAGAAACACTTTGGTCACCTTGGAAATTACAAGGTGATGAATTAACTCAAGGCAAACACGACGCCCTACGCTTGTCATTATTCGACCAGCAACAAGCAGGCATTGATATTGTTAGCGATGGCGAGCAAACAAGGCAGCATTTTGTAACTACATTTATAGAGCACCTAAATGGCGTTGATTTTGAAAAGCGCAAAACAGTAAAAATTCGTGACCGATACGACGCAAGTGTACCTACCGTTGTGGGCCCTGTTAGCCGCCAAAAGTCAGTGTTTGTTGAAGACGCCAAGTTTTTACGCAAGCAAACCAAGCAACCAATAAAATGGGCATTGCCAGGCCCAATGACAATGATTGACACGCTTTACGATGACCATTATAAAAGCCGCGAAAAACTAGCGTGGGAATTTGCCATAATTCTAAATCAAGAAGCAAAAGAGTTAGAAGCCGCAGGCGTTGATATTATTCAATTTGACGAGCCCGCGTTTAATGTATTTTTTGATGAAGTAAACGCCTGGGGAATTGCCTGTTTAGAGCGCGCAATTGAAGGGCTCAAATGCGAAACCGCCGTGCATATTTGCTATGGCTACGGCATTAAAGCCAATACAGATTGGAAAAAAACACTAGGAAGCGAATGGCGCCAGTACGAAGAAGCATTCCCTAAGCTTCAGCAATCTAATATCGATATTATCTCATTAGAGTGCCATAACTCACATGTACCAATGGATTTACTAGAACTCATTCGCGGTAAAAAAGTAATGGTAGGCGCTATTGATGTAGCAAATCATACTATCGAAACGCCAGAGGAAGTAGCTAATACGCTACGTAAAGCACTGCAATTTGTAGATGCCGACAAACTCTACCCATGTACAAACTGCGGTATGGCTCCACTACCTCACCATATAGCTAACGGCAAATTAAATGCCTTGAGCGCTGGGGCTGAAATTATAAGAAAAGAATTACTAAAAGAGAATTAGAAAAGTAGCTATAAAATACAGATTGTAAACAATAACAGCTGTCGCACCATGCCATAGTAAAATCCATAAACATGGTGCGTTAGTTAAAATCTACTAACAAAATTTAGGTTAGATATTTAATTTTTTTTATTAAAAAGCTCTAACCTATTTTTTGAAAAATCGATAACTGCTTGGTATTGAGTAAAAAAGGGAGAGCCTAACAAACCATGTACTCCCTTTTCACCACCCGCTACCTGAACATGGTCAAGATTAAGTGACACAAAGTCAGGACTTTCAAACAAGGCATTTCCAAACTCTATTGAATGAACTTCTATATCACCCATAGCGTGATCCGAAGTGCCCAAGCCTGCTGCATTCTCAACATTGAGTGTTTCTTCAATGCTTAACTCACTTAGGCATCCCCTGTCTAAAACTGACGTTCCAGCGCCAGTATCTAAAATAAAACGTAACAATTTACCGTTAATTTTAGCTTCAACAATTTGGTGGCCTGTTTCTGATATTTCAAACTCAATTACGGTTTTGTCTTCAAATATATTCATATACGTTCCTTGTTATAAAGTTTTTAAATATTACTTACTATTTTCAGCTTCCCACAATTAATAGCCTATTTTACTAGTCGCCCACCTCAGGGCATTTTGTTATATGGCTATTTTCAATCTAGCCAACATTTTTCAAACACTACTTGGTTTGAATTAGAAACAATTAACTTATGAACAAAACTCAAGTCATCCAAGGGAGCAGGATTATTGCCTACCATGTCAGTAACGCTTGATGAATTTACCCAATTACCATTAATACTAACTGACGCCTCATTTTTTAATAGTAATCCCTCGAATAGCCCTTGATATCCAGCCATAACATGAATAGCTTTACTCAACTCTCGTCCTTGCAAGCCATCTGTTGCAATTAAGAGGTTTGAGTGGTCTATAAGTTTTTTTTTGGCAATTTAGATAAGCTTTAAAGTATCTAAGCTTTAGCGTCTTTTAAATATGCCTTATGGTTTGCCATATTATTTTTAACAAAGTCTATCGCTTTTGATACAGGTAAAATTACCTTTGAATAATTAGTTTTGTAGAAAATGGCTGGAAGCTCATAAGATTCGGGATGCACTAATTCAGATTCCCATTTAACTGGATATTGGGTTGACTCACAAGGATCAGATTCTGCTTTCACAAAACCAGAAACTAAAAAAACCGCTAAAACTAAAATTTTCTGCATACTTTCCCTAGCTATAGTCCTGCTTAGTTGGCTTGTTATGTAACCTTTATACCACTTTCCTCAAAAAACTTTTCTAATTTACTTTTATTAATGTTTGATAGAAAAGCAAAAGATCTAAAGGTAATACCGACTTTAGATTTAAAGTCTATTAGGTGACCCAGCGGACCAAGATTATAGGAGCGTATTTCTTGAAGTGAATCAAGTGCAATGTCATCTTTAAAAAAGCCATAACCGTAAAAGTACAACCTATTTTGATGAATTTGAAAAACAGGCTTACTTAAAGCTCTAATAGACCAAACCCAAAGGATAAAACCAACACCAAATAAAATAATCAAAGTAAAATCTAAACGATAGTTAAGCAAGCTAAGTAATAATTCATCATCACTCCTATTACGAGCCTCTAAGAAATAAACACCTAAAAAGGTTCCTATCGGAACTCCAGGTATTACCCAGATGTACATCAAGAATGCTTTCCACATTGGATAATGTTCTGTGGACGAGTTTCTCCAGAATTTCACGATTCTTCCTTGGTTACATAACGAGCCTGTAGATTAACTCGTTTTTAAATTTGTTTTTATTGATAAACAAACCATAGCTGAGTTCCTATTTTGGTTCAATTGATTACTGTATTTTTACGCACAATATTGAAGTCTTTGATATTGTTTTAATTGGCGTTTTGGAAGGGATTACGGGTGTTTGAGTGGCTTTTATTTAGGGTAAAAGGGCTTACCCTTCTTAATGCATCGTGTTTTGCAGCTTTTCTATATTATGAACAAGGCAATACAGTTGCCACACAATAAAGTAAAGGCATTCACTTTCATTTGACCTCGTAAGGTCAATTTATTCATCCTTTTATTCACTGTAATGTTCCGCTTTTTATTTAAAAGAAAGCCGGTTCGATACAGCTGAGTCGTTTGCCATTCTTTAATAAACAGCTATTGTCGTCCGATTGAGCTGTCTATTTTTTCTTCCCTTTTGTCTACATAGTTAAGCTTTTTACGTGATTCATTATTTATAACAATGCACTCTTCATACTGTTTTTATTGGCCTTTTTCGTAATAGTTAGGATGGGTGTCATCCTAATTTTGCTCATCATACTGAGCTACTGTTCATATTGTAAATTTTAGTTTTCATCTTGTAATTCTAGGTCTGTTATCGTTACGGATGTCTCACCGTAATTCTTAGCTCTTACTTTCATTAACTCCTTTAACCTGGTTATTTCTCTAGGTGAAAGTCTGAACTTTCCACCTGTGTTCGCGTCTTTAGTGACTTTATCGGTCAATGCATAATTTCTTGATATTCCTATTGATGCTGCTGAGTTAGTAGACATGCCCCCACCAAAGACTCTTTTACTTCCAAATAGATCAGCAATTGCCCAATTACTTACAATGGGTTCAATTTTATCCGACTTATTTATTATTTCTTGGGTTGTTTTATCAGCAAATTGCAACAGATGAACTTTGAGGTCATTGCTAAAATTAGGAAAATAATCAGCATTTCTCGCATAATAACTAGAGACCTCTAAACTATTTAGAGAATCAATTTTTGTACCTCTATTCGAATTGACAAAATCTGTTGCATTATTTTTTAATAACTTATATACATTTTCACCTGAAAAGGCTTTTTTATTGATATTTGGGCTGCCGATATACCCTTGATATAATCCATAAATAATTAAAGGTTCTTTACTATAGTTTTTATCTAAAATCCCATACTGTATGTCACTGAGACTCAACTGAAGACTACCAATATTTACTAGCTTTTTATCCAATAGTGAGTCAGGACCAGTTAATATTTTTTCTAAACTAACTATTGGATACCGCTTAACAATTTCGTTAATTAAAGTAATGTTATAAAGATTAAGCCAATAGGCCAATTGCTCTTGTTTTGAATATAAATTAAGGTTGTTTTTCTCGGGCAATGATTCTAAATATTTTTTAACATCATTGACTAAACTTTTTTGTTTAGGGGATTTTATCAACTCATATGTGAATCTGTTACTTTCATTATGGGTAGCACTGGGAAAAACATTTCTTAACTTAGTACCTATCGGAGGTTCGTCAAGTTTAGCATTTTTTCTTCTGGATGGACCCATATCAAGAACATTCGATTCTAATAATATATCCACAGGTTCAAAGTTTATTGTTAACTTAGATTTAGGTGAATAAACGCTAAATTGAGGGTAGGCTTTATCTTCAGCGAGAAGATATTTTGGGGCACTTAAAAGCAATAACAAACAGCTAAACTTGATCAATAAACTAACTAATTTAAATAAACTCATAAAAAATCCTTATTTTGAGTAGAATAGCCCATATTCTTCATGAGCAACATAACGAGCCTTTAGATTAACTCGTTTTTTATTTATTTTTATTGATAAACAAACCATAGCTGAGTTCCTATTTTGGTTCAATTGATTACTGTATTTTTACGCAAAATATAGAAGTGATTGATATTGTTTTAATTGACGTTTTAGAAGGGGTTGCGGCTGGTTGAGTAGCTTTAATTTAGGGTAAAAGGGCTTACCCTTCTTAATGCATCGTGTTTTGCAACTTTTCTATTTTATGAACAAGGCAATACAGTTGCCACACAATAAAGTAAAGGCATTCGTTTTCATCTGACCTCGTAAGGTCAGTTTGTTCACCCCTTTATTCACTGTAATGTTCCGCTTTTTATTTAAAGGAAAGCCGGTTCGATACAGCCGAGTCGTTTGCCATTCTTTAATAAACAGCTATTGTCGTCCGATTGAGCTGTCTATTTTTTCTTTTATTTTGTCTACATAATTAAGCTTTTTGCGTGATTCATTATTTATAACAATGCACTTTTCATACTGTTTTTATTGGCCTTTTTCGTAATAGTTAGGATGGGTGTCATCCTAATTTTGTCCTCATTACGGCATAAGCACATACATCAATACAAAATACTTTAGCTAATTCAAGCAGCTTATCTTCCCCCCCCCCTCATCGATGCTCATAAGATTGACCTGTAAAGTGATCATCACCACACAAAAAAGCACGACGCACGCAACGTGAAATACAATGGTAGTATTTTGTATCAACAAAACTTATTTGACGTTTTCTCGCGATTGCCATAAGACACTCTGCTTGTTTTTTAGACTAAATAAAACGTAGTCCTTAATTTAAAAAAGAGCAAAATTTAGGATGGGTGTCACTGTTATTCATTCGAGTTCTAAATGAGGCGCTACCTCGACTCCAAAATAATTTCGCGTGTTAGAGCATTCTTCTTGTTAACGAGCTTTTCGCTCTTGTGACTATACTGTGTCGTCTAACATGTTGTTAATTTAGCTAAAGCTGAT
>NZ_JADYWO010000014.1:0-115733 GCF_015864775.1 Pseudoalteromonas sp. NSLLW218 | reverse complement strand
TTAAGTTTAAACTTTCTAAAAAGATTCAAACTAAGTTTTACTTAACACCCTGAGTTGTTCGTGCCTCGCTATGCGTTAGCGTTTCCCGTCTCAGTGGGGTCGCATTATAGGGAGATCCGAAAACAGATCAACCCTTTTTTGAAGAAAACTTGAAATAATGTGCTGTTCGCTGAGTATTTGAGCTAAACGCTCAAAAACACAACTAAACTACCAATGTTAATAGGTTCTTATAGCTATTTGAAATGAAAATTATGATAACTACTAACAGGTAGAGATATATTTCGATCACCTATGTGGAAAAACTAACCAATAGAGTAAGAGTCGTATTGCTATAAATCATTTAAATTAATCAAAAGCGGATAATTGGATTGATCAGGCTATATTTAATAATAGTTTTACATATTTAAGAAGGAAGTTTGCATGGGCCATAATAGTTAACTTTACTATGAGGTTCTTAGTACCGGTATATAGATAAGAGAGACCACGTTATATTTTCTAATCAGATCTATAAGTAAAAAGTTCGTTAGGCTTGCTTTATTTGTAGCTCAATTCGCAGCGGTATTATTAATAGCTGTAAATCACATATATAGTGGAAATGATCTTTGACTAGAATCTGATAGGCTATTTTGAATGAATGGTAAGTGAAGAGTAATTGGGTAGAGCTATTAAAGCAGCTGTCAAAACAACTTATCAATTCAGTATGTACTCACAATAGAAGGTAATTACTGGTTCATATAGTTTGACAAATTTTAGACAAGAAAAAGCCGAGCATAAGCTCGGCTTTTAGGTTTCTTTAAGACTTACTCTGCAGACTGTGCGTCTTCTTGAACTGCTTCGCTAGTCGCTGGGCGACCAACTAGTTCAATATAAGCCATTGGTGCATTATCACCAGTACGGAAGCCACACTTAAGAATACGAGTGTAACCACCTGGACGATCCGCGTTACGTGGACCGATTTCACTGAATAACTTACCAACAACTTCATTATCACGCGTGCGAGCAAACGCTAAACGGCGATTTGCTACACTGTCAGTCTTAGCCAGTGTGATTAAAGGTTCAATTACACGACGTAACTCTTTCGCTTTAGGCAAAGTAGTTTTGATGATTTCATGTTTCACCAAAGAACCTGCCATATTGCTAAACATCGCTTTACGATGGCTACTGTTACGGTTTAATTGACGACCACTCTTACGATGGCGCATGACCCTATCCTTCTAACTAAACTAATATAGTGATTTAGATTATTCAGCTAAACTTGCAGGTGGCCAATTTTCTAGGCGCATGCCCAGAGAAAGTCCACGTGAAGCTAGCACGTCTTTAATTTCAGTTAGAGACTTCTTACCTAAATTAGGCGTTTTAAGAAGCTCAACTTCAGTGCGCTGAACTAAATCACCGATATATTGAATTTGCTCGGCTTTCAAACAATTTGCTGAGCGTACTGTTAATTCAAGATCATCAACTGGACGAAGTAGAATAGGATCGAATTCTGGCTTCTCTTCTTTCTCTTCTGGCTCAGTTACATCACGTAAATCTACGAATGCATCTAATTGCTCAGCTAAGATAGTAGACGCACGGCGGATCGCTTCTTCTGGATCTAAAGTGCCGTTTGTTTCCATATCAATGATTAACTTGTCTAAATCTGTACGTTGCTCAACTCGAGCTGATTCAACCGAGTACGCAATACGTTCAACTGGGCTAAATGATGCATCAAGCAACAATCTACCAATTGGACGCTCATCGTCATCAGAGGATAAACGACTAGATGCCGGCACATAACCACGACCGCGTTCAACACGAATACGCATGCTGATCTCGCTGTTATTTGTAGTTAAATTACAAATAACGTGATCTGGATTAGCAATTGTTACATCGCCATCGTGCTGAATATCAGCCGCAGTAACAGGGCCTACACCAGATTTAGTCAGGGTCAGAAAAACTTCATCTTTGCCTTCTAACGTTACTGCTAAACCCTTAAGGTTTAATAGTATTTCAATGATGTCTTCTTGAACGCCTTCTTTCGCGCTGTACTCATGTAAAACACCGTCGATTTCAACTTCAGTTACTGCACATCCAGGCATAGATGAAAGTAATATACGGCGTAAAGCATTACCCAGAGTATGACCAAAGCCACGCTCTAATGGTTCTAAAACTATTTTAGAACGCGTTGGGTTGATAGCGTCGATGTCGACTAACCTTGGTTTTAGAAATTCTGTAACAGAACCCTGCATGTTATCCTCTCTTAACTCTTAACTTTACTTAGAGTAAAGTTCGACGATTAGTTGTTCATTAATGTCCGCAGACAAATCTGAACGCTCAGGTAGGCGCTTGAAGCTGCCTTCCAGTTTCTTACCGTCAACTTCAACCCAAGTCGGCTTTTCACGTTGCTCAGCCAACTCTAGAGCAGCGATGATACGTGCTTGTGTCTTAGACTTCTCACGGATTACAACAGTATCTTCTGGAGTAATTACGTATGAAGGAATGTTCACAACACGACCATTAACTAGAATCGCTTTATGGCTTACTAACTGGCGTGCTTCAGCACGTGTGCTAGCAAAACCCATGCGATATACAACATTGTCTAAACGTTGCTCTAAAAGCTGTAACAAGTTTTCACCTGTGTTGCCTTTAAGGCGAGCAGCTTCTTTGTAGTAGTTACGGAATTGCTTTTCTAGTACACCGTAGATACGACGTACTTTTTGCTTTTCACGTAATTGTAAACCGTAATCAGATAAGCGACCTTTACGAGCGCCGTGCTGACCAGGTGCAGTCTCAAGTTTACACTTAGAGTCGATAGCTCTTACGCCGCTCTTAAGGAACAGGTCAGTACCTTCACGACGACTCAGCTTGAGCTTAGGGCCCAAATATCTTGCCATGTTATTTCTCCTAACCTATTGTTAAACGCGACGTTTCTTCGGTGGACGACAACCATTATGTGGTATTGGCGTCACGTCAGTTATGTTGGTAATACGGTAACCAGCAGCATTCAAAGCACGTACAGCAGATTCACGACCTGGACCTGGACCTTTGATGAAAACTTCTAGATTTTTTAAACCGTATTCTTGAGCAGCAGTACCTGCACGCTCTGCAGCAACTTGAGCAGCAAATGGTGTAGATTTACGTGAACCACGGAAACCTGAACCACCGGCAGTAGCCCATGATAGTGCATTACCTTGACGGTCGGTAATCGTTACAATAGTGTTGTTGAAAGACGCATGAACATGAGCCATACCATCAGCAACTTGTTTTTTAACCTTTTTACGACGAATTGGTGTCTTAGCCATAATACTATCCCCTTATCGCTTAATAGGCTTACGAGGACCCTTGCGGGTGCGCGCGTTAGTCTTAGTTCTTTGACCACGTAGTGGTAAAGAGCGACGGTGACGTAGGCCACGATAACAACCAAGGTCCATAAGGCGCTTGATATTTAAAGTAACTTCACGACGAAGATCACCTTCAACAGTGTACTTGCCAACTGCATCACGCAGTACGTCAAGAATTTCGTCTGAAAGTTCACCGATTTTTGTGGTTTCGGCGATACCAGTCGCTACTAAGATAGCCTTAGAGCGAGTCTTACCTATGCCATAAATAGCTGTTAAACCAATAACTGCATGTTTATGATCAGGGACGTTAATGCCAGCAATACGGGCCACTAACACATCTCCTATATTCGAATTTGGTAATCATCTGTTTGAAAAGCCCGTAAGGATACTCAAACGAAGACCAAATTACTACTAAAAACACAGGCCGAGAAAACTCAGCCTGCACGCTGTTTACTTAACCTTGCCTTTGCTTATGCTTAGGCTCACTGCAAATTACGCGTACTACACCAGCACGTTTAATAACTTTACAGTTACGGCATATTTTCTTAACGGAAGCACGTACTTTCATTGCTCAACTCCGTAAACTGACCTTATCGACCGTAGCCTTTAAGGTTCGCTTTTTTCAGCACAGAATCATACTGATGAGACATCAGGTGAGTCTGTACTTGTGCCATAAAGTCCATGATCACTACAACGATAATCAAAACTGATGTACCGCCGAAGTAGAATGGCGTTTGCCACGCCATCGTCATGAATTCAGGCACCAGACAGATAAAGGTTATATACAAAGCACCTGCCAATGTCAGGCGTGTCATCACTTTATCAATGTATTTAGATGTCTGCTCACCTGGACGAATACCTGGGATAAATGCGCCAGATTTCTTAAGGTTATCTGCAGTTTCACGTGGGTTAAACACCAACGCTGTATAGAAAAAGCAGAAGAAGATAATAGCCGCAGCTAAAACAAGCGAGTACAACGGTTGACCTGGGGTCAACGTAGTAGCAACAGCTTGTAATACATCAGCGACTGGACCTTCACCTTGGCCGAACCAGCTGGCAATTGTACCAGGGAACAGAATTATACTGCTAGCGAAGATTGGTGGAATAACACCCGCCATATTTACTTTTAGTGGTAAATGCGTGCTTTGGGCAGCAAATACTTGACGACCTTGTTGGCGTTTCGCGTAGTTAACAACAATACGACGTTGCCCACGTTCGAAAAACACTACAAGATAAGTAACAGCGAATACGATTACCGCAACCATCAACAGTACAAAAACATTCAAATCACCTTGGCGCGCCATTTCGACTGTCGAACCAATAGCAGACGGCAAGTTAGCTACAATACCAACAAATATTAGAACAGAGATACCGTTACCGATACCGCGCTCTGTTATTTGTTCACCCAACCACATAAGGAACATAGTACCAGTAACTAAACTCACCACTGCGGTGAAATAGAAACCCATACCAGGGTTAACAACTAACCCCTCCATCATGCCCGGTAAGCTAGAAGCAATACCGATTGATTGAATAGTAGCTAGCACAAGCGTGCCATAGCGTGTGTACTGGCTAATTTTTTTACGCCCTTGCTCACCTTCTTTCTTAAGCTCTATAAACGGAGGATACATATGCGTTAATAGTTGCGTAATAATCGAAGCCGAGATATACGGCATAATACCCAGTGCTAACACTGAAGCTCGCTCAAGAGCACCACCACTGAACATGTTGAACATCTCAACAATGGTGCCCTTTTGTTGCTCGAAGAAATCGGCAAGTACAGCGGCGTCAATCCCAGGGATCGGCACAAATGAACCTAGACGGTAAATTATGATAGCACCCAATACGAAGAGTAATCGGCGCTTCAATTCCGAAAGTCCACCTTGTGCACTTTGTGTATCTTGACCTGGTTTAGCCATTAGTACTTCCTTAGTCTTCTACCTTGCCTCCGGCAGCTTCAATAGCTTCGCGAGCACCTTTAGAGGCTTTAAGGCCTTTAACGGTAACAGCGCGTGAAACTTCGCCAGATTTAACAACTTTAACGAAAAGAACGTTCTTTTTAACTAGACCAGCTGCTTGTAACGCGCTTAGGTCTACCACATCGCCTTCAACTTTAGCGATTTCAAAAAGGTTTATTTCTGCAGATACTAAAGATTTGCGAGAAGTAAAACCAAATTTAGGTAGACGACGTTGCATAGGCATTTGACCGCCTTCAAAACCAACGCGTACTTTGCCGCCAGAACGTGATTTTTGACCTTTGTGACCACGACCGCCAGTCTTACCTAGACCAGAACCGATACCACGACCAACACGTTTTGGAGCAGTTTTTGAACCTGCAGCAGGTGAAAGTGTATTCAAATGCATCGAATTAACCCTCTACCTTAACCATGTAAGAAACCTTGTTTATCATACCACGTACACATGCTGTGTCTTCTAACTCAACAGTGTGGTTGATACGACGTAAACCAAGACCGCGTAATGTAGCTTTATGTTTCGGTAAACGACCGATAGAGCTTTTTACTTGTGTTACTTTTACAGTTTGATTTGCCATGGTTACCCCAGTATTTCGTCTACGCGAAGGCCACGTTTTGCAGCGATTGACTGTGGAGAATTCATATTCTCAAGAGCCGAAATCGTTGCACGTACCACGTTGATTGGGTTAGTAGAACCGTAACATTTAGAAAGTACGTTCTGCACACCAGTCACTTCAAGTACTGCACGCATAGCACCACCTGCAATGATACCAGTACCTTCAGATGCTGGTTTCATGAACACTAGTGAGCCAGCATGACGTCCCTTAACAGGATGCTGTAATGTGTTGCCATTTAGGTCTACGTTGATCATGTTACGACGTGCTTTTTCCATTGCTTTTTGAATAGCAGCTGGAACTTCACGTGCTTTACCATAACCAAAACCTACTTTACCTGCGCCATCACCAACTACAGTTAGTGCAGTAAAGCTAAAGATACGACCACCTTTAACTACTTTAGACACACGGTTCACCGCGATTAGCTTTTCAGCTAGATCAGGCTGTTGTTGCTTTGCTTCTACGTTAGCCATAGTCTACTCCTAGAATTGCAAACCGGCTTCACGCGCAGCATCAGCTAGCGCCTTCACACGGCCGTGATATTTAAAGCCACTGCGATCAAAAGCAATCTTTTCGATGCCTTTGTCAGCCGCACGTTCAGCAACCGCTTTGCCAACTGCTTGCGCAGCTTCAACGTTACCGGTGCCTTTAACTGTTTCGCTAATAGCCTTTTCAACAGTAGAAGCAGCAGCCAGTACATTACCCTCAGCATTTACAACTTGAGCGTAGATGTGACGTGGCGTGCGGTGGATAACAAGACGCGTTGTGCCTTGTTCAATATAATTTCTACGAGTGCGTTTAGCACGACGTAGACGAGCTGTTTTTTTATCCATCGTCTTACCTTACTTCTTCTTAGCCTCTTTACGGCGTACATTCTCATCTGAATAACGAACACCCTTACCTTTATAAGGCTCAGGTTTACGGTATGCACGAATGTTAGCAGCTGTTTGACCAACTAACTGCTTGTCTACGCCCTTAACTAGAACTTCTGTTTGGCTTGGAGTTTCAATCGTAATTCCTTCAGGAACTGCGAAATTAACTGGGTGTGAGAAGCCAAGAGTTAAATCTAATGTTTTACCCTTAGCTGCAGCACGGTAACCCACGCCTACTAACTGAAGTTTCTTCTCGTAACCTTCATGCGTACCAACAACCATGTTGTTGATTAGAGCGCGAGCAGTACCTGCTTGAGCCCATGCATTCGCTACGCCATCACGAGGTAAAGTAGTAATAACGTTGTCATTAACTTGTACTTCAACAGCGTTGTTGATAGTACGAGTAAGTTCACCGTTTTTGCCTTTAACTGTGATTTCCTGGCCTTTTAATGTAACTTCTACACCGGCAGGAACAGTAATTGGTGCCTTTGCTATGCGAGACATAGTTCCCCTCCGATTAAGCTACAAAACCAATGATTTCACCACCAACACCAGCACTACGTGCTGTGCGGTCTGTCATTAGGCCTTTAGAAGTTGATACGATAGCGATACCAAGACCACCCATTACCTTAGGTAATTGGTCACGTTTCTTATAGATACGTAGACCAGGGCGACTTACACGCTGGATATTTTCAATTACAGCTTTGCCTTCGAAGTACTTCAACTCGATAGAAAGCTCAGGTTTAGTTTCACCGTTAACGGCGAAATCTACGATATAACCTTCGTCTTTTAGTACTTTAGCTAATGCTACTTTCAGCTTTGAAGTTGGCATCGTTACAGATACTTTCTTCGCTGATTGACCGTTACGAATTCGTGTAAACAAATCCGCGATAGGATCTTGCAAGCTCATAGTCTTACTCCCATGATTCTATTACCAGCTAGCCTTTTTAAGGCCAGGAATTTCACCGCGCATAGCTGCTTCGCGAACTTTAATACGGCTCATGCCGAATTTGCGAAGGAAACCATGTGGGCGGCCCGTAATGTTACAACGATTACGTTGACGTGCAGGGCTAGAATCACGAGGTAAAGCTTGTAGCTTAAGTACCGCGTCCCAACGATCATCTTCAGATGTATTAACATCACTGATGATAGCTTTTAGTGCTGCGCGCTTTTCAGCGAACTGAGCAACTAGTTTTGTGCGCTTTGCTTCGCGCGCTTTCATAGAATTCTTTGCCATAACCCTACCCTTATTTCTTAAATGGGAAGTTAAACGCTTCTAACAACGCACGGCCTTCCTCATCAGATTTCGCAGAAGTAGTGATGGTAATATCCATACCGCGTACACGGTCTACTTTATCGTAATCGATTTCTGGGAAGATGATTTGTTCACGTACGCCCATGCTGTAGTTGCCACGTCCATCAAAAGACTTAGCACTTACGCCACGGAAGTCACGAATACGTGGGATAGCGATTGATACCAAACGCTCAAAAAAGTCCCACATACGCTCGCCGCGTAGGGTTACTTTACAACCAATCGGGTAACCTTCACGCACTTTGAAGCCAGCAACAGATTTGCGTGCTTTAGTGATTAGAGGTTTCTGACCAGAGATTGCTGCTAGATCCGCTACTGCGTTATCTAAAATCTTCTTGTCAGCTAGGGCTTCGCCCACGCCCATATTCAATGTGATCTTTTCGATCTGAGGGACTTGCATGACAGAGCTGAAACCAAACTTCTCTTGAAGTTCAGCAACTACTTTGTCTTTATATACTTCATGCAGTTTCGCCATCATTCTACTCCAACTATTAGATAGTTTTACCAGTAGATTTAAAGATACGTAATTTCTTACCATCTTCAATCTTGAAACCTACACGATCAGCTTTACTCGTTTCCGAGTTGAAGATCGCAACGTTTGATGCATCCATAGATGCTTCTTTCTCAACAATGCCGCCAGCTTGGTTCAATTGTGGAACCGGCTTTTGGTGTTTCTTGATCAAGTTTATGCCTTCGACAAAGATTCGACCAGATTCAGTAACAACTGAAAGCACTTTTCCGCGCTTACCTTTGTCTTTACCTGCTAGTACGATTACTTCGTCATCACGACGTATTTTTGCTGCCATGATTGGCTCCTTACAGTACTTCTGGGGCTAGTGAAACGATTTTCATGAACTTATCATTACGAAGTTCGCGAGTCACAGGGCCGAAAATACGTGTACCAATTGGCTGCAAGTTATCATTTAAGATAACAGCCGCGTTGCTGTCAAAACGGATCAGAGAACCATCTGGACGGCGAACACCTTTTCTGGTACGCACAACTACCGCGTTTTTAACATCACCTTTCTTCACTTTACCGCGAGGAATAGCTTCTTTTACAGAAACTTTAATGATGTCGCCAATCGCTGCGTAGCGACGGTGTGAACCACCAAGGACTTTTATACACTGCACTTTGCGAGCGCCGCTGTTATCAGCAACTTCCAGCTGAGTTTGCATTTGGATCATGTTAATGACCTCCGGTGTAGTAATTACAACGTGTCTAAAATTCGTTTAAAAATCAGACATTTCGATTAAATCCCAATCAAAAAACAAACGAGTTGTCTCTTAAGGGCGGGCAATTGTACCAGCATTGAGGGGGTAGTGATAGGTTATTTTTTAATTAATTTAGAGCGTACGGTTATTAAAGTTGAGTAATTACGGCTATGTAGCTATTTTACAGGTGGTTACAAAACAAACAAGGCACTATATAAGTGCCTTGTTTGTTTTAACTATAGATGATTAACCGAATAAACCTTTTAATTTATCTTTAATCTTATCCTTTGCTTTGTCTTTGGCTTTTTCTTTTGCCTCATCGACTTTTTGTTTAGCTTCATCTTTAAGCGCATTACCCACATCAAGCTTTATACCAACATCGTGGAAAGGCCCTTTTATACGTAGTGGTATTTTAAAACCAGTACTGTCATCAGTGGTTCCCTGTCCTTCGATTGATCCAACTATGCCTGTAACCAAACGGTAGTTAACCGCTGTTTGCGGTAAATCAACATCGCCTTCACCTGATATTCTTATGAGTGGGCTAATAAGTGATAAATCAGTATTTTTACCAACACCATTAGTAAAATTAAAACTACCAGTTAGTGCAGAGAAATCTGTTTGCTCAGATTCTTCAAATCCGGTATCCAGCCCTTCAGACGCTGCACCAAAGTTTCCTGAAATGAGTTCCTTACCTTTACGAACCATCTCAGCTATATTCGCACCTTTTACAGCCCCATCAGCAAACTCAAATCCAAGTTTTCCGTTAAGCGCACCAATAAACGACTTTTGACTTTGGCCAGTTGTGTTTAGGTTCCAATTTAAAGAACCCTTACCCATTAGCTTGTCAAAACCTGCCGCATCAGTTAATAAAGGCTGTGCATCTATACCAGCTAAGTCAAAGTTAGTTGATATTTTATAAGGCACTTGTTGTGCGTTTACATTGATAACCCCTTTACCTGACCCTTCATAAGCAGAAAAGCTATCTAAGCTTAGTTTTGCAACGCTATTTTTTAAAGCAACAGTAAATTGATTTGCGCCCAACTTAATATCGTTAGCTTTTAATCCACTTGAACGAATAACTACATTCGCATCTAGTGAATTTAACGCACTTAGATCAATTTTAGTGTCATCCCATACTATTGGCTCTGCAGGTTTATCATTTTGCTCTACTGGCTCTTCTTGTTTTGCTACTGCTTCAGGTAGATACGGATTTAAATCAAGCATACCTAAATCAATATCAGCATTTACAGTTAAACGCTTACCTAGGTTAAGCTCACTCTTACCTTTTATTTCCAATGCGTCTAACGTCGCAACTAAATCTTCTAAATTAAATTTCTCACCTGCTAGGTGCATTTTACCGTTTACACTAAATGCGTTAAAAGCATTATCTTTAGCGTCTAACTCTACACCTTGCCATTTCGCAATACGTTTAACAGACTCACCACTTAGTGCTAACTGACCTTTAATATCTTGGCCTTGCCCAGCGATGCTCCCTTCGAACGTTAAATCAACTAAACGAGAATCTAAGGTTTGTTTAACATTAAAAGTAGCACCTTCAATTGCTTTAGCAGGAGTATCTAATTTTATATCAAGCTCAAAACGCTCCTGCATATAAGTAATACCCCCTTTTACTTCTAATGTTTTACGAAGTGATGGAAGTAAAATAGCGAGTTCTAAATCACTAATTTGTTGCTTAGCACCTGTTAGACCATCTAGATAAGTAAATGTGCCGCCATAAATAGCAACCTCACCTAACTCAATATCAAAGTTATCTGGAAGCTTTATCGCTTCACCTGATTGGCTTTGCTCTTTAGGTTGCTCTGCAACTGCATCAAATAACTGCCAATTAGCTTTACCATTTTTGTCAGTTTCTAATAGGATATTTGGTTCGTTTATCACAAACTTATCTAATTTAAACTCACCACCAAATAATGAAAACCAAGGTATGTGTACAGCAAGCTGTTTCATACTCGCCATATCGGCGCGCGAACCTGATTCCATATTTGCAAAATGCACGTCGTTAAGTTCTAACTTTAATGCAGGGAATACGCTAAGTGTTTTATCACCTTTAATAGTAAGAGTGCGCCCAGTTGTTTGTTCTACCTGCTGCGACACTTTATTAAAAATAGTATCAGTAGGGATTAAAAACGGTGCGGCAACAATTAGTGCTATACATAATAAAAGTATTACACCTACAATTTTAAGTAAGGTTTTCATGATCGTCCTTTCAAACGTGCAAATAATGTTCTTATCATAGCGAGTGTTAGCCTTAAAATCATTGTAGTTGATGTAAAAAAGCCACTAAAACTACTTTACCTGTTCTATATGAATCTTTCCTGAAACATTTTGATACCTTTAGGTTACAAATAAGTATTGACCCGATGATACCCCAAGGTTACATTGATACCCAAAGGTTACAAAAAATAAAATACTATCACAGGATGAATACTATGAAACAACAGGATATTAAAACTGAAGAACAATTTATGGGTCAAAACATATGGATTAGTTTAAGCGCAGGGATAGTTTGTTTACTTCTCTGTGTTTACTCACTAATAAAACAAGATCAACATATTGGAGGGCTTTTAACTGTTGGAATGGGCGTTTTTTTTTATGTAGTTATAGTGATTATTTACCTCATTAAAGGGGGCTTTCCGTTAAAAATGTATTTTCAATACGCTTATAAAGATGAGTTTCTAAACACCATTGATACTAATGCCTATAAACATTTAAGTTTTGCATTTGTATTTTGCCTTCTTGGAGTTTTTTATAAAGGTAATGAAATAGCTAGCGAGGTCTCGCATGCAACTATGGCAATATTCTACCTAGGTATCATGCTCTTGGTATATGGCGCTTCATTGCTTTGGCAAAATCGTGATTAGGAGAGGAAATGCAAAATAACATAGCAAAGTATCGAAAAGAAGCCAGGCTTTCACAGCAAGAACTTGCTGATGCTATTAACGTGTCGCGCAAAACAATAAGTACCGTAGAAACAAACCGGTTTACGCCGTCGGTAATAATTGCTCTAAAAATAGCAAAGCATTTTAATACCTCAGTCGAAGGTCTCTTTGTACTGGATGAAAATGATTGATACATGTTAAAGCATTAGTCTCATTTTATTAGCAAAAATACTGATTTAGTCACTTCAATTGCAACGTATGGAGGACAGCGCTGTTGTTATTAGCGTAATTGCGCTAAAATAGACCAGCAAAAAAATATATATCTAAACCGGAGATTCTACAAGGCATGAAAAAACTGCTAATTTCACCGTCAAAAATGACGCTAGGCGAACAAGAAAATCAAATCTATCAGAACATTCTGAAGCAATCTTCAGAGTTAAGCCTTAACCTTATGGCCGTGAAAGTAGAAAACCACCCTGATGATTTTTTACCTTGGTGTTACGAATTGCTAAGTGCAAGCAGAGATCGTATGAACTACGATTTACTAGAGCCACAGCAGTTACCAGTACTTAAGAAGCTACACGATCAGCTTATTTCAGCTATCAGCTTTTTACAGGTTAAAACTTTACGTATTGCTCCGTGGCCTGTTGTAAGTGTATTTGTAGAACAACACAAAGATGTTATTGCACTTGATGAACAGCTTCGTTTGGTAGACTACATCAAAAGCATTCGTGAACAGTCTCTTAAAGATATGATTCCTGAAGACTTACTTGCGTTTAGCGGTAAGCACATGGCATCACTTGATCCAAGCACATACAACTTTGACGTTGAATGGTTTGCATCTACAAAAAGTGCAAAGAGCTTCCATCAAATGCTTGGTGATTTACCAGGTGCTTTTGACGATGCACTAGTGAATATTCCACTTGAAGGTGATATTACTCAATACGAATATCAACAATTTGTTGCTGCTTATTCAAAAATATTCACCGACAACAACGAAAAACCAACACTTGCGCCTGCAACACGACTGCTTGCAATGCGTCGCCCTGATTTATTTACTCCGATTACAAATAATCGATTAGATGCATTATGTGGTGCCCTTGGTGTTTCTAAACTTAAAAATAGTGATTTTGAGCGTTACTGGCAAGATATCGTAAAAGGTATTCAAGCTATGTCATGGTACAAAATGGCTAAACCTAGTAATGAGTTAGAAGAACAATTGGTTGCTATTAAAGCATTAATTCCATGTTTCTTTCACTACGCTGATGCTAAAACACCAGATAACTCTAACTACATTAAACTGCTAACCAAGCCTAAACGTACTACAACTACTACAGGTAAAACTCAGCGTAGAGGTAAAGAGTCTGCAGAAATATTAGTAGACCGTGCACTTGCTGCTGACGATATTCCTGAGCATATTCGCAGTAAACGTGATTCAATTGTGAGTGAAGTACAAAAAGGTCGCAGCGTAAACGAAACAATTAGCCTTATGCGCACTATATTCGGTTAAAATCTTCTAATTTAGCCGTACTTTTATGGTGCGGCTAGGTTAATTTATGCACCAGCAATGTGCGCAACATCTTCCTTCATATTATACCCCCATCCTATTCATAAAATTCAAGCTCATGTTTTTAATAAATAAAAAATAATTTTTAATAAAAAATAATGAAGCTGGCACATACAGTGCAATTATCCCGTTAGTTAAACAATAAAAAGCCGTCAGCCTAAAGGTTCCGATTACATAATAAAAACCTTGGCGAGCAAAAATCATATAACGGGAAATGGACATGCTAAAACTAAAAAAAACAATCGCTATCAGTGCTATAGCATTAATGGGCGCAACATCTTTAACGTCAACAGCCGTACATGCTGAAGTAACAGCAAACGCAGCGGCAACATCAAACTACTTATGGCGTGGTCAAGAGCAAACTGGGGGCGATGCAGCTATTTCAGGCGGTATTGATTACGCTAATGAATCGGGCTTTTATGCAGGTACTTGGGCTTCAAATGCATCGTGGGCAGATGAAATGACTTATGAGCTTGACTTATATGCAGGCTTTGGTGGCAACATTAACGAAAGTGTTAGCTACGATGTTGGTTATATTTATTACGCTTACCCAGACGCAGCCTCTGAAGCAGACGCAGATTTCTCTGAAATTTACGGTAGCATTAGTGTTGAAGGCTTTACCTTTGGTGCTTCTGTACTAGCAACATCAGCTGCAAGTGGTGACGGTACAGACTTTGGTGATTCACTTTACCTGACAGCTGATTACGGTTTTGCTGTTGGCAGTAACGGCACTGAAATGGCACTTCACTTGGGCCATTACTCTGGTGACTTTATTGGTGATGACAATATCTTAGATTACGGTGTATCAATTTCGAAAGACGGTTTTACTTTTGGTTTGTCTGATACAGATATGGATGATTCAGATATTAAAGCTTACGTTGCTTATTCTGTAGACTTTAATTTATAAGAAAGAATGTGTTACTTGCTGCAACACGAAGGGCCTTTTGGCCCTTTTCTTGTTTTTGAACAAGCCCCTTCACACCTGTTAACAAACCGTTACAATTGAATGAAAACAATACATACATTTTCCTTTATTCTATTACCTAGTCACTGGGCATTTATAACTGCCTAGCCATAAAATAGGTATAAAGGAATAATAATGAAATCACCTAACGCGTTTAGCGCCCTACTCGATATTTATATAAGTCCTAGTAAAGCTTTCAATGGTGTTGAACACGCCAGAGGTTGGTCATGGCTTGCTTTTATAGTCATGTCTTTAGTTTCAATGGCGAGTATTTATATTTTTTATTCCACTGTTGATATGCAGTTTTTGATTAATGAGCAAGTAGCAGCATCAACTATTGATGCGACGATTGGCGAGCAAAAAATGATTCGCCAAAGTATAGAGCAAAATGCAGAAGGCCAAATATGGTTTGGTTTGTTTGGCGGCGTAATTGCGCTGGCTATCATGAATGCATTAATGGCACTTTATTATATGCTTGTGGCTAAACAGGATCCTGAATCAGAACATAGCTACGGAGCTTGGTATGGATTCTCTACCTGGACAATGATGCCAGTTGTTATTTCAAGCCTAGGAACAATTGCTCTTGTACTAAGTGCAAGTACAGATCAAATATCTCAACAAGCCGTATTTAGCTATGCATCTATTAACCAATTAATAATAGGACTTGAAATTGGCCATCCTTTTTATAGCTTATTAGAATCAATAAACTTGTTTAGCTTTTGGAGCATTGCGCTGGGAATGATCGGCTTAAAATGCTGGACTAATTTTTCAACTAACAAAGCACTCCTATTCTCTGCTCTTCCTTCAATTATTATTTTTGGTATTTGGGCAATCATTGCAGCAAGTTAACTCTTAAGTGGAGGTAGATACTAGCTCCACATTACTTAATTCACGGATAGATAAAATGAAAAAAGCAATAATCATCACACTCGCTGTAGGCGCATTTATAGCCCTAATTGTGTCAAAGCAAATTTCTGGCGATGAAAAACAAGCCGAAGTAAATATTGCTCAAGTAGAGCTTGGCGACATTGCTGACTCAATAATGGCTTCAGGTAATTTAGTTTTTAATACACAAGTGCAATTACGCTCTGAAGTGACAGGCCGAGTGGATAAAATATTTGTTCAAGAAGGCCAAGGAGTTAAACAAGGCGATATGTTAATGCGCCTTGATACAACTGCTTTTGAATCAGAAGTTACCCGCAGTAAAGCAATCCTTCGCGCCACAGAGATTGAAATTAAACATAGTAGAACACGCCTGACCAATCTAGAGCGACAACTTAAAAGACAAAAAGACTTATACGATGTAGGTTTAGGTAATCAAGAAAGCTATGAGAACATTGAAAGCGCACGCGATCTAGCTAAAATCGATATTGAGTCACGAATAGAGTCGTACAACCAAGCACAAGCGTCACTACAAATTGCGCAAGATCGCTTAAGTAAAAGTGTATTTAGAGCTCCAATGAGTGGCTTGCTTGCATCTGTAAATATTAAAGAAGGTGAAACCGTTATAGCTGGTACTACTAATATTATTGGCTCTGATTTAATGCTAGTAGCCGATCCTAGCGCTATCTTAGCCGAGCTACGTGTGGATGAAACCGACATTGCGAGTATTAAGCTTAACCAAAAAGCGAATATTTATGCGGCCGCATACCCTAATAAACCATTTAGCGGCACAGTAATCAATATTGGTACTTCAGCTAAAAACCAAGCCGGCTCTCAAGGTTTATCGTTTAAAGTAAAAGTATTACTCGATACTACTGAGCGCCAGCTATATGCAGGAATGAGTTGTAGAGCAGAGATCGCAACAAGCATTGCCGAAAACGGTTTAAAACTTCCAATAGAAGCAATCCAAAAAGAAGACGATAAAACATTTGTATGGCGACTAAATAGCGATAATACAGTTAGCAAAATTGCCATAACTGTTGGAATATCATCTGATATAGAGCAAGCAATTACTGAAGGCTTAAATGAGGGCGACAAAATAGTTATTGGCCCTGCGCGCCCAGTAAGTCTTTTGACTGAAGGTGATGTGGTAAAACTTAAATCAGATGCAGACAAGGAAGAAGCCTAATGTCTGCGGTAATCAAGCTAGAGCATATTAATAAACAATACAAAATGGGCTCAGAGGTATTTAAGGCACTTGATGATGTAAACGTACATATAATGCAAAACGAATACGTGGCGATTATAGGACCTTCTGGTTCAGGCAAGTCGACCTTAATGAACTTATTAGGCTGTTTAGATACACCCAGCAGTGGCGAATACTACTTAAAAGACAAACTAGTAAAAAGTATGACCGAGACAGAGCTTGCTCATCAGCGTAATGAAAGCGTTGGGTTTATATTTCAAAGCTTTAATTTAATACCACGTGCAACCGCACTAGAAAATGTAATGCAGCCTTTAGTGTATCGCTTTATCCCTAGCAAACAGCGCAAGCAACAAGCCCTAGAAGCACTAAAACGGGTAGGTCTCGGTGATAAAGTTAATCATTTATCTAGCCAGCTATCGGGCGGGCAACGTCAACGGGTTGCTATTGCCCGCGCTTTAGTCACAAAACCACATATATTATTAGGAGATGAACCCACAGGTAATCTTGATAGTAAAACGACCCGCGAAATTATGGATTTGTTTGATGAGCTGCATAACGAAGGTCACACTATTATTTTAGTAACACATGAGCAAGAAATTGCCGATCATTGCCAACGCGTAATTCGTTTAGTCGACGGTAAAGTGGTAAGTGATGTAACTAAAGATGAAGGAATCAAGCAGCATGTTTAAATCAGCTCTTGCGATAATGGAAGGCACTAAAGCCGCTTTTTCAGCTATTAAAGCTAATGCAATGCGCAGCGCACTGACCTGTTTGGGCATTATTATTGGTGTTGCCGCCGTAGTTACTGTAGTTGCAGTAATGCAGGGTTTTACAAAGCAAATAAATGATCAATTTGCTGATATGTCGCCAGATGTAACAACAATAAAGCCTTACACCAGTATTGAACTCGAAATGGTTGGTAAAAATGCCAAGCTTACCTACGACGATTTTTTAGCTTTAAAGTCGCGTATAAAAGAAGCTGAAACGCTAACTGCCCTAATGTTTACCTGGCGTTTTTCGGGAGGGGCTGAGTATGGAAATAAAAGCCATTCATCGCGTGTAATAGGTACTGAGCAAGACTATCAAAAAGCGTATCGTACTTACCCTGAACTTGGCCGCTTTATTCGTGCCGAAGATGATGATAAACGTAGAAGAGTCGCATTTATCGGCCCTTCAATCATAGAAAAGCTAAACCTTCCTGAAAACCCAGTAGGTGAATATATAAAACTAGGTGGTGAATGGTTTAGGATTATTGGTGTTGCTGAAAAACAAGGTAGCTTATTTGGCTTTGACCAAGACGATTACATTAATATTCCAATTAGTACTATGAGTGCTTTAGAAGGCGGAAGTACACAAACTAATGTGCAAATTATGTTTAGGTTAAATGAAGGTACTAACGAAGAACAAGTGCTTGCAAAAATAACCCGTGTATTACGCCAACTACATAAACTAAAAGAGAAGGATGAAAACGACTTTGAATTTGAAACCGCTGAAAAATCTCGTGCCCAAATAGATAAATTTACCAGCAGTGCTACCGCTATTACTGCAGGTATTGTTGGCATTAGCTTACTCGTTGGCGGTATTGGTGTTATGAATATAATGCTCGTGTCGGTAACTGAACGCACACGCGTTATTGGTACATTAAAAGCACTAGGCGCAACGCCTGGCTTTATTATGCTGCAGTTTTTAGTTGAAGCCGTTGTGCTTTCACTCTTTGGTGGCTTAATAGGACTCATTATAGGGTATGGCGCCGCAGGGCTAATTTCATTCTTAGTCCCGAGTATGCCTGATGCATATATACCAGCATGGGCTGTAATACTATCGTTCGGATTTACATCAATGATTGGAATTATATTTGGTTTAGCCCCCGCAATTAAAGCAGCAAGACTAAACCCTATAGATGCACTACGTTACGAGTGATAGTGATAATAATTACTCAGCTTTAAATGGTACCTTATTACATTGTACTTCTACTGTTTTAGGGTACCAAGCTGGGCCGATTTGATTCACAACCACCTCAGCTAAACCATTAGTAAACGATTTATACGTATGAACGCTTTGCCACTCCCCTTGTGGGCAATGTGTTGTTAAATCTAACGGCTCTGATCCCTCGTACAACGCAAGTGCAAAATTATGATGCCACCGTGAGCTTTTTAGTGCTTTATTGCTTACTTTGCTCTGCATACCGTTATCAAAGTAAATATTTGTACACCCCGTTAAAATAATTAGTGTGCAACCGGCTGCAAATAACTTGATGCTCATAATGTCTCCCCTAGTACTTGCTCTTGGCACCACACTTTAATGGTATGGGGCGAGTATATTCCAAGCGTAATTAAACTCAGCGCTCCATCACTAAACGTTTGTTGTGACTGCATTTGAATAACCGGTGTATCTAAGCAAACTTGTTTTACATCTACCCGCTGCTCACCCACTAATCCCCATAAATAAAATGGGCGGCTATCCTCGTAGGTCGCTTTACTTGTAATTTTTGCGATAGCTTGTGGCTGTATGGTTACCGCAGAACAAGCACTGAGGCTTAATGCTATCGCCCCTATAATTAATGGTTTCATACTCTTCCTTATAAACTAAATACCAGTAAGGTAACTTTATAAGAGAACATAAAATATTAGCGTAAAAAGCTGTGGGGAATATGTAGAAACGCTATGAAGTTTTATACAGTTTATTACACATAAAGGCCGCATAAATGCGGCCTTTAAAGTAGTCAGTTTAAGTGCTTAGTAAATAAATAGACTTTAAAACTTAGCTAAGTTGTTTTTACTATCTTTGTCGACCAGCTTAATGTAAGGATCAACCCCCGCAAATAATGGTTTTTCTTTTACTTTTAGCTCAATAGTATTGGTACCAGATACTATTTGATGCTTTTTCGAGTAAATAACAAAGTCTTCAGCGAGTAAGTTTTCAGGGTCGTCGCTAAATAATGCAATATCAATTAGCTCATCGAGCGGCTGCTCGGTTTCTTCACCTTGTCCATCGGCATGCTGCTTAACGGCTTCTACATTAAGAGTTACGGTATAAAAGCCTTCGCTATCAGCGCTATCTGTAACTGACACATCTTTCATCTCAAACTCATACAAGGTGATATATTTAAACTGATCGTCAATAAAACTTTGCTCTGCTTGCGTTGCGTCTTGTTTTAAATAGCTAAGTAAATCAAGCGTAGTTGGGTATGGTGTTGATTGGTATTTAAACTCATTCAAAAATGCTTTAAGTGCGGCATTTAAGCGCTCTTCACCTAATCGGTCATACAAAGCCATCATCGCAACTGAGCCTTTATTGTAATGAAGATATTGTTGAGACTGCGTTTTATACAGCGGCATTTCTTCAAAGGCTTCGCCAGTACGGCCCATTAAGTATCTATCTAACTCGTACTTTAAAAATTTACGAAGTTTCTCGGCGCCAAAGCGTTTTTTTAGCACCATAAGTGCGCTGTATTGGGAGAGCGATTCAGAAATAACGGCACTGCCCTCTACATTAGCCCCCGATACTTGATGCCCCCACCATTGGTGTGCAACTTCATGTGCGGTTACATAGTAAGGGTAGTCAACTTTACTCTCATCTCTTAAGTCTGTAATAAAACCAATACTTTCAGAGTAAGGCACCGTATTAGCAAAACTTTGCGCAAACGAGCGATACTTAGGAAACTCAATAATACGTAACTGCTTATGCTGATACGGGCCAAAGGCTTGCGTGTAGTAATCTATTGAGTCTTGAACTGACTCAATCATGCGGTCAACATTCCATGCATGATCTTTGTGGTAGTACACCTCAATATTTACACCGTTATGCTCAACTTTTTTACTTTCAAGCTCTGCCGAAAGCACAGAGTAAAAGTTTATAATTGGAGCATCCATTTCATAAACAAAAGTACGGCGCCCGTCTTTTACACTCTCACTTTTTAAGTAACCTGGTGTAATAGCAAATTGTGACTCATCGGTGGTTACCGTTGCCTTATAGTTTATAAAGCCATTAGCAGGCCCAAACTCATTTTGCGTATAATAGCGGCTGTCTTCTAGTTTATGTGCGCGCTCAAGTTCAGGTAAATCGTGCTTGCGGCGCTCATACTTATCGGCAATTTGAAAATACTTTTGATAACCAAAATTTGGTAATAATTCTCCATTATTTACAAATGTCCCGTTGTGCACGAGTTGAGTATCAGATCTTCTATCAACAAAACCGTCGTGTTCACGAGAAACTAAAAGCTCACCTTCGCGTACTTCATTAGGCATTAGCGGTTGTTCAAACTCAAACCATACCATGCCAAAATCGGTTAAACGTTCTACTATTTTTCCGCCCGCCATTTTTACATCCCAGCTTTTAGATTGGCTAGGCTCGTTGATTAACACACGGGTTATTGGCTCGTTTGCGGTATTGGTAAACTTAATTTTGGCCACGGCATTTAAAGCACGCTTTTTAGGATAAATATCAATGTTTAAATCAACATCAGTTATTATAGGCAGTGGCAAGTCTTTGTATTGTGAAAACTCTTGCTCATACCTTACTTGTAGCGCTTCGCTATCATCACTTGTTACAAACTCGTTGATTACACGGGTGTTGTAATAAATGTTATAACCCGCGCCCACAAATACCAATAAACTTATAACGGCTGCAATCTGGCCTTTTAAAGACATGTTGTAACGTACTAAAGATAAACGAGTACGCAATGTTTGCGACGGGCCGCGATGCCATAAAGCAAACCCTACAATAGCTAAAAACACACTCAATGCCCCCCAATATAGGGTATACCAATGCGCGCCTTGTAAAAAATGTCCATAACCGTTTATATCTGAATACGGTACGCTACTGCTTTGCGAAAAATGATACATATGATGCTCAAACCCGTAAGCACCCATTACCATTTGAGCAATGTAATACAAAATAAATAAACCCATACCTATGTATTTATTAGGGCTAATTATTTGTAAAAAGAACGCCAATATAGCCATCATAATAAAAGGCAGTAATGTAAGGTAACCCAACCTAAATAAGTACTGGCCAAGCTCTAGGTTAAATTGCCCCTTAAACAGTTGTACTGCAATGGTAAACATCATGCCTACTAAATAAAGACCACAAACTGCAGTGATTAACGCAATAATTTTAGATACCCAAAACACACTGTTATGCACCGGGAAACTGTCAACAATATCACCCATACCACTGTGGCGTTCTCGCCAAACCAGCTCTGCGCTGTAATAAGCAATAATGATAAACATAAACAAAGCGGAGGAGTTTTGAATAATGCCCACCATGTTTTGTGTAAGCGGCCAATCTGTTGTGCCATACGCGCCAATAGGCGCAAAGAGTGGTGCGAGTAACATAGTAATACTGACACCCGCTAAAATCATAAAAGGGGCACTTAATATAACCTGCTTAAGTTCAAATAAGCTGCGCATTACTAATTGCGATTGCGTATTTACCCCTTTTGACTTGTAATTTTTAGCGCTGCTAATAAGTGCTGCTTGTTTATTTTTTACAAACGTTGAGACAGCAAATTGCTTTTTCTGTTTTTTACTTACTACGCGATTACCTAACTTTCCGAGGCCAAAAAACATCGCTAAACTTATTGCTACCCATAAAATACGGTTAATTAAAAAATCGCCCGAGAGCGTTAACACTTCGGTATTTTTATCACTTACAGTCCAGTAACGGGTTAAGTCAATTAACGAACCGAGGCCGAATGGATCTGCGTAAACAACAATATTCCTAAACGCTAAATCATCAAAATAGATACTCGCCAATTGGTAGGTTATATAAATCACTACGGCCGTTACATATACCGCCATCATGGTTTTAAAATAGACCGCCACACTATTAAAAATAGCACTGAGTACCAGTAAGCTGGGTATTGCTAAATATAAAAAAGGCGCTGCGTAATATATAAACTTATTAGGGCCTACTAGCTCACTATCAAGCCAGCCAACCAACAAGCCAAATTGAGATCCCAAAAACACGCCTAATGGCACAGTTAAAAAAACAACTAGCACAACCAAGTAAGCACCAAAAAAACGTCCTGATTGATAAACAAGAGGGTCAACGGGCTTACTAAATACCAGCTCATCCATTTTGCTTTCACTGTTGCGAATAGCGGAGCTGGCAACAAAATTAACCACTAAAAACATAGCGAGTGTACAAAATGTAACGGTTAAAAGCATAATAGAGAAAGGCGAGTTCATATGAACATTCGCCCCACCTAGCGGAAACTTACTACTGGAGCTTATAAAAAACGCCATAAAAAAGAAGATTAACGACGTCACATAAAACGAAGGCTGGCGCACAAAGTAGCGCAGCTCAAACGCGAGCATATTAAAAAACATAACGCCTCCTTATGCTACTTGGCTGTTACGATGATTAAGCAGAGTAGAAAAATACACATCTTCTAGGTTTGCATTACTTGCTTCAAACCCTTGTGGGGCTTGCTCTGCTATTACATGTAAAATTGTTTTCCCTGCAAATAGGCGCTTAGAAATAACCGGTAATTGTGGTTCCAGCTCTTGCGCTTCTTCTTGGCTCATGGCTTTGCGCCAGATTTGCCCTTGGAGTTTATCGGTAAGGACAATTGGGTTGCCCTCTAATAGTATTTTGCCGCCGGCCAGTACGGCCATGTTTGGGCAAAGCTCTGCTACATCTTCAACAATGTGAGTCGATAATATAACGACTTTTTGCTCACCTAAGCTTACTAACAGGTTATGGAAACGATTACGCTCTTCAGGATCTAACCCTGCTGTTGGTTCATCAACGATTAGTAAATCAGGGTCGCCTAATAACGCTTGAGCAATACCAAAACGCTGACGCATACCGCCCGAAAAGCCACTTACGGCTTTAGAGCGATGTTGATATAAATTAGTGTGCGCAAGTAATCCTTCAACCGACTCTTTACGCTCGGCTTTATTATGAATCCCCTTTAAAACAGCCATATGATCCAGCAAATCGTAAGCACTAACACGTGGATACACACCAAAATCTTGCGGGAGGTAACCTAAACGTTGGCGCAGTGCCTGTGGGTCTTTAAAAACATCAATACCATCAAAAGTAATTGAACCTGAATCAGCCGACTGCAGTGTTGCAATGGTACGCATTAGCGATGATTTACCTGCGCCATTTGGCCCAAGTAATCCAAACATCCCTTTACCTATAGATAAATCAACACCTTGTAGTGCATGTACGCCGTTATCGTAGGTTTTAGATAACCCTGTTATTGATAGCATTTTTACTTCCTTGAATATGAGTAATTATTTTTATAATGTTTTATACCACAAGAAAAATAGGAACATAAGTTACTTGCTGGTTAAATTTGTAACAACAAATAAACATAATTTAAACTCATAACACTTGCCTGCACTGTATTCACTCGGTATAAAAACCACATATACTTTTATAAGAAGCGAAAAGCCATGCAAGATCACCAAAGCCAGCCATTAAACGACTTTATAGAATACCCACACGACGAAATGCTAAATCGCGCTAACGAGTTTTTAACCACTAGCCAACGCCGCCATAGCATTCGCAGCTTTAGCGATCGCCCTGTACCAAAAAATATTATTGAAGCATGTATAAAAGCAGCTGGCACAGCACCTAGTGGAGCGAATCATCAGCCTTGGCATTTTGTGGCTATAAACAGTAGCGATGTAAAAAAACAAATAAGAGAAGCCGCAGAAAAACTAGAGCGTTCTTTTTACGAAGGCAGAGCAGGTGAAGAATGGTTAGATGCGCTAAAACCGTTAGGTACCGACGCCAATAAACCTTACTTAGAACATGCGCCTTGGCTTATAGCTGTATTTAGTCAAAAAAAGGGGGGCGTAAGCACCGATGATAAAAATACGAATTATTATGTGCATGAGTCTGTTGGCTTAGCTACCGGCTTTTTAATTCAGGCTTTGCATCGTGCTGGTTTGGCAACCCTTACTCATACTCCAAAACCAATGAGTTTTTTAACCGACATATGTGGTCGCGATAAAGATAACGAGCGCCCGTATATGCTACTTATTGCAGGCTACCCTAGTGACGATGCCACAATACCCGCGCATGCACTGGATAAAAAATCTATTGATGAAATAGCTACGTTTATTTGAGTTGGTATTCAACCGCAAATTTTCGCTTGAGTTAAATCTTGCGATAACATGCTGCTACATATCTATAGTTTGGTCTAAGCATAGTAGCTGTTTTCGTACGAGCTCTATTTACGTACAAACATTTTAAAAATTAATAGCACAAAAGTAATAGAGCTGAGGTTATTCTTTTGTGCTTTCACTGCGCTACTGACGCAACTAAAAGCGTTAGTCTTTACAAAATAAGCTATATAGCGTGCTAAGTAATTGCACTGCGTTATCGTCAATTACACGATAATAAATAGTTTGGCTTTCACGGCGAGTGGCAACAACATTCGCTTTTCGTAGTGCAGCTAAATGCTGAGAAAGTGCCGATTGTGCTAAAGGTACGGCTTCATTTAGTTGCGATACGCTCATTTCTTTATCTTGCAAAGAGCATAAAATCATTAAACGATTTTTATTCGCTAAAATTTTTAATAACTGCTCTGCCTGCGCCACATTCCCAGCCATTGCAATAAAGTCGATGTCCATAACATGCTCTTATTATAAAAAGTGATTGGAGTATAAATATATACATTGTTAATGTCTAACATTAGAATTTACTAATATAGAAAAAACGAATATAGTAAATAAAACACTAAATAAAGCTCAATAGCTCATTTTTTAATTGCGGAACTCATAATTACCGTATTTGTGTTGCTGCAATATTTTGATCCTAGATGAATATGGCTTACTGTTTTTACTACAATAAACTTAATTCAACTGCTATTAGTTGCTGGTATCTGATGATCACACTATTACGCAAACGTAACCTTAAGGAATAAAAAAGCATGCTTACATCAATCCCTGATTTACTTAAAATTATCACACCTAACCAACGCCGTATTGACGCAGCGCAAGCGAAACTCGAGCTTGAACAAAATAAAGGTTTACTTATTGATGTGCGAGAACCTGCAGAGCATGCAACAAAAGCAGCTGTTGGAGCAATAAATATTCCGCGTGGGTTACTCGAAATGAAACTAATGGAAATAGAAAAAGACGCAGCACGTCCAATTTACGTGCACTGCGCAAGTGGTGCTCGCGCAACGTTGGGAGCAGAAGCATTAACGCGTGTGGGTTATGAAAACGTGACCGTTATTACCTGTGATGCAAACCAAATATGTAGTGTGTTTTAAGCATCTACTTAAGTGCATGCAGTTATGCACCTAACAAAGGTAGGCGTTTAACGCTGTGATAAGTCAGTGCTAATTTAATACACGCTTTAAGTGGGTGTTCTGGTAATGGCTTTTCACTATTTAACACTATTGCTCTATTTCCTTCAAAGGTAAGATTATGAGAGTACAATTCTCTAAATGTGCTTACTAGCTTTGATTGGCAATGAAAAAACAAATAACACGATGAGCCCTTAAAGCCTATGCGAATGGGACTGCCATTTATTACGCTATAACTTGGCTCTCCCCACTTTAGTGACTCTTCAACGGCTCCTAAGTTTTGCTCTTGTGCTACGATATAAATTAACTCTCGTAATTTTATGAGCTTACTTTTAATTAACTCAGGATAATTATTAAATATATTTTCGACACCCTTATTCATAAAAGCATCCTTCTTAGCAGAGCATTCGTTACATTTAAGGCTAAACTATTTTTGCTGCCTTTCATCAAGTAAAACTAGTAGCATCTGCTCAATATTTTTAACACTATAAGTAAGTGCTCTCAGTAGCTCTTTCTCACTTTGCTCTGTTGCCTGCTGCGACGTTTGACCTTGATTAGCCAATACATCTTTTTGCTCAAGTATCGCCTCTCTAAACTCACTCGCATTAACTACACCAAGCAAAGATACTAAAGCGCCATTTCCTGACTGCCCAGCTGTTTCAAAACTTAAACGGTACAACCCAAACAGTCGCATTAGTGGGCCTTGGCTTAAACCTACATCGGTTATTTTTTCAAGCGGAATAGATTTTTCTTCTTTAAATAATATGCCACGTTTAACTACCAATTTTTGTGGTAATAAGTCAGCAGACATAGCTGCGAGTATTCGCCCGCCCACTAGCCATACAATCGCCAAGACAATGGGTAACAACGGAATAGTCACCAGCGCTAGTACACTAAAAAAAGCGGCCATTAGCATCCAGTATTGCTGAACCTTCGGGTCGAAAGATGCACTTTTTAAAATATGTTTTGTCATTGTTTTAATCCTTTATCTATATAACTAAAAATACACTCTGCAAGCTTCAATAATCTCTACTCAATCTTACAAGCTAATAACAACTTTTATAGCAAGAGCAATAAACACAACACCCAGTATTTTATCAAGCCATGGGTTTTGCTTAGTAAAGCCAAAGCGGGTTTTAGAAACCTCGGTCAATAATGCCACCAGCAAATACCAGCCGGTATCAATGACAAACACCGTTAAACACATAATTATGCCCACACTTAAAGTAAGTGCCTGAGGGTCTATAAACTGTGAGAACAAGGCTAAAAAGAAAATAGCGAGCTTGGGGTTTAAAAACGCAATGGCAAAACCATCTTGTAATGCTTTAGCTTCACTTACCTCACTTTTTTGTACTTCAAGTTCGTTATTACTTGGTTTTGCTAGCAATATTTTTATACCTAAATACGTCAAATAGGCCGCACCTAAGTAAACTAGTATTTGATAAACAGTTGGAAACTGCGTCATTAAAGCGCCTAACCCCAATAACGATGCACCGGCATACAAGCCAACGCCAATACCATGACTGAGCGCGGCAAGCATACCGTTTTTCATACTGCCATTAAGTGAGTGCTTTAAAACCACCGCTAAACTTGGCCCTGGTGACATTGCACCCATCATGCAGATAGCCGCTAGGCTTAACCATACTGAAAGTGTCATCTAAAGCTCGTCAGTTTCAATAAATAATGTATAACCGTGCACTTGCCCATAAAAGCCACTTAATGGCACTGCGTTTATTACTTTCCAACCATCTTGGTTTAATTCCTGTATGCGATCATTCAGTGCGACTATATCTACGCCACCCAAAAAACGGGTCTTTCTAAATTCGATTACTTTTTGCATTTTAGTCCTTGTGTACTTTATAAAGTGTATTCAAAATCGTAGTAGTGAATTCCTTGCTCAATACGTATTTTCATACTGCCAGTTAACCCTTCTAGCTCATTAGTGCCTGAATCGGGTATTACATTTAAAATTAGGCTGTCTTGCCCTTTATCCATCGTGCCAAAATGCTGCAGTACAAAACTGCCTTTTTTGCCGTCAAGCTCACCTATCACTTGCTCTATGGCAACATAACCGGCGCTGCCTTGGGTTGGTGTCATGGCGCTTAGCATTTCGCCCTGGCTGGTAGCATTAAGCACACCACTAAATGTTTTATCTATCGACATACGCCCTAAGTTAATACCATTTTGGCCGCTTGCGTAGCCTTCTATTGGCGCTAGATTTACATTAAATTCTCCACTTACGGTTGCAGTAGTCATAACGTTTCCTTATTGATGCTAATATTTAAGAGTATTGATTTTTATTATCTTAGTGCCATATCTATACCTTAACCTTTAAAAAGAATCCACTATGTCAAAAAACACCTCTGCATCCGAAAAAGCTGCGTTTAGCAGTTTATTACCTGTTTTTGCGTTTATTAAACCGTACAAATGGATGGTAGTAGCCGCCCTAGCTGCGTTATTAGTTACCGCAGGCGTTAACTTGTCATTAGGGCAAGGTGTTAAATTTGTTATTGATCATGGCTTTATTGCAGGATCAAAGGCCCAATTACAGCAGGCCGTATTAGTACTTATTGGTTTAATCAGCTTGTTAGCGATAGGTACCTTTAGCCGTTTTTATTTAATGTCGTGGATTGGCGAACGAGTCAGTAACGATATTCGAAAAGCCGTATTTAATCGTATTGTAACGCTGCACCCTAGCTATTTTGAAGAAAACCGCAGTGGCGAGCTTATGTCGCGTTTAACCACCGACACCACATTACTGCAATCAATTATCGGTTCATCTTTTTCTATGGCGCTGCGCAGTGTACTTATGTTGATTGGTGGCTTAGCTATGCTGTTGTTCACTAATTTAAAACTTACTTTAGTGGTTGTAGCCTGTGTACCACTGGTACTTGTTCCCATGATGATATTTGGTCGCAAGGTACGCAAACTCGCAAGCTCTAGCCAAGATGCCATTGCCGACATAAGTACCTATGCCGGAGAAATCATACAAAATATTAAAGTAGTGCAAAGCTATAGCCATGAAGAGCAAGAGCAACATGCCTTTGCGCTTGAGACCGAAAAAGCCTTTAACGTGGCTAAAAAACGTATTAAGCAACGTTCATTTTTAATAGCCGTGGTGATTTTTTTAACCTTTAGTGCCATTAGCGCTATGTTATGGGTAGGTGGTAATGACGTACTTGCAGGCACCATGAGCGGGGGTGAGCTAGGTGCGTTTGTGTTTTACGCTATTATGGTTGCAATGTCGGTGGCAACCGTTGCTGAAGTATATGGCGAACTACAACGTGCAGCAGGCGCTGCGGCGAGATTACTTGAGTTACTTGCTGTTAAAAGTGAGATAGAAAACCCGCTAAACCCACAAGATAGTCATTTACTGCATGATAGTAGTAGCCCTGCGATTACGCTTGAAAATATAAGCTTTAACTACCCTTCTCGCCCAGACGTAAGCGCGCTTAATAAAATAAGCCTAAATATAAATCAAGGCCAAACCGTGGCAATTGTTGGCCCTTCTGGCGCAGGTAAAACAACATTATTTGAATTACTACAGCGCTTTTACGATCCTGCTAGCGGAGCCATTAAATTTAAAGATGTAAACATTAAAGATTTATCACTTAATACTCTGCGCAATAAAATGGGCATGGTAGCGCAAAACCCTATTTTATTTAGCTCCGATGTAATGCATAACATTCGTTACGGCAACCCAAGTGCAACCGATGAGCAAGTATATGCCGCAGCAAAGTATGCGCATGCCGATGAATTTATCAAACAGTTACCGCAAGGTTATAACAGCTTTTTAGGTGAGCAGGGTGTGAGGTTATCCGGTGGGCAAAAGCAGCGAATTGTGCTTGCACGTGCCATATTAAAAGACCCTGAAATACTTCTTCTTGATGAAGCCACCAGCGCGCTGGATGCGCAAAGTGAGCACCATGTACAAGCTGCACTTGAGCATTTAATGCAAAACAGAACAACGTTAATAATTGCCCATCGGCTGGCAACGGTAAAACATGCCGATGTAATTGTAGTAATGGAAAATGGGGAAATAATAGCAACGGGTACTCACCAAGAGTTGTTAGCAAGTAACCCGCTGTATCAAAAACTGTGTGAATTACAGTTTAATAAAGACTAACCTTCGGTATTTGGCACTATCTGAATTTCTACCCGGCGGTTTTGAGCACGGCCATTTGCACTATCATTAGTTGCAATTGGGCGTGTTTCGCCATAGCCCATGGTGCTAATACGTGTAGCCATAATTTGTTGGTTCACTAAGTAGTCTTTCACACTTTGTGCGCGTTCACGCGATAGGTTCATGTTGAAGCTATCTTTACCCGTACTGTCGGTATGACCTTCTACACTAAGGTAGGTTTTTTCGTACTTGTTCATTACTTTAGCAATCGCATCTAACGTATCGTTAAAGCCTGATGAAATATAAGATTGAGCAGTCGCAAACGTAATGTTTGATGGCATTACTAAACGTAAGTTATCGCCCTCTCGTACTACTTCTACACCAGAGCCCGCTAATTCATCACGAAATGCTTCTTCTTGCTTATCCATGTAGTCGCCAACAGCTGCGCCCGCTAGTGCACCAATAGCTGCACCAATAAAAATACGTTTATCTTTATGATTACCCGTAGCCTTACCTAATACACCTCCGGCTGCGGCGCCTATAGCGGCTCCTTTACCTGTGTTATTCATTTCACAACCAGAAAGTAATACAGCTACTACGGTTACGCTTAAAAGTGATTTAGTTAAAGTCATGGTGATACCTTATTCATTAAGAATTTAGCAAGAGTATGCAAATACATGTATGAACAAACTATGAAGAGAGTGTTAAAAGCAACGCATCTTGCTTGATTGTTAAACAGACCTCAAACTAATGTGCCATTTTAATAAAAATGTCATACTACGCTGTGACAATTTAATGAATTTTACAAAGGATATTGGCGCAATGTTAATTGCTATTTTTAAACAGTTTTTTTTACTAGGGTGCATGAGTTTTGGTGGCCCCGCTGCGCATTTAGGTTATTTTAAACGTCACTTTGTAGACTCATTAAATTGGCTAACCAATACTCGTTACGCACAACTTATTAGTTTAAGCCAAGCACTGCCAGGACCAGGCTCTAGCCAAGTTAGTTTTGCTATTGGCGTTGAGCGTGCTGGAGTACTGGGTGGTATAGCTGCCTTTGTAGGCTTTACTCTGCCTTCGTTTTTAATAATGGTGCTACTTGCTGTAAGTGCACATCAGTTTGACGCTGTTTACTTTGCTATTATTGCAGGCTTAAAGTTATTTGCCGTTGTTATAGTTGCTGATGCCACACTTAGTATGGCTAAAAGCTTTTGTACAAGTGCTGCGCTTAAGTTACTTGCCGTAATGAGTACACTTGCTTTGGTATTATTTCCAATGATGGCCACTCAAATCGCTATTTTAATAACCGCTGCAACAGTAGGTGCTATATGGCCTTTATTAAAACTTGGTACAGCCACAAAAAATGTTAGCAGTACAAAAAGCAATATTAATTGGATTGTACTGGGGTTATTTGCGCTCTTACTTGGTGTGAGCTTTATTCCACTAGGGCATGAGTTTGCTTTGTTTGCCCCTTTTTACCAAGCAGGTGCAATGGTGTTTGGCGGCGGACACGTAGTGCTACCGGTACTTCAAGCTGGCGTGCCAGCATTGAGTGATGATCAGTTTTTAAGTGCTTACG
Source organism: Pseudoalteromonas sp. NSLLW218 (assembly GCF_015864775.1). NCBI lineage: Bacteria > Pseudomonadati > Pseudomonadota > Gammaproteobacteria > Alteromonadales > Pseudoalteromonadaceae > Pseudoalteromonas > Pseudoalteromonas sp. NSLLW218. Next base: position 83,934 of record NZ_JADYWO010000014.1, on the reverse strand, counting down.
CGAGTGCACAAGCGGTGCCAGGACCTATGTTTACTATTGCTACTTACTTAGGCGCACAACTTACTACAGAGCAACCTTTAGTGGGTGCTCTTATAGCTACACTGCTTATATTTATGCCTGGTTTTTTACTTATACTCGCGTTTCAAAAGAGCTGGATTAACTTGGCAAGTAAGCCACGCTTTGCAAGCTCAATAGCGGCGCTTAATGCTGCGGTAGTCGGTTTTTTAGCGGCTGCACTGTATTCGCCAATCTGGACATCAGCTGTGCATAGTCTTTGGCAAGTTGCGTTAGTAATAATTGTATTTGCATGGCTGCAATTTAAAAAGCCACCTATTTGGTGGCTCTTAGCTTTGTTTATTACTGTGGGTCTTTTACAACACTATTTGCCATCACTCTAAATGTTGGCTTATCTGTTTGTTGCTCGTTAGGAGGGCTTAACTGCCCACTAACACTTTGATACGCCCTAAGCCCAAACACAGGTAATACCGCAAGCAAATGATCCATTATTTCGGCTTGTAAGTGCTCGTACGAAATCCAGCGTTTATCTTCACTAAAGCAATAAAACTCAATAGGCAAACCATGATTAAGTGGTTGTAGCTCTCGTACCATTAACGTAAGCGACGTATTAATTTTACTGTGCTGTTTTAAATAGCCTTCAGCATAGCGACGAAATAACCCTAAATTAGAAACCTGAGCAGGTAATGTCGTTACTCGAATATAGTCGTGCAGTGGAATAGCCGCATCAATTTGTTTTCTAAACTCATCACCCACTAAACAAATACTGTGCATATCTATGTTAAGTGAACGTTTAATACGCCTACCGCCCGACTCTTGCATGCCGCGCCAGTTTTTAAATGAACCCGCTACCAACATATAAGTTGGAATAGTTGTTATGGTGTTATCCCAGTTACGTACCTTTACAGTGTTTAAACCCAAATCAATTACTTCGCCATCGGCGCCGTAGTTTTCTACTTGAATCCAATCACCATAGGTTACTAAACGGTTTGCTGCTATTTGAATACTGGCTACAAAGCCTAAAATAGTGTCTTTAAATACTAATAACGTAACGGCAGCAATAGCACCAAAGCCAGAGAGAATATAAGTAGGTGACTTCTCAAGAAAAATGCTCACAATTAAAATTGCACACACAATAAAGGTTATTAGCTTAACAACCTGAATTAAGCCTTGAATGGGTACTTCGCGTGCAAACTCTAACTGGTTATAAATAGTACCCGCAATGCTCACAATACTACTAAAAATGAACCCGGCATAAATAATAAGTAAAGCTTGTCCTATCGTTTTTAGTATTTCTGCTGCTATTTCGTTAACTGGGTATACACTATCAAATGTAGCTAAAAACAATACGCAGCAAAGCATTCCTGCAATACGTTTATTTAGCTTATTAAGCATAGGCGAAAGCGCACCAATTCGCTCAGGGGAAAGCCTCGTCACTATTTTTTGAATGCCAGGTAACATTAACCTACGAGTAAATAAGTAAACAATTAATAAAGAAAAGATCCCTATCGAGACTGCGGTGATTGAGCTAAGAAAATCCGCGTCGGGTACTTTTTCAAACCAAGGAGCAATTAATTCCTGTAGGTGGGTGTTGGTCATAGTGTTTCAATTTCCTTACTGATTTGTGGTTCAGGTAAATCTTGTTGAGCATAAATGTCGGCAAGCTGCTGATCTTTAGCAACCCATAGCTCATTCACATAATGTTGAAAATTAACTTTAAATACGTCATCGCTTTGATAGCTGCCCTGCATGCTTTCATTAATGGGCGTTACGTTTATTGAAACATAAATAGAATCTAGCTCACCTTTTAACAAGTTACGACAAACATGATCTGTTTTACCGCTATACACTAAACTTGTATTAAGCATGGCATCAAATTGATCGGCTAATACTTCAAGCGCAAAAGCGATGCCGCCAGCTTTAGGCTTTAATAAATACTTAAAAGGACTTTGTTGCAGATTATGTTTGGCTGGCGTATAGCGTGTACCTTCAACAAAATTAATGATGGTAGTAGGATGATGACGAAAATTACGACAGCTACGCTTGGTGCGCTCTACATCTAATCCTTTCAACTTTGGGTTTTTAGCTAGTTGCGCTTTGCTTACCCGTTTCATAAACGGCATACCCATAGCCCACGCACCAGTCCCAATAAAAGGCATGTATTTTAACCCGTCTTTTAAAAAGAACTTAGGGGCAGGCAATGCATGTAATGAGCTAAGTACGGTTATATCTAACCAACTCGCGTGGTTACAAATAAGTAAATACCAACTTTTTGAGTTTAAGTCGCCACTTATATCAACCACAATATTAGGGCAACCTAACCAAAGCCCTAAACGGTTGCCGTTACACCAACCTCGGTAAGCGCTGTGTAATATAGAGTTAACCACAGGCAAAGGCAGTAATAACTTAATAAGGCCCAGTACAAATACTAGCGAGCCAAAAAGTATCATGTTAGAAAACAATACGCAGCCTACAATTAAGCCGTTAAGCCAATTGGGTAACCACTTTTTTAGCATAACTGTAAGCTCATATTTTTACCTTTTACTTATGGTTTTTTCGAGCGATTGCAGTGTTTGCTCTTTGTTTTCCCATAAGCGGTTTAACTCGCTTTGAAAGCGAACTCTAAATTCAGAATCACCTGTGTAGTCACCAATAAGTTCTTCGCTTACCGGCCTTACTTCCACGTGTACGTTGATATTTTTTACCTTACCACCAGCAAAATCCATAAAAGTAGGAATGCCATCAGGGTAGTGAATTGTTACGTTAACCACTTTAGTAATTTGCTCGCCCATTGCTTGCATTACAAAAGCAATACCACCCGCTTTTGGTTTTAATAAATGTGGGAACGGGCTATTTTGACGTTCATGCTTTTGCGTAGTAAAACGAGTGCCTTCTACAAAGTTAACTACGGTTACTGGCATTTCTTTAAATTTTTCACACGCTTTACGCGTGGTTTCTAAATCTTTGCCACGCAACTTTGGATTCTTTTTTAATTGGCTTTTGCTCGTGCGAGTCATAAACGGAAAATCAAGCGCCCACCAACACAAACCTAAAATAGGCACGTAAATAAGCTCTTTTTTCAAAAAGAAGTTTAAAAATGGAATTTTTCGATTAAACACACGTTGTAATACTAAAATATCGACCCAGCTTTGGTGATTCGCTATTACTAGGTACCAATCCTTTAGTTTAAGGTCTTCAAGGCCAGTTACATTAAGTTTAGTTGGCGTAAATAACTTTTGATTTAAGCTATTAAAGGTAACCCAAATAGTTGCAAATTGCTTAGCTGCCCAGCTCATAAGCTTTTGTAAAGGCTTAATAGGGATAAGCTTTATAAGCCCACAAACAAAAATAGGCACAAACCAAAAAAGTGTGTTTATTGTGTAAAAAATAATACTAAATACACTGCGAATAACTGACATTACTTCCATTCCTTTAAACATTGCGCAGCCACTAATACTGCGCTTTCAGTTGCTTACAAATTAATCTTCAAAATAGGTATAGCCTTCAAGGCCTGCATTAAGCTCAGCTAAATAACCTTCTTTACACTGCGTCGATACATCAAGTTTATTAACTTGGTACGCAAAGTTGTCAGCTAAAATGGCGCTATCATAGTCAACAAACTTTAATACATCCTTAACGCTATCACCTTTTATGGCATTGGTTAACACATAACCTTCATCGTTAAGCTCTACGTGCACCGAATCAGTGTCACCAAATAGGTTATGTAAATCGCCTAAAATTTCTTGATACGCGCCGACCATAAACATAGCAATATGGTACTGCTCGCCATGCTTATATTCAGGTATTGGTAGGCTGGTTTCGATACCAGCGCCTTCAACGTACTCACGAATTTGCCCATCAGAGTCACAGGTAATATCTTGAATAATCGCGCGCTGAGTCAATGGCTGAGTTAAATTTTCGATTGGCATAACTGGAAACAACTGCTGAATACCCCAAACATCAGGCAATGACTGAAATAATGAAAAGTTAACGAACAGTTTATCTGCAAGTTTTTCGTTTAAATCGTCGAGTACTTCACGGTGCGCGCGCGCGTTATTACTAAGTGATGCCCGTACACGATGTAAAATAGTAAAGTAAAGCTGCTCTATTTTCGCCCACTCTAGCATGCTTACTAAGCCATGCACGTACTGATCGTGCGCTTCGCTAAATAAGTGCATAGCGTCGTGATAAATCTCTAATGCCATACGCGGGTTTAAACGCTGTAAACACTGCCACATTTCATCAAGCACTAATGCGCTATTTTCAAGTGGTGGCTCTGGATTTAAATGATTAGGCGCTTTTTCTACGTCAATTACATCAGTAATTAATACCGCATGGTGAGCTGTTAAAGCACGCCCCGACTCGGTGATAATGGCCGGATGCGTAAGGTTATGCTGATCGCACACTTCTGCAAATGCATTCACTACGTTACGCGCATACTCTTCTACGGTGTAATTCATTGAACACGCACTACGCGAGCCAGAGCCCTCGTAATCAACGCCTAAGCCGCCGCCCACATCAACGGTATTTAACGGTACGTTTAATTGCGTAAGCTCAGCAAAGTGGCGTGCACATTCACGTAAAGCACGGTGAATATCACGAATGTTGGCAATTTGAGAACCAATATGAAAATGCACCATTTGCATTAAGTGCAGCTTATTATGCTTTTTAAGCACTTCAACAGCACTTAGTACTTGGCCTGCTGTTAAACCAAACTTGCCTTTTTCACCGCCCGTATTTTGCCACTTGCCTTTGCCTACTGAGTTTAGGCGAATGCGAATACCAATAGCCGGTTCAATGCCTAGGTTGTCTATTTCTTCTAATAAGGTGGTCAGTTCTGAAAGCTTTTCTACCACAATTTTTACGCTGTGGCCCATTGCTTGACCAATACACGCTAAGCGTAAAAACTCACTGTCTTTATAGCCGTTACATACAATAGTGATTGGCTCTTTTGCCACGCCCAAAATAGCCATAAGTTCTGGCTTTGAGCCTGCTTCTAAGCCAACAAGCCCGCTTGGATGCGCTAATAATTTACTCACTACAGAGCGCTGTTGATTTACTTTAATTGGATAAACACAGGTGTATTTGCCGTTATATTCACGATTTGCTCGCGCTTGCGTAAACGCGTTAGTAAGTGTGTCTACACGATTTTTTAAAATATCAGTAAAGCGCACTAAAACCGGCAACGTTAAACCTTGTTGCTTAAACTGCTCAGTTAATTGCGTTAAAGAAATGGCCGGTTTTGTTTGGTCGCCATCTGGGTAAGCCACCAGTTCGCCTTGTGCATTAATATCAAAATAACCATCACTCCAATGAGCAACGTTATAAGTGGCGCGTGCTGTTTCTAAACCCCAGGTCATGGCAACTCTTCTTTAGTCAATTAGGTATAAAGGCGCATTTTAATACGTCACTATCCACTAGGCTAACAAAAATTGAACTTTCACTCACTCCTAACTAACTTTATTCGTCAAATCAGTTAAAATGTCATTGAGCAAAACGCCAAGCACTGGCAGAATTGCCCCTTTTTCATACTCAACCTAAAAAGTGTAATAGTAACTATGGCAAATTTAGATCAAAGTAAGTGGTTTACTGAAATTAGCGACCGCGATGGCAGCGCATTTTCATTACGTATTAATAAAAAGTTAGATGAAAAACAGTCTCCTTTTCAAAAGGTAGAAATGTTTGAAACCACAGACTTTGGTAATTTAATGATCATCGACGGGTGTACTATGGTAACAACCCGCGAAAACTTCTTTTATCATGAGATGATCAGCCACCCTGCACTTTTAGCGCATCCAAACCCTAAAAACGTCGTTATTATTGGCGGCGGCGACTGCGGTACTTTACGCGAAGTATTAAAACACCCAGGCGTAGAAACTGTAACGCAAATAGATATAGACGAAGTAGTAACGCAAATGTCGTTAAAATACTTCCCAGAGCTTTGTGAATCTAATAACGACGCCCGTGCAACGGTTATGTTTGACGACGGTATTAAATACATGCGCGAAGCCGCTGGCGAATCTATCGACGTGGTTATTGTTGATGGCACCGATCCGGTAGGTCCGGGTGAAGGGTTATTTAACCATGCGTTTTACACAAGCTGTTTAGATGCACTGCGCCCAGGAGGTATTTTAGTGCAACAAAGTGAATCGCCACTTATGCACATGCCATTATTAGTTGAAATGCGCGAAGCAATGCTAAGCGTAGGCTTTAACGATTTACAAACATTACCATTCCCACAACCAATTTACCCAAGCGGTTTATGGTCAGTAACACTTGCACGTAAATCACAAGCATTTGACGGCTTTAGAGAAGATGGCGCGGCACAAATAGCAAAGCACAGTGAATACTACAATAGCGGTATTCATCATGGCGCACTCGCTACACCTAACTACATGAAACGCGCATTCGATAAAAAATAATACCAATCTGCTTATATATGGGGTCTATTTAACGTTAAGAAAATTACGCTAGAACTAGGCAAAAATTTTTGTATCTAGTTGTTCTAAATAAAAAATTTTTAACGACGTTATAGTGCAATTTAATTCGTTAAATTGATCAAAGATTTATGCAGGTTGGTATAATCTATACCAATTTTATTAAACTAAAAAGGGAGCTTTAAATGCTCCCTTTTTTATACTTTTAAAAACGCCATTGCGCATTTAGCATTATTTGCTGCTGCGAGATTCGTTCATTAAATCCAATTGGCTCTCTATTTTTAGCAACACTTTTAAGGGCTGAGCCTTCAACCCCTATTTGTAGTTTATTAGTAAGCTGGTATCGCCATGTTGCTGTTAAACCTTCGCCATTGCTTGCATTAGGGTCAAACGCGGTTGTGTCGTTGTCAGCAACTTTAAAATAATCGTAACGTACTGAAACTCGATGTTTGCCTTCTTTATGGCTTAGCATTAAATAATGACTATAAAAAGCATTATCAATTAATGCGTTACTGCCCATTTCAGTTTTGCCATTGAGTGCCTGAGCAATAAAACGTGTCTTGCTGTTAAATTTATAAAGCCAAGCGGCGCTCGTAAATCGAGTATTCCAAGCATATTGCCCGGAACTATAATTAACAGTATTTGGATCACCATTATTATCATAATAGTAGATTCTAAATTGAGACTGCTTTAAGTAATCCCAATGTATACCGGCGTAATAACCAAAGCGCCCGTCTACTTCCTCAAACGGTAAAACCTGATTAGCTTGCCAGCGTAATTCGTATTCGTTTAATGCCGCTACAGGCGCAAATTGCACGCTTTCGTTAAACGTTGTTTGTCTATCGTGTAATGCAAAGCCACGCCATGCGAGTAAAGTACCTGCGGGGTCATTGCCTTTAAATGTCGCACCTACAAAGCTAAAGCTATGTCTGCTGTTAAAACGTTTTGCTGGGCGCTTAATGGTCACTTCAGCACCAACGGTACGCACTTCCTCACCTATCCAGCTATTAATAGCTGAATTTGTATAGTTATAAGGAGAAGTCCAGCCTATGTCAGGGTTTTCAAGCGACATAAGCGGATAAAATCCCCCTACGCGCACGTGCCATTTATAGTTACTGTTAGATAGTGGCTGATACTTTACAAAAGCTTGCGTAAAACCAAGGCCAACGTCAGGATCTTGATTCGCATTTAACACGCCGTGAGCCGACCAGCTAGATGCTAAATCAACATTAAAATCTAAAATACCTTGCGATAGAATAAGCTCATCACTTTTAGTATCGTGCCGATATAGTCCGATACCGCCTTCTTGAAAACTAAGCGTATTATCACCCTGCACGGCTCTAATTTGTATTAAGCCTTTTACTTGTGCATACAACACATTACTAAAACATAAAGCACCGGCTACAAGTGCCAGTCTCATTAGCCTATTAATAATCATCAAATTCATCCGTAGCAAAATCAATTTGCTCCGCTATTTCCTGCTTTACTTTATAAGTGATAGGGTTGGTAGCCACAGTAATAGTTTGAGATTCAATCTTACTAATATCGCTAAACCCAGAATGCCAAACACTTAACGTGTATTCGCCTGCATTGGCATTTAAATTTACATGTCCATTTTCATCAGTGATTGCAAAAATAGTGCTATCTACCACCACAATATAGCCTAACATCCAATCATGAATATTACAGCCAAGCTCAACAACACCCGTTTGTTCAAAAGTAATAGGCGCTTTTGGATGCTCCTTATATAGTTTTAATTCAAACGTTTTAGCTTTAGAAAATGAATAAACATGATGCATGATTGAGTCCGCATTCGGAAACTCTACCTTTGCATTTTGTGGGACAACTAAAATACGCGGCTTAAACTCTCGATTTTGCTGGGTCATCGCATAAGGTGCTTCTGGAGGAATAACGCTAGAGGGGCCTCCTGCAGTTAGCCATACAACAGCATTAGGTAACGGGTCATTATTAGCATTTTTAATTGTAATATTTGCTGCAAAAACTCCAGTACTAACACTTAGTAAAAATACACAAAGTAAGCTTTTTATCATTTTCTTGTCGCTATTATCAATTTGTTTACATTATAGACCGATTAAGCCACCAAATTCTTTCTATTTTTTAAAACATTGAATACGTATGTAGGCAGTCGTATTAATCATCAACAGTCATTATCCTTAAATGTCACCACCGACTCATCTAAGGACACACCATGAGAATTCCTGCACTTATGCTTTTAGCCTTTGCTAGTAATAGCTACGGACAAACCGTAGAGCTAAAATCGCCAAACACACAAATAACAGTAAGCATCTCTGACGAAAACAACACGCCAAGCTACGCAATAAAATTTAAAAACAAAGCGGTTATAAACAAATCTTTACTGGGGTTTGAATTTAAAACACAAGCGGCCTTTAGCGACGGCTTTAAAATTAAAAGCATTAAACAACAAAGCGTTAATACACAGTGGCAACAACCCTGGGGCGAGCGCCAAAATGTTGTTGACGAATATAACGAAGTAGCCATTACTTTTACAAAAAACGAGCCAAATAAAGGTACCTACACTATTCGATTTAAAGCATTTGATAGTGGGGTTGGATTTAGATACGAAGTACCACAACAAGTAGGCTTCGAACATACAGAAATAACCAAAGAGTTAACTGAATTTGCAATAAACAATAGCCATGATGCAACAGCATGGTGGATACCTGCTCGTGGCTGGAACCGCTACGAATATGTTTACAACACCACCCCACTTAACGAAGCTCCACTAGCCCACACACCATTTACGTTTAAAACAAGTGATGGTACTCATATTAGTATTCATGAAGCCGCACTTGTTGATTACGCAGGCATGGTACTTAATCAGCGTCGCTCTGGTACGTTTACTGCCGATTTAACGCCGTGGTCAGATGGTGTCGCCGTTAAAAAACAAGGTGCTTTTAAAACACCATGGCGCACCATTCAAATAGCCGACAGCGCTGTTGGCTTAGTTAATTCAGATATAATACTAAATCTAAACGAGCCTAATAAACTCGGTGACGTGTCGTGGGTTAAACCTGGTAAATATGTCGGTATTTGGTGGGGTATGCATATAAACACGCAAACTTGGGGTAGCGGTAAAAAACACGGCGCCACTACGCAAACCACAAAATACTATATGGATTTTGCAGCGCAGTATGGTTTTGATGGCGTACTCGTTGAAGGCTGGAATATTGGCTGGGATGGCGATTGGTATTTTAATGGCGATGTATTTAACTTTACCAAACCGTACGACGACTTTGATATAGCAGCGCTTACTCAGTACGGCAAAGAAAAAGGCGTACAACTCATTGGCCACCATGAAACATCAGGCAATGTAAGCAACTACCGTGACCAAATGGAAGATGCTTTTGCCCTTTACGAAAAATCAAACGTAAGCCAAGTAAAAACAGGTTATGTAGCCGATGGCGGAAATATAAAACGTATAGACAAAAACGGTATTGCTCGCCACGAATGGCATGACGGCCAGTTTATGGTTAACGAATACCTTTATAACGTAAAACTTGCAGCTAAACATAAAATTAGCATTAACACTCACGAGCCAATTAAAGATACAGGCCTGCGCCGTACTTATCCAAACTGGATTGCGCGCGAAGGCGCACGCGGACAAGAATACAATGCATGGGGTTCGCCACCTAACCCACCAGAGCATGTACCAATGCTTGCTTTTACCCGCATGCTATCTGGGCCGATGGATTTTACGCCAGGTATTTTTGATATGAGCTTTAATGGTTTAGGAGGCGATACAAACCGCCCACAAACCACTCTCGCCAAACAACTCGCACTTTACGTTGTTTTGTATAGTCCAATTCAAATGGCTGCCGACTTACCTAAAAACTACTTAGCTAAGCCCGATGCGTTTCAATTCATTCAAGACGTACCAACAGATTGGCAGCAAAGCATTGCTCTTGATGGTGAAGTGGGCGACTTTATTGTATTCGCTCGTAAAGAGCGTAAAAGCACTAAATACTCAGGAAACGATTGGTACTTAGGTGCTGTTACTGACGAAAAAGCCCGAACTATTGAGGTAAAACTCGACTTTTTAGAGCAAGGCAAAAAGTTCGAAGCGCAAATTTATAAAGATGGTAAAAACGCAGAGTGGAAAAATAATCCGTACGATATAGCTATCGAAAAACGTATTGTAACTACAGACGATAAACTAACGCTTGAGCTGGCCACCAGTGGCGGCACAGCTATTCGTTTTAAAGCACTTTAATATAATAAAACCCCTGCATTTACTATGCAGGGGTTAATACTTTTATTGGCAAATATACTTGTGCACTTAAACCGCCTTCTGGACGGTTTTCTAGTTTTACTTTACCGTCGTGCATATCAACAATGCGTTTAATAATAGCAAGACCTAAACCACTGCCTTCACTGCCACGTGCAGCATCGCCTTGTTTAAAGGGCTCAAATACAGACTCTAATTCGTTTTCAGGAATGCCGGGACCACTATCGTTTACAGCGATAACTACATACTTTTTGTTTGAATTAAAGTAGCTAAGTACTTCAATATTGCCCTCAGAATAACGCAGTGCATTACCAATCATATTGGTAATTACACGCTTAATAGCCACAGAGCTTAACGGTATATTGCCTATATTTGGATTACTTTTAAACGTTATAGTACGTTGATGCTGAAGCTCAGAATTGACAACCTCGGCAACTAAAGCATTTATATCTTCGCAACTTAGTTCTTCACGCTTATGGTGGCGTAGATACTCAATAAACTGATCAATAATCCCGTTCATGTCTTCTATATCGTAAATAATACCTTCACGAAGATAATCATCTTCATCAACCATCATTTCGGTGGCTAAACGAATACGCGTAAGCGGCGTACGTAAATCATGAGATACACCGGCCATTAGTAAACGGCGGTCGTTTTCGAGTGCGGCAATTCCGCGCGACATTTGGTTAAACGCACGCGTTACTTCTATTACCTCTGTTGAGCCTTGTTCTTCTAACTTAGTAGAAAAATCGCCTTTACCCACTTTCACAGCAGCTTGTTGCAGTGCTTTTAATGGCCTATTGAGGTGCCTTGCAAACAACCACCCACCCAGCACACTTAAAAAACCAATACTTGATAAGTAAAACGTTAAAAACTCTAAGTTATTCTCTTTAAAGCCTTTAAGCGGTACCTTTACCCAATAACCTGGTGCTTGCGGTGCTTCAACCCAATAAATCAACGGATCAGTTTGGCTAATACGTACACGAGAGTAACCACCAAGTTGCTCAGTCATACTACGCGATAGCATAGAATACTCGCGGCTTTGCCCAAGCCCTTGGCGCATTGCTTCTCGCTGAGTCATCACTTCAATGCCAGTGATTTCAAAAAACTTTGCAGATACTTCGTCGTTTATTTCAACGCCATCTTCCCAGTCAATAAATACCGTTTTAATTTGCTTAGCAAGCATCAAGTTAACTTGCTCAATGGTTGGTTTTACAACATAAAAACTAACCGTAACATAAGACACTATTTGATTTATGAGTAGCAGAGCCGCCACTAAAAAAACAGTTTGTCCAAAAGCACTGCGCGGAAACATGCCCATAAATATTACTTTTCACCGTCGGGAACAAACACATACCCCAAACCCCAAACGGTTTGAATATAACGTGGATTAGCAGCATCTACTTCAATCATGCGTCGAAGTCGCGACACTTGCACATCAATACTTCGCTCAAGCGCACTGTAATCACGCCCACGCGCTAAGTTCATTAGCTTATCGCGGCTAAGTGGCTCACGCGGATGCGAAACAAGCGCTTTAAGCACTGCAAACTCACCACTGGTAAGCGATATTGTTTTATCCCCTTCACTCATTTCGCGCGTTGCCAAATTAAGCGTAAATTTACCAAAAGCGATTAAGTTTTCTTCAGCAGCAGGTGCGCCTGGCACTTCTTTTGCGCGGCGACGTAAAATTGCTTTTATGCGAGCAAGTAGCTCACGTGGATTAAATGGTTTTGGAATGTAATCGTCAGCGCCAAGTTCAAGGCCAATAATGCGGTCTACTTCGTCGCCCTTTGCAGTAAGCATAACAATAGGAATTTCATTTTCTTTTTGGCGTAGACGGCGGCAAATCGATAAGCCATCCTCGCCCGGGAGCATTAAATCGAGAACCATTAAGTGAAAGTTTTCTCGCTCTAGGAGTCTATCCATTTGCTCCGAGTTTCCTGCGGTTCTAACAATAAAGCCTTGCTCTACTAAGTAACGTTCAAGCAAACTGCGTAAGCGCATATCGTCATCAACAACTAATACTTTTGTGGTTTCGTGTCCCATGATCTCTTTCTTATTTTTATATCCAATTACTAGTTAATATAAATGAAAAACTTAATAATCAAAAACTAATTACTTGCTTAGATTGTTACTGAACATTTCAAAGCTTACTTACTCGTACTTTATTATATTTTACGCTCGACAAGTTTTGACAAATTTAATAACGTGCACACCATTAGAGCTAATAAAGAATTCACCATGAAAACAAATTTAGTTACCCGCGAAGGTTACTTACAATTACAACAAGAACACGACCAACTATGGAACGTTAAACGCCCAGAAGTAACAAAAATAGTAAGCTGGGCAGCCAGCCTCGGAGATCGCTCTGAGAACGCAGACTATCAATATAACAAGCGTTTGCTACGCCAAATTGACCGTCGGGTACGCTATTTACGCAAACGCATACCTGATTTAAAAATCATCGATTACTCTCCCGTGCAAGATGGAAAAGTGTTTTTTGGTGCGTGGGTCGAAATTGAAAACGAAGAAGGTGAAGTTAAAAAATTCAGAATTGTAGGTCCTGATGAAATTTACGACCGTAAAGATTACATATCAATAGACTCACCTATGGCGCGGGCGCTGATAAAAAAACAAGTGGACGACGATTTTGAAGTACCTACTCCTCAGGGTAAAAAGCAGTGGTATGTAAACAGTATCGATTACCAAAAAAAGAAATAAAAAGTTTTGATTCAGATCATGTTAACTTTTGATTGTGTAAATTAAAGCAATAAGCTATAACTGAATTATTCAAGTTGATTTGTTTAATTTGAAAGCAGTTAATTAAGGTCGTGGTTATGTCAAACATAGTACAGCGCATATTTAGTAATGCCGTATTGTTTGCACTTTTAATGAGTGTAAGTTTGACGCTGCATGCCAGCAACACTGACGTAAACCTTGATAACGCTAAACTATCTAATCACTTTATTGCTTGTGATATTCCTGACCAAGCAAACCTCGATTTTGACGTAGACTCTCACGTTAATACTATTACCTTTAGGTCGCTTCAACCACTTCCTAATGTCGTAGATTCTTTTTATAAGAGTACCAATCTAAACAGACCTTTTAGCACTGCATACCAACGCGGACCACCTAGCTATTTAATTTAATTCATTATTTTACAACTTAATTAAATTTTATAACTACTAAGGTGACTACTATGTCTAACTTTAAAGAATTGCGTACTCAGAATGTTTCTCACGGCGTTATAGCAAGCACATTTGCAGATGACCAACCATTGATTGATTTATCATCTCCAGCGCTAAAAATGGTAAATAACTTTACTCAAAAAACGCCTATTCGTGCAGAACATACAACAACGATTACAGATGCACTTAAACAAGTTAGTGCACAACAATCTGATTTTGTTTTAGTAACCGACGAGAACCAAAAATTAATTGGCCTAGTTTCTAGCGCCGATTTACAAAGCTCTAAAATTACTATTATTGCAGAGCGCTTAAATATGCAACGAAGCGAAGTAAGCTTGCGCGATATTATGACACCAGTTAACCGTCTTACAGGTGTAAGCATGCAAAGCTTAAGCTATGCATGCATTGGTGATGCGCTGCAAACGATGGAGCATCAGGGCACAATGTTTTTATTAGTTACAACAGCAAGTAGCGAAATTTGTGGTCTAATTTCAGCTCGCCAAATAGCTAAAACATTACATATTCCACTGCATATTAGCCCTATTGCTCACTCTTTCAGTGAAGTATTAGAAAACATTGAGCACCCTCACTAGGGCGCTCTTTTAGTTGAATTGATTTACTCCCTTCCCAACCATCTTAAAGCAAGTGAAATAGCTTGCTTTAAGAGCTTTTTATTACTACCTCCTGTGATATTATTCAAGCAATTAACGGCGCCAGTAACACGCTTCTGGTCTTATTTTATTGTATAAAAAGGTTTTTGCATGAGCGATATCTCTGCACGTTTAGCCGGTGAGTTAAACGCACAGCAGCAACAGGTTGTTGCAGCTACAAAATTACTTGATGAAGGCGCAACTGTTCCTTTTATTGCCCGCTACAGAAAAGAAGTTACCGGTGGCCTAGACGACACCCAATTACGCCTTTTAGAACAACGTCTATCGTACTTACGTGAACTAGAAGAACGCCGTAGTTTTATTTTATCGACCATCGAATCGCAAAATAAATTAACGCCAGAGCTAAGTGCCGATATAACTAATGCACAAAGTAAAACTGAACTTGAAGATTTATACCTACCTTATAAAGCTAAGCGCCGTACTAAAGGCCAAATAGCAATTGAAGCTGGTTTAGAGCCTCTTGCAGATGCACTATTTAAAGATGCTAACCTTGACCCAGAGCAACAAGCCGAGCAATTTGTAAGTGCTGAAAAAGGCTTTGCAGATACAAAAGCGGTACTTGAAGGCGCTAAATTTATCTTAATGGAGCGCTTTGCTGAAGACGCAAAATTACTTGCTAAATTTAGAAGTCACATAAGCCAAAACGGTGCAATTGAAAGCACCGTAATTAAAGGCCAAGAGCAAGCTGGTGCAAAATACCGTGATTACTTTGAGCATCAAGAACTTCTCAAAAAAGTACCTTCTCACCGTGCGCTTGCTATGCTTAGAGCCCGAAATGAAGGTGTACTTCAGTTAAATGTTAACCCAGAGCCTAGCGCTGAAAATTCAGCGCAACTATGTGCCAACATGATTGCGGAGCATTACCGTTTAGATATTAAATATAAAGCGGCAAGTCCTTGGTTATTAAATGTTGTGCAATGGGCGTGGAAAATTAAGTTAGGGTTGCACCTAGAGAATGAATTTTTTGCAGCAATGCGCGAAAAAGCAGAAGCTGGTGCAATCGACGTATTTGCCAAAAACTTAAAAGATTTATTAATGGCAGCACCTGCCGGCCCTCGTACTACTTTAGGTCTTGATCCAGGCCTTCGTACTGGCTGTAAGATTGCCGTTGTTGATAGCACAGGTAAATTACTAGCTACACAAACTATTTTCCCTCATGCTCCACAAAATCATTGGGATAAATCAGTGCGTACGTTAGAGCAACTTTGTCGTCAGCATAAAGTTGAGCTAATTGCGATTGGTAACGGTACTGCATCACGCGAATCAGATAAGTTGGTTGCTGAGCTTATGAAAGCAAACAGCGAACTTAAACTTAGTAAAATTATGGTTAGCGAAGCCGGCGCATCGGTTTACTCAGCTTCTGAATTTGCAGCTAATGAATTTCCAGATTTAGATGTTTCTATACGAGGGGCTGTCTCTATTGCGCGCCGCCTTCAAGATCCACTTGCTGAACTTGTTAAAATTGAGCCAAAATCAATTGGTGTTGGCCAATACCAACACGATGTATCGCAAAGCCAATTAGGCCAAAGCCTTATTTCAGTAGTTGAAGACTGTGTAAACTCAGTAGGTGTAGATTTAAACATGGCATCGGTACCGCTACTTACACGCGTATCTGGTTTGAACAAAACATTAGCGCAAAATATCGTTAATTATCGCGATGCTAACGGCACTTTTACTAAACGTAGTGAGCTTAAAAAGGTTGAGCGTTTAGGTCCAAAAGCATTTGAACAAGCGGCTGGGTTTTTACGTATTAACAATGGTAGCGATCCACTAGATAACTCATCAGTTCACCCTGAAGCTTATCCTGTTGTTAAACGTATTTGTGAACGCAATAGCGTAGATGTCAGTAATCTAATTGGTAACAGCGACTTTTTAACTAAACTTGCTGCTAACGATTACACTGACGAAAAATTTGGCTTACCAACCGTTACCGACATTATTACTGAGCTTGATAAACCAGGTCGCGATCCGCGTCCTGAATTTAAAACAGCTGAGTTTAAAGCTGGCGTTGAAAAAATTAGCGACCTAAAACCAGGTATGATTTTAGAAGGCGTGGTTTCAAACGTTGCTAACTTTGGTGCATTTGTTGATGTAGGTGTTCACCAAGATGGTTTAGTGCATATTTCAGCAATCACGAATAAATTTATATCAGACCCACGCGAAGTAGTAAAAGCGGGCGATATTGTAAAAGTGAAAGTAGTTGAAGTAGACGCTGCACGTAAACGCATAAGCTTTACTATGCGTTTAGATGACGATATTGATACAAGTAATAAGTCAGCAGCTCCAGCTACGCAAAAACCACAAGCACGTGCTAATAATTCACAACCTCGTGCTGCAAAGCCTAAACGTGACAACGGTAATGCGTTAATGGGTAATGCATTTGCCGATGCGTTCGCTAATGCTAAAGTGAAAAAATAATACTTGTACAGCTAAGCTAAAACGAAAAAAACCGCGTAAGCGGTTTTTTTGTGTTCATTTTACGAAGTTATTAACCATACGCCGAAAAGCCACTTTCACTTTGTGGTGAACTCGTCATTTGATAAAAATTGGCAATGCGCCCAGCTCGAGCTTCCACATCGGCATCGCGAGATTGCTCTGTATTCGTGTCGCTTTCTGATTCTGCAGTGCTGGTTTCGTTGGCTGAAAGCTTGTTACTTTGCTCATCGTCTTCGCTTTGCTCTTCTTCTGGCATCGCAAGTTCAGCTTGAGCAGCTGCCATTTTTTGTGTTGCATCAGCTGCTATTGATCTATCAGCTCCCGATGGTTCTGCAGGCGCTAATGCGGCAGCCCGCACGGTTTGCATCTTATCGATGGTGGCTTGCGGATCATTGGGGACTTCAGATACATCAATTTGTACCTCACCACTTACGGCATAGTTGGTGCCATCTGGACCGCGCTCATAACCATAGCTAGGCGATCCTGCATGTTGCCCGCCAACAGCAGCATGAGCTTGTTCGTGTACACGTACTTCTGTATCACGGGCTTTAAGTTCTTTAATTTGCTGTTGTTCTTGTTCGAGCTGTTGCTCTTCTTGCTCAGTTTCTTGTTGAGACGCTTCTTGTTCGGCATCTTGATCGGCACTCTCTGAATTTTCTGAGTTGCCTTCACGCTGCTCAATTGCTTTATCGTCAGCTAGTTTACCGGTAGCATCGTAAGTAGATACATCACTATTATTGCCTGGAAGTTTGGCTTTTTCAGCATCACTTTGCGCTTTGGTTTCTGTATTGCTTGCGCTACTAGATGCGGGAGCAGGAATAACTTCGCGTAGTTGGTTGTCACGCCGTGCAGTTTCCGTATAAACATTTGCAGTGTTTATATTGATAGACGGAAATGGCGTGACAATATTCATAATACTAAACTTTAATATCGATTAACGTGCCAAGTACATCATCGGCCGTTTGAATTGATTGCGTGTTTGCCTTAGCATTAAACTCTTCAACTTTTAAGTTAACAAGCGCTTCATCAACACGAGCTAGTTGTGCTACTGGTGCAGTAACAGCTTCTTCAGGGCGTGCTGCGCTAAGCTGACGTTGCTGCGCTAATTGTGCATCATCTTGCTGTTCTATACTGGCACGGTTAATCTCAGCACTGGCTTTTTCAATACCTTGGCTAGCGCGATTAAACCCTTCTACACCACTGTTAAATACAGATCCGATTGGCATATTAAAATCTCCACCAAATAAACATTGTTTAATTATCGCTCAGGTTCTGCTCAAAATAAAGCTTTAAACAGGGCTATTCTTAGCTCTATTTTAAAGCATTGATTTAACGACAGATAAAAACTCACTTTTATGAGAAATAAATGGTGCGTGCGACGCTTTATCTAGTACTTCGTATTCAAACTCAGTATTTAGTGCTGACATTTCACTAATTGCTTTATAAGGCACTAAGGCATCAAGTCGACCAAATACTCCTTTGATAGGTACTGGGCAATGAGCAAATAAATCACGTAAATCGTCGTTTTGTAAAATATCCAAGCCAGTACTCAGCGCTTCGACTTTTGGCGCACTATATTGGTTTAATAATTGTTTAAGTTGCTTTATATCATCACGTGCCGACTCGCTACCCATTGCTTGAATAGCTAAAAAGCGATCTATGGTTTTTTCTCTGTGATTAACTAATTGTTCTTTAAATTGGGTAAGTACTTTTGCTTTTATTCCGGGCCAATTATCTGCCTCCGCAAAAAAAGGAGTCGATGCAATTAAAATAACTTTTGATACTTTTTCAGGCCAATGCTTTGCAATATAAAGTGCAAATAATCCACCTAACGACCACCCCATTAAAATGCTCTTCGGCTTTAACTGCTTACTTAAAGTTTCTGCTGCATCATGCAAATTATAAGGGCTTGGGCAAACATGGCTATTACCAAACCCAGGTAGGTCAAGGCTACGTACACTTCCTGAATATAAAAACTCAAGTTCTGGCTGTACTAACTGCCATACGCCCTGATTCATTCCCCAACCATGTAATAACACTAACTCATTTTGCATATTTGCCTAACCTTTACCAAACTTAGGCTCATCATAACGTTTAAAAAGGCGATTGCAATGCAAGGAGCGAGTCAGTGAAACAAGCCGTTTTAAATTGGTTATTTCCCTCTTATTGCATGCAATGTCAAAATACGATTACGACCTCTTTAGGGCTTTGTGATTATTGCCTTGAAGATTTACCGTTATTTGATTTTAGTAAGCATAAGAATTTACTGCATCGACCCGATATTGTTGAGATGTTTCCTAATTGCGAGTTTGATAAATTATTTGCCTGTGCTTTTTATCAACCTCCTTTTGAACATTGGCTTAAAAAGCTAAAATTTAATAATCAAATTCATTATAAAAAGGCATTGCAGCAAGTTATACAAAAACAATTAACGCAGTTTTTTGAGCAAAGCCCTACTTTGCCAGATACCTTTATTATTTTACCTCTTCATAAAAGCCGATTCATTACTCGCGGGTTTAATCAGGTAAGCCAAGTTTGGCGACCATGTTTAGATAATTACGCACCACTGAGTAACGTACTTATTCGCAATAAAAAAACACAAGCTCAGTCGGAGCTATCTAAAGCAAAGCGTATTAAAAACTTAAAAAATGCCTTTATTTGTACAGAGGATATGGGCGGTAAAACAGTCGCTATTGTTGATGATGTGATGACGACAGGGGCAACACTTAATGCGGCTACACACGCCCTAAAGCAAGCCGGCGCTAAACACGTTTGGGCTTTTACAACGTGTTTAACGCCAATTTAGTTTTAACGATTAAAAACGAGCTCTTATACCTAGGCTAACTGAACGACCAGGTAGAGGTGCCTCATCTTTTAAGTATGACGAATGTACCCGCCCTTCTTTATCAGCTAAATTCTCGCCTTTAATATAAATAGTCATATCAACATCGCCTAAATCAAGATAATAATTAGCTGAAGCAGAAAGCATAGTATAACCATCTGTATTAGTTTCATTTTCGGCTATTTTATCTTGCTTACTGTTACGGATAACTTCTACTTCAGTATGCCAATTTCCATACTCGTAGTGCACAGATGATCCAAATCTCATTGGTGGTATTCTTGGTACATTACCGCCTGCATCTAATTTAGCGCGTGTATAATCGGTAAAAACTTCTAAGCGCCAGTCATCATTTAAATGCCAATCAACTTGTGCCTCGTAGCCGTATAAGCGTGCGTCTTGCTGTGCAAACAACACAACAGGTAAGCCATCGGTTTCTTCATCTGGCTCACCTGATATAGCCACTTGCTCCTCAAAGTCAGCTGATGTGATAAAGGCACCATCGCTGATAACTAAATCTGTAAAATCTTCAAAAATATAATTATTAATCTCATTATTAAACACACTAACGCTGGCATTCCATGTATCTGCATTGTAACGATAAGTAATGTCTAAATTATTTGAGACCTCTTTGTCCATACTGTCACCAGTTTGCACAACATTATATTGACCGTTGTCGTCGTTAAGCTCAAACCCACCGCCTATTTCATAAGTACCCGATCCAATATGAGGACCATATGCATATATTTCTGAAGCCGATGGTGCACGTTGTGAATAGGCATAATTAAAAGCAAGTGAGTGTTTATCGTCAATACTCCAAACCACTCCAGCAGAGCCTGATACGGCTGTGTAATCTTTGTTGTCGAATGAAACAATATTTGATCCACTTAACTCAGTAAAAAATTCATTATTTACATTATGCGTTAATTGTTCAACACGCGTACCAACTTGCCATAGCAGTGAACCCACCTCTTTTTCTTCCATTAAAAATGCGGCAATACTGTCTGTTTTTGTTGGTGGAGTAAACGCTTCTTCACCTATCGCTTCAAAGTCGCTTTTGTTGTAATGCAAACCAACAATACCTTTCCAACCATAAACAGGTGCATGTTCAGCCCATAACCTTGACTCTATACTTTCGTTTTTAAAAGTAGTGCCAATTTCAGCACCTTCGATTTCAGAATGCTCATAGTCTGTATACGCATTTTGCCAATGCACTGCTTTAATAAAACCATCGAGATTATTCCAATCAACAACCCCTTGGTAGCGGTTTTGATTTAGCTTTATAAATACCCCCTCTTCACCCGGTAAACCGTATTCAGAGTCCATATGGCCATACGCAAGAGCAACTCGGGTATCATCTGTTATCCAACCAGCACCAAAATTATAACCGCTGGCATCAATAGCTGAGTTAGCAAGTGTAGTGCTGCCACCGTCTTCATCTATATTTGCCGGCACTGGGATTTTATAATCATCGGTTTTTCGGGTATATCCATCAATATGGAAAGCGAAATCACCTGAACCTGCATTTAAATCTGTTGAAACGGTGTTAGCATCTGCAACATTATCGTATTGTGCAAACACTTCACCACTCACCCCTTCTTGTCTTTGTGTGGGCAGTCGGTTATCAACCACATTTACCACCCCACCAATTGCACCACTTCCGTATAAAAGCGTGGCTGGTCCTCTTAAAACTTCAATTTGGGTTGCTGTAGAGGTTTCGGTAGAAACTTGGTGATCGGGTCCTACGCGCGATGCATCAGAGGCACCTAAACCATTTTGCACAACCTTAATTCGCGGTCCATCTAGGCCACGAATAATGGGGCTACTTGCAACAGGACCAAAGTAAGAGCTATGTACTCCAGGTACATTCTTTAAAGTATCACCTAACGTTGCAGCTTGGTTTTGATCTAGCGCTTCACCACTCAAAATGGTTACAGGTGTACTTGATTCAAGCACGGTGCGCTTTAGTGGAGAAGCTGTAATCAACACTCTTTCTATATCTGTTTCATCTTTTTGAATGTTTTTGTCAGCTGCATATGCCGTGCTACTCATTGCTGTTAATAAGGCAATCACTAAAGGCGAATAATTATTTTTCATGTCGTTATCTCTAAAAATACACAATAAAACTCACTCGCTATCATTAAATAACGAGCGTTTGAAATACGTTTAACTGGTTAGCTTTAAAGAACGACGGGTGGGTCTCTGTTACCTGTAATTGCAAAAAATACACTGTAAAAGTGCTGAGTATTTAACTTTGTAAAGGAGAAATAATGAACGTCTGACTCAAACAGAGTCACTTTAGCGGGTATAGAATCTTCTAAATCAAGAGAGCTTAAGCATAGCTCACATTCTTGACCCGTTTTTAATGCGTG
The DNA here is from genome assembly GCF_015864775.1 of Pseudoalteromonas sp. NSLLW218. Taxonomy (NCBI): domain Bacteria; kingdom Pseudomonadati; phylum Pseudomonadota; class Gammaproteobacteria; order Alteromonadales; family Pseudoalteromonadaceae; genus Pseudoalteromonas; species Pseudoalteromonas sp. NSLLW218. The sequence continues at coordinate 61,709 of NZ_JADYWO010000014.1, read as the reverse complement.
AGAGGTGTCGTGCCAAGCAGAAAAAACACTGAATAGCACAACAAACACTAATATATATTTTAATAGTGTTGTTTGGTTTCTAAGTGAATGTAATGTAAATCTCAGCATGATAGATATAATATAACGTTACTGATATTTATGTCGATAGATTAATTTACTTTTTATCTACTTCGCATATAGACCCTGTTAAAAAATCTCTCAACAGGGTCTATCTTTTATACTTTAAAGCTATCCCATGGACCTGTAATAGCAAGTGTTTTAGTGGGTGAATATACGTTTACAAATAGCGTGTTACCATCAGGTGAAAAGCACGCGCCAGCAAGCTCTGTTTGCGCGGTTAAGCGAGCAAAGGTATACACATCTCCGCTAGGTGTTACACCACGTAAATGATTGTCTACTACGTCGGTATATTGATCTTCACATACGATTAAGTGCCCATTAGGTGCAACCGTTAAATTATCACCAAAATTAAACAACGATTTATCTTCACTTTCTACAAATAATTGCATTGTCCCTGGTGATGAGCTTTCATTCTCTTTGCCTTCAAACTCTGAGGGTTGGTATTTCATAACTTGCCCAAGTTGTTTTTTACCGCCATTAGTACAGCAAAAATAAAGCTCTTTATCACCCCAGTGCACACCTTCACCTCGAGCAAAAAGTGCAGCACCTTGCTTATGTCCACGTATTCTTAAATCATCTTTAGGGCTTTGTGGTTCATCTAAATCAACCCACTCAACATCAAAACTGGTATGTAGAGGCATTATTGCTTCACTCCAATTTCGAGTATCAAACTGTGGAGTACTCTTTATAGCCATCGCTTGCAACTTGCCGCCGTTTTTAAGCTTGCCGTATTCATTAGGAATAAAACGATAAAATAAGCTATCCCCTCTGTCTTCAGTAAGATAAACAATGCCTGTACGTGGATCTATTGCAGCCGCTTCATGATTAAAGCGCCCCATTTCAACAAGCGGCTCTGGTTTTACCAAACCTTTTGCCGTTGCGGGCACTTCAAATATGTAACCGTGAGATTTACCTAATCCATCAGCCTGATCCGTAACGGTTTCTTCACACGTAAGCCAACTTCCCCAAGGAGTAATACCACCAGAGCAATTACGTATTGTTCCGCAGAGCGATAGAAATTCTTGTTCTTTTTTATGCTCTTTAATATTGTAAATAATGTGGCTTGTACCACCAGGGAGCGCTACACCATCATTAAATATATCGTAAGCTAAAGGCGTTTTATGCAACTTAATACTTGTTGCCGCCTGCTTAATATTTTTTGGTGAAAGCTCATGGTTACGTACCAATGCCACTCTTTCATTATCAAGCGCAATACACCCCATACCATCGGCTTTATCTGGCACAGATAAGCCATCGTCCATTTTATCGCCCAGTTGAGAAATAACGCGGTAACTAAAACCTGCAGGTAAATCGAGTAATTTATTAGAGTCAGGAATTAAAGAACCATATGCCAATACACTATCGGTCAAGTTAGCTAAAGTAACTTTACCAAATGCACTTCGGGAAAGACCAATAAATGCGAGTGTGCCAGCACTCAAAATAAACTGTCTTCTGGAAATCATATTTAAGCCCTGTAAAGGTAATACTTTTAAATGAAGGTAGATAATAAATTAAAAATAATTATAAAAACGCACTCGGGCTATAAATTCATGAAAATGTCATATAGCAAGCAGGGAGGTAATATAATTAATAACTAAAAGTCATTAAACAAAAAACAGGCTATATAAAAGCCTGTTTTTAAATTCAAAAAGTAATTATTGTTCGCCATTTGCCCTAAAGGTATGTCCAAAAAATAGAGCATTGCTTAGTAACCTGCTAGTACCATACCAGTAACCTCTAAATACAGGGTCGTCGGTCATGCCGATTACTGTACCTCGCCCGTACGAGTGTGCAATTAAGCCTGCGCCGCCAGCAACCTGCTCAACATTAACAGCATCGGTAAAACCCGCTAACAGTGGCTTTTTAGTATACATAAGTACATTTATAAACGGTGCGTCTGACGCTTCAAGTAGCCACGTGCTATTTTTAAATACGGGCAATGTATTGCGATTAAGTGAAAATGTAAGCGGGTGTGTTAAGTCTACATTAGTATTAAAAATGGCACCTGCAATGCGCTGACGCCCTGCTAAATGATCTTTATCACCATAACTTAAACCTGTCGTATTAAATGCACTCGCTACATCTTGTCGTGATAGGTAGCTTGCTTTGAGTAATTGCTGATCTGCTAAAAATTTAGCGCCGCCTTTGTGACCCCAAATAACGCCGCCTTTTCTTACCCAGCTTTTGATAGCCACTTTGTCGGTATCAGATAAGCTATTGTAATTGCCATGAGCAAGCACAATATGGCTGTAGTCACTTAATTCGAGTGAGCTTAAGCGGTTCATTTCAACAATTGTTGGTGCAACACCTACAAAACGATCTAGGTAATACCATACCTCGCCGACTTCGTACTGGCTTGCGCCTAGCCCGCCAATAAGCAGTACTTTTGGAGCACTAACAACCGCCATTGATCGCGACCCTAAATCGGCTCCTTTACTTGTTAAGCCTGATGTAATTGGTTTAATTGCAATACCAAACTCATTTTGTGCTTTATTTAGCAGAGTAATCCAATCTGTATTTGTTTGTAGTCCTGCCGGTATAATAATACTTCCAGGTTTAAAATTAATTTCTTCTGATGTTGATTTAGCCGTTAACGCTTTTAGCGCTACACGTGCTTTTATACCTTGCTGTAATAGGCTATTTAACATTTTAGGTGCTAAATAATCATCCCACGAAAAACCAAATGCGTAACCCTCGGTGAGTGGAGAAAATGATGGGGTTGCTACTTTTTCCCATGCTTTATCAGCAACCTTTAATCCCCAACTACTTTTAACTTTAGAAAATGGCAGATTAAACGCATGCGCTAATGTCCAGCCTGATACATCGTAAAAAGTATTATCAGTAAAGTTTTTTTGCTCACTAAAAACCGCTTTTACCAAACGGTATTGTGGCTGCGCTAATGGTACAAAGTAGCTATGCGTACTGAAATTCTTACCATCTGCTTTTAATGATTTAGTAAGTGGGTAAGCGTTAATTTGATGCTGCTTTAACAATTCTAAAAAATGCTCAATACGGGTGTTGTCACTTGCACCTTCAACAACATAGCCTTCAAAGCTTTCATCACTGGCTAAATCAGCTGCCTGATTATAAAACTTAGCTTGGTAATCAAGTAAAGCAGTTCGGTTATCAACAGCCGCCTTAAAGGTTGATAAGCTCGTTAATAACTGATTTTTAATAGTAAAAGGAAAAGTCAGTGTACCGTTTATGGTTTCTTGCACATGTCCGCGAGAGCTGGCTTGCTCAAATAAAATACCGACACCACCATTTACATCAGGATAGGTTGAACCTTTACCGTAATAGAAGTCATCAAAGCTTTCTTCGGTAAAGTACAGTGCGTTGTTTTTATCTAACGTTTTTGCGTGATAGTTAGCAATCGCTTTGGTTAAAGTTACATTTTCATCCGGTGTTATTGGGTGTTTACGGCTTGGAATACCTGGTTGAAAAAAGTAACTGCTATTAGGCCCCATTTCATGAAAATCGGTTAAGACATTTGGTTTCCACTGATGAAATTTGGCAATACGCGCGCGCGATTCAGGATGTTGTAGTAATAACCAGTCACGATTTAAATCAAACCAGTAATGGTTAGTACGGCTACTTGGCCAGTTTTCAACATGCTCACGGGTTTTAGGGTCACTTGATAAGTTCATGCCTCGGTTACTGTTGGCCCAATTAGCAAAACGAGCAAGCCCGTCAGGATTAAGTGAAGGGTCGAGTAAAATAACCGTGTTATTTAATAGCTCATCTATTTCAGTACCTTGTGCAGCAGCTAAGTAATATGCCACCAGCAAAGATGAGTTACTACCTGATGACTCATTGCCATGAACACTGTACCCCATCCATACAACGGCAGGATCGTCTTGTGCCTTACCACTGTTATTACTTAAGCGTGCTAAGTGAGCTTGGCGTGTCTGCTCTATGTTTGATAACTTATCAGCAGCAGTAATTGTTAGCATTACTAACGGGCGTTGTTCATGCGTGCGGCCAATCACCTCAAAATTTATACGGTCGCTTTTATCAGCAAGTATTTCCATATAACGTACGAGCTGATCGTGTCTCACGTGCCACTCTCCTACTTCGTAACCGAGTACTTGCTCAGGAGTAGGAATTGAAGGGTCAAATTTTACATCTTGTTCAAAATAATACGAAAGTGGCTTAGCTACACTTGAAAAGCTAAGCAACACCACCATTAATGTTAATACCAAACGCATATAAATCACTCAAAAAATGTTCGTTGTTTGCACGCTACCATTGCTTAAAATAGATGCCAACTTTTTACGCTCAACACTAGCCGCAACACGATGAGCGGAGTATGATACGCAGTATCCGAGTAATTTAGTCAAGTATAGATGGTTTTATGATTTCTATTTCCGAAACAGCGCAAGCGCATTTTGCTAAACTATTAGCAGATCAATCACAACAAACCAATATTCGTGTGTTTGTTGTAAACCCTGGTTCATCACAAGCGGAATGTGGTGTCTCTTATTGTCCAGAAGACGCTGTAGAAGCGAGCGATATTCGCCTAAACTTTAACGGTTTTGATGCCGTTGTAGATGCAGAAAGTGCTCCATTTTTAGAAGAAGCTGAAATCGATTTTGTTACCGACAAAATGGGTACTCAGTTAACGCTAAAAGCACCAAATGCAAAGGCGCGTAAAATAGGTGATGATGCATCGTTAAACGAACGTGTACAGCACATGCTAGAAACCGAAGTAAATCCACAACTTGCTAACCACGGTGGTCAAGTAAGCCTTGTTGAAATTACAGCTGCAGGTATAGCTATACTTCAGTTTGGTGGTGGTTGTAACGGTTGTTCTATGATCGATGTAACGCTAAAAGAAGGCATTGAAAAAGAAATGATAGCTAAGTTTGAAGAAATCACCGGTGTTGCTGATATAACAGAGCACGAAGCGGGCGATCACTCTTACTATTAGGCCTTTTAAATGCTAAAGCAGCTTATCTATCGCTTAGGGAGCAACCCTAAGCTGAGCTTAAAGCGCTTTTTTCGCGGCTTAGCACTGTTTGTGCTAGCCGTGATATTCATATCTATTGGGTATTACACTCACTACAGCTTACAAATAATTGGCGTTATAATTTTACTCCCCGCATTATTTTTTGCCGGTTGGGGCTACTGCGGTATTTTTGCTAATCGTTTTTCACAAGTTTTAAAAGATATGGGCCCTAAACACCACGACCCCGATCTCTGGAAATAAACCATTCATTTATTTAATCTAATAGCTGATTATTTATTTTTAAGTGGTAATATTTAATGATTAATGTAACCCCGCGCATTAACATAAAGCAGCTCATAGCCAGCCATAACCCATTATTTTCCCAGTCTATAAACACCCAAAACACACCAAAAAAACCAACTCCAGCGGAAAGTATCATACTGTTACGCATGTTCTTTGCTCTTGTGAGTCCAACAAAAACACCATCAAACAAAAAGCAACTCATGGCCAAAATAGGCAATACTATTAGCCATGGCAAATAGTGAGTTGCCTCTTGAATAACCTCTGGTACATTGGTTAAAAGCTTTATTATAGTGCTGCCAAATAATGCAAAAAAAGCGCTATATAACACGCCAAAAAGCATGCCCCAAAATACACTTATTTTAACCCATAGTTCTATATTTTTAACACTTCCTTGGCCTTTAGCTTGCCCTACTTTTGCCTCAGATGCGTAAGCAACGCCATCAAGAGCAAAACTCACCAACATTAGAAAGTTAAGTAAAACAGCATTAGCGGCGAGTGTAGTTTCGCCAATTCGCGCTGCGTAGAATGTCATAAAACTAAAGCATAATTGCAGTATCAAAGAGCGAATAAATATATCTCTATTCAAACTCAATAATTCAGCCATTTTGCTAATACTTAGCCAATTCGGTACATTTAGTTCAATACCTTGCTTTTTAGCTAATTTAACCACTAAAAACAGTGCAAATACTAAAGCCGTATAATCAGCAATAAGTGAAGCCCACGCAGCGCCTGCAACTGCCCAATCTAAATAAACCACAAAACAAATATCGAGCACTATATTAACGATATTAGTGACGAGTAATAAATAAAATGGTCCTCGACCATAATGCACACCAAGCATCCAACCCAGTAACACTAAATTACACAATGCTGCTGGAGCACTAAAAATACGAATGCTAAAATACTGATACGCTTGGGCGAGTACATCGCCATTGGCGGCGGAGAGATAAGCAATAGCGTGCTTTATTAATGGGGATAACACAATTAATAGCACAGCCACTGCGCTTGCAAGTAATAGGCTTCGTTTAAGTAAAGCGGCAAGTTGGGTTAAATCGTTTTTTCCGTACGCTTGTGCCACGAGTCCCGTGGTGCTCATTCTTAAAAAACCAGCAAGCCAAAATAAAATAGATATAACTGCAGAGCCAAGGGCAATACCCGCTAAGTAATGAGCGCTTCCTAAGTGCCCAATTACAGCAGTATCAACAATTCCTAACAACGGCACTGTGATATTTGATAGTATCATCGGACCCGCTAACAACAGCAAGCTTTTATGGTGTGCCTTATTATGTATAAGAAATTGTTTCATTTAGTATTATTTATCCTCATTAGTATATCTGTGCGGGCTCAAGCAGCCGTTATTTTACAGTATCATCATGTTAGTGAAACCCTGCCTGCTGTAACGAGCGTTAGCGCGAATACTTTTACTAAACATTTAAGCTATTTAAAAGAGCACAACTTTAACGTTATTCCTCTTAATGAGTTAATAAGCGCGCTTCAGCAAGGTGAAACCTTACCTGATAAAACTGTCGCTATCACCTTTGATGACGGTTATAACAATAACTATGAACAAGCTGCACCTATTTTAGAAAAGTTTGGCTACCCGTACACTATCTTTGTAAATCCTAAATTAATAGACGAAGGCATGAGTTACGTAATGGGGTGGGGTAAGCTCAAAGAATTATCTAAAAAAGGGGCATTAATAGCCAATCATAGCGGACAACATGATTACTTACACCTTAAGCTTGAAAACGAAACTGATGCGCAATGGCAATCACGTATTAAGCAAGATATTCTTAGCTCTCAAAAACGTATAAAAGAAGAGATAGGCCACGACTATAAATACTTAGCATACCCGTATGGTGAGTTTAATAACGAGCTGCAAGCACTTGTGACAGAGCTTGGTTTTGTGGGTATTGGTCAGCACTCCGGCGCTGTAAATAAAGATTCTAATTTTAGCCGCTTACCACGTTTTCCTGCATCAGGCTTTTACAGCAAACTAGAAACTCTTATTACTAAGCTTAACTCACGCGCGTTTAATATCACCAATTTAACTTATCAAGATAGCGTTACACAACAAAATCCACCCGCGCTCACAATTGAATTTAATATGGGTGATTTCCATAAGAGTCAATTTGCCTGTTACGTATCAAGCGTAGGACAAGCTGATTTAAAATGGATAAATAAAAATACAGTTGAAATAACCTCACCAAAAGTACTTAATGAAGGGCGCTCTCGCTTTAACTGTACTGCCCCTTCTATTTCAAGTCCTAGTGATTATTTTTGGTTTTCACAGCCTTGGGTAATCGAAGCGCCTAAACCTTAACGGCCTGATGTAAAAGCCGCTGGGTTATTTTATCCAGCGCAACTATTTCGTCTGCCGCATTTAGCTCAGCGGCAGCTTTAGGCATACCCCATACCACCGATGAATACTCATCTTGAGCTAGGGTATACGCACCGTTTTGTTTTAGTGCAAGTAGCCCTTTTGCGCCATCACTCCCCATTCCAGTTAATATTGCTGCAACTACATTTTTAGCCCCAGTCTCTACTAATGAGTTAAACAACACGTCTACCGCGGGTTTATGTCTGTTGACCGGCTCGCCATCATCAAGCTGGCAATACAGGCTAACACCCCGTTTTTTAATACTTAAATGAAAACCACCTGGTGCTATATAAGCCCAGCCCGCGCTAAGCTTATCTCCATGTTCAGCCTCTTTCACATTTATCGCGCATGTACGGTTCATTCGCTCAGCAAATGAAGCGCTAAACACAGGAGGGATATGCTGAGTAATTACAATGGGCGGGCAATTTGGTGGCATTTTAATAAGTACTTCTTTTATAGCCTCAGTTCCACCCGTTGAAGCACCTATCGCAATTACTTTATTAAGTAAAAACTGAAAATGAGTATTAATAGGCTCATTTGTGATGGCTACTTTTTTATAGCTTCTTACTCTTGCTCCAGCAGCTATTCGCACCTTTTGCTGGACAAGTGATGCATATTGGCTCAATTGCTCTCTTACGTTGTTAGTCGGCTTAGCTATAAAATCAACAGCCCCTAATTCGAGTGCTTCTAATGTGATAGGAGAGCCTTTTTGAGTTAGTGTTGAAATCATCACTACTGGCATTGGCCTTAATCGCATTAAGTTTTTTAAAAAACTAATACCATCCATTTTTGGCATTTCGACGTCGAGCGTTAATACATCAGGACTGAGCTTTTTTATCATTTCACGAGCTTCGTAGGGATCCTCAGCGCTACCCACTACTGTAATATCTTCAGCTTGTTGTAATATTTCAGTGAGTAAACGCCTTATTAAAGGAGAGTCATCAATTATTAATACTTTAATCATGCATACTCCTAAAACAGCTCTATATCAGTCATTACTTCTTGCTTTTTAAGATTTTGTAAATAACGGACTTCGCGTTTTTCAATCGTATTGTTGTGTAGGTTTTTAAGCTTTTTCATATGAACTTTACCGGTATTCGGATGAAAAAATATTTTCCGCGGCCATGGTCCACCCATATCGTGGGCAACTAGATTTAATGCCTCTTCTTTAATATACGCCGCTGCAAAACTAATATTACCTAGCCCTATATCCGTCATCGCACTAATAATTTTACCCCCGCCAAAAAGCTTTACTTTTAGGTTGCATCGAGATGCGCCATTTTTTAAAACTTCATTTATAAGATACTCCATAGCCCAGTTGCCGTAACGACAACTTAAACTATGCGCATTTTTAAGGTCTGCCCCTTTTTGAATTGGCAACATAAAATGATTCATGCCTCCAATTCCTAGCACTTCATCATAAACGCAAGCCGCAATACACGAGCCCAAAACAGTAGAAATCAGCTCATTATTTTTAGAAACATAAAACTCACCCGGAAGCACTTTGGCAACAACGCTACCTCTGCCTGAATCCCAATATCGTTTAATATGTTCAAAGTTAGGTAATACCGGCCTAAACTCTGTGTGCATCTTGTCCCTTTTGGTACATAGTTTTCCCTAAATTTTTAAATTGCGCATGCTCTTTCCCCATACTTTCTGAGTGACCTAAAAACAAATAACCTTGTTCATTTAATATATTGGCGTAACGTTTAAACAGCTGATCTTTTGTTTCTTTATCAAAGTAAATAACAACATTACGGCATAAAATAAGATCAAATGATCCTTTCATTGGCCAGTTTTGCAATAAGTTTAAGCGCCTAAATGAAATAGATTCTTTCAGCCTATCTTTAACTTTATAGTTTTCACCATCTTTACTTTTTAAAAACCAACGCTTAAGTTGCACACCATCTAAGCCGTTAACATTCGCTGCGGTGTAAATACCCTTTTGTGCCTTTGCCAATACATTAGAATCTAAATCGGTTGCTAGTATTTTTACATCCCAATTGCTTGGAAATGCATTATTTAAAGTCATCGCCAAACTGTAAGGCTCTTCCCCTGTTGAGCAACCTGCAGACCAAATTCTTACTCGCTTACTGTCTTTATTTGCCTTTAAAAGAGCTGGTACAAGCTCAGATTTTATAAATTCAAAATGGTGTATTTCACGAAAAAAAGACGTTAAGTTAGTTGTTATAGCATTGATGAAAGCATCAAATTCTTTATCTTTGTGGTTATTTAAATACTCTAAATACGCTTTAAAATCAGTTAGTTTACGCTCTCTAATACGTCTTGCTAAGCGTGAATAAACCATCTCTCTCTTATGTTCACCTAATACAATTCCACACGCGTTATAAACTAAGTTAGCAATTTCTTTAAAGTCGCGTTCGGTACACAAAAACTCTTTCATTGTTCGCTCTCAATTAAGCCTACCGAATAACACCTCGCTGTGATTATGTATCCAGCGAGGTATATTAAGAAGATTGGTTATTAAAACTCTTCCCATTCATCAGCAGAGTCTACAAAGTTATCGCCTCTGGGCTTATTACTCACAAAGCTACTTTGCGATCTATGAGATAATTTAGGCGTGTGCATAGTCGGCGAAATCATTGCCATCTCTTGCTGGCCTATTGAGAAAAAATTGAGTAGTCGACGCATCTCATTAGCTTGCTCAGCCATAGACTCGCCTGCTGCAGAAGCTTGCTCTACTAAGGCAGCATTTTGTTGCGTCATTTCGTCCATTTGGGAAATGGCTTTATTAACTTGCTCTATACCCGCACTTTGCTCTTCAGATGCCTCTGTAATATCAGAAATCATTTGTGTCACTCTTTGCACCGACACAACAATTTCTTTAAGTGTAGCGCCCGACTCATTAACTAATTGAGAGCCATCGGCTACTTTGCCTACGCTATCTCTTATTAACTCTTTAATCTCTTTAGCTGCACCTGCAGAGCGCTGTGCTAAATTACGCACTTCACCTGCCACGACGGCAAAGCCTCGACCTTGTTCACCCGCTCTTGCAGCTTCTACTGCTGCATTAAGCGCTAATAAATTAGTTTGAAATGCTATTTCATCAATGACACCAATAATGTCTGCAATTTTCTTGCTCGACTCATTAATTGCCGACATGCTCGTAACGGCTCTATTAACAACCTCACCACCTTGAATCGCTTTTTCACATGTTTCTTCTGCTAGATCGTTCGCTACTTTTGCGTTATCAGCATTTTGGCGAACGGTACTGGTCATTTCTTCCATACTTGACGCTGTTTCTTCAAGTGACGAGGCTTGCTCTTCTGTACGTTGGCTTAAATCAGCATTACCTTGAGAGATTTCTTCTGCACCACTGGCTACTAGCGTTGCCGATGAATTTATGCGATTAATCACTTCCGTTAACTTATCTGCCGTAGCATTTGCGTCGCGTTTAAGCTTATCAAATGAACCTTTATATTCTTTTTCAATACGTTTTGATAGATCACCACTTGCCATCGCATCTAGCATATTGCCAGTGTCGGCAACTGCATCATCAACTATTTTAACTAAGCTGTTTAGCCCTTGAGCCAAACGTAAAAAGAACCCTTCCTTCCCATCTTCCGCTACTCTTGTATCTAATTCGCCATTACCTGCAGCACCAATAAGCTCAGCAATCTCTTTTTCAAGCGCAACTTCATTGGTCCTATCTTCCCACTCAACAATAGTGCCTAAATGCTTTCCGTCTTGACTAATCCAAGGTGAAGCAATCAAGGTGAAAGTGACACCCGCTAAAAGTAATTCGGCTTTATGAGGCTTATCGAGATTTTTTAATAAATCGCGCTGATGGTTAGGGTGTTTATGAAAATCATCAACACAGGTGCCAATTAAATTATCAACAGAAAAGCTTGGTAATACAGTTTGTAATTCTTTTTCACGTACTTTTAGCATTTTCTGAACACGGTCGTTCACAAATACTATATTGAGATCTTTATCAGCAATCATTACATTAGCTTGGCAAACTTTAAGCGCATTTGCTAAATCGGCTGCTTTGCGAGATGCTTTTTCAAGCTCTTTTTGTTCAGTAATATCAGATGCATATTTGATCACTTTAAACGGCTTACCGTTCATATCATAAATTGGGTTATAAGAAGCCTGGATCCAAACCTCCTGACCCTGTTTCCCTATTCTTAAATATTCCCCTGAATCAAATTCACCGCGACCTAGTTTGGCCCAAAACTCTTTATACTCGATACTATTTGCATGTTCGGGGTCAATAAAAAGCCTATGGTGCTGACCTTTAATCTCACTGAGTTGATAGCCTAGCGCATTTAAAAAGTTATCATTGGCATCAATAATGGTGCCATCTAAATTAAATTCGATAACCGCTTGGGATTTACTTATAGCGCTAATTTGTCCAGAAGCTTCTGCTGAAATTAACTTTTGTTCAGTCACGTCGGTGGCAAATTTAACGACTTTTAATACTTGCCCTTGCTCATCAACAATTGGATTATAAGTTGCTTGAATCCATACCTCAGTTCCACCTTTAGCATTTCGCTTAAACTCATCTGAGATAAACTCGCCGTTACGCAAGCGTTGCCAAAAGTTTTTATAGTCGTTGCCCTGAGCTTCATCTGGGTCCACAAACATAGAGTGATGCTGGCCTTGAACCTCTTCAAGACGATAGCCCATCGCGTTTAGAAAGTTCATATTTGCAGTAATTATCTTACCGTTAGGTTCAAACTCAATCACCGCTAATGATTTATTTAATGCATCTACAATTAAATCGTTGCTTGATTTTGACTGCTTTGGATTACTAAACCATCCCATGCCCATCACCACCTTTAAGTTTATTATTCATTTAGTTTCTATTTGCTAAATATTCATTGTTTTTTGCAGGTCAATTAGCGCTACCATTTTTTCACCGACATTCACCAACCCCGCTACATATTCACAATTACTCGATTCAGATAAACTAGGGACCGCTTTCGCATCCTGCTCTGCAATACTGTAAACATCAGAGACGGCATCAACAGCAACACCTATAATTTTACTACCTAATTCAAATTCTATTTTGACAACGATAACCACCGTTAATGGACCATAGTCGACACTTGGTAATCCAAAGCGCAACCGTAAATCAATAATTGGCACTATTGTTCCACGTAAATTAATAACGCCTTTTACAAATTCAGGCGCATTGGGCAGTACTGTAATTTCTTCCCAACTGCGAATTTCTTGTACTGTTAAAATATCAACGCCGTATTCTTCATCAGCCATAATAAAAGTTAAAAACTGTTTTACACCTTGCTGTTGCTGAAGATTTAATTGATTACTTAACTGGCTTTGCTCTGAGCTCATAACGCCTCCAAAGTGGCTTGCGTTTCAATCGTTAGTTCTTGGCTACCTGGTTTTTTTAAACCTGAGAGCTTTATTAAGCCGCTAACGTCAACAATCAGTGATACTCGCCCATCGCCTAAAATAGTGGCTCCTGATACGCCATCAACTTTGTGATAGTTAGCCTCTAAACTTTTAATAACAACCTGTTGTTGAGACAGTAAATCATCAACTAATAAACCGACCTTTTGATTATCTGTTTCTACAACAACAAGTAGCGTTTTATCGAGTGATTCAATGGCATTTTTATGATTAAAAATATCGTAGAGCCTTAAAATAGGAATGTATTCGTCCCGAAGCCTCAATACATCAAGGTTTTTACCCACTCGACTCACTTTAGCAATATCAATTTGCAGAGATTCCACAATAGAAATGAGCGGAATAATATAAGTATGCTGAGCCACCTTAACTAATTGCCCATCTAAAATAGCGAGAGTAAGTGGTAATCTAATAGTAAACGTAGAACCAACACCGGGCTCTGAGGTTACCTCTACTGAGCCATTTAAAGATTGAATATTTCTCTTAACTACATCCATCCCAACTCCACGACCAGATAAATCACTTACCTCATCCATTGTTGAAAAGCCGGGCATAAAAATAAGCTCATTTATTTCATCGTTATTGAGGTGGTTATCAGCTGGGATTAATTGGTTAGCGATGGCTTTTTCTTTTATTTTTTTTGTATTTAACCCCTGCCCATCATCCATGATTTCAATAACAATGTTTCCACCCTGATGAAATGCATTTAAGGTTACTGTGCCAACGGGATCTTTACCTGCCGCCAGCCTTTGCTCAACAGTCTCTAATCCATGATCAAGTGAGTTCCTCACTAAGTGGACCATAGGGTCGGATATTTTTTCCATTACTGTTTTATCAAGCTCGGTTTGCTCGCCAATCAACTTTAGCTCAACCTGCTTGTTTAGCTTTTGTGCTATATCTCGCACTAATCGAGGAAAACGGCTAAATACAAAGTTTATCGGGAGCATACGAATGCGCATCACATTTTCTTGTAAATCACGCGTATTATGGGCGAGTTGCGCTAGGCCTTCTTGTAGTAAAGTGATTGTGGCTGGTGTGATTTCTTGTTCGCTAAGCTGATTTAGCATAGCTTGTGTAATAACAAGTTCACCAACCATATTTATTAACGAATCCACTTTATCAATGCCAACACGAATGGAGGTGGATTCTGGTGTACTTGCAGGTTTTTTTTCTTTATTAGCAGCCGGTTGCTGAGGCTTACTTGGTAACTCAGCTACTTTTATTGAATCGGATTCTTCAAGCTCAACAGCTTTAGATATTTCACCTTGATTTGGTTGTATTTGCTTGTCATTGCCAAATAAGCCTCCGCATAATTCAATTGTTATGTCGGCATCGTCTTCAACCCATTCAAATACTTCTTTTATGGCTTTTTCATCATGGCTAGTACTTAAAAAAAAGCGCCAATGTAAAAAGCATTCATCACTACTTAAATCGGTGATTTCTGGAACTTCATCGTAAAATGCTGTGGTTTCTAACTCGCCTAGCTCTTCAAGCTCACTGATCATATACAGTGGCTCGTTTCCTGTTTTAAATAAATGATGATGAGGTTTAAAGTCTATTTGATAGGTATTACTGCCTGTTTGCGGTTCTTGGCTTTGAGGTTTACTTGCTTGTGTTTCGTTTTTCATTCCAAGTACATGTTCAAATTGTACTTTTAACGAATCTGCCTCGGTTAAATCAGGCTCTTGCTCACCTTGAAGTGCAGCAAGTAAACCGCGTAAGCAGTCCACAGCTTTGAGTAATAAATTTACATGATCGGTGCTAAGCACACGTTCACCTTGGCGAATTTGATCTAGTAATGTTTCAAGTACATGAGTAAAATCAGCAACGGAGCTAAAACCAAATGTTCCACTGCCTCCTTTAATCGAGTGAGCAGCTCTAAAAATAGTGTTGATAGTTTCTAAATCTTCCTCACCTGGCACTAAGTTTAATAGCTCAGCCTCCATGGTATCGAGGCCTTCAAAACTCTCTTCAAAGAAAACTTCAAAAAACTGACTTAAATCTATACTCACACGGCGCTCCCTAGCGAATAACCTTTTTAATTACCGCTAATAGCTGATCGGGATTAAATGGTTTAACAATCCAACCTGTTGCCCCTGCAGCTTTACCTTCTACTTTTTTTTCTAAACCCGACTCTGTTGTGAGCATTAGTAGTGGTGTAAATTTATAACTCGGTAAAGTACGCAGCTCTCGTATTAATGTAATTCCATCCATTATTGGCATATTTACATCTGAAATAACGGCATCAAAGTCTTGCTGTTTGGCAATAGCGAGTGCCTCACTACCATCTTTAGCTTCGGTTACATCAAACCCGGCAGTTTTTAATGTAAAGCTCACCATCTGACGCATCGATGCTGAATCATCAACCGCTAAAATTTTTTTCATATATACCCCTAACTTTTACTTTCGGTTGTTAAGTATTGGCTTAAGCCAAGTTTATTAATTGTATGTGTTAAGGCCTCGCTACTGCCTACCCATATTATTTTGTGCTGTATGGTAAGTAGGTGCTTTTGTAAGGCGCATAAAAGTTGAATTGAGGCAGTATCAGCAGAAATTACATCGTTAATATCAAGACAGATATCATCGTTGCTATTGAGTTCTTGTAGTAAATCTTGATGTAGTGTTTCAACTTGCGAAATAGCAAGTTCGCTCGGAAGTTTTAGCATTAAGTAAGTGCATTCCCTGTCAATTCAATTCATAACAAAAGCTTAGCCCTAGTTATTAAAATTGCCATAAAATGCTTAATTAAATTTAACTTGTCGTTAAAAAACAAAAAAAGGAGCCTAAAGCTCCTTTAAAATTACTAAAAAGTAAAAACTAGTTTTTGTAGTAATCAGCTATTTTTTTAAACTCTTCAGTTAAAGTAGTCGCATTAATTAATGGCACACTACCTTGTTTAAATTCTGGTTTAAAAATAGCTCTAACGGCTCCATTTTGATCAACCATAGCGACCGAGGCACTATGATCAACAGCATATTCTGATTCACTACTATCGCTAATGGCGTAGATTAAACCAAGCTCTCGAACTACAGGAAAAAGGTGTTTATGCTCTCCTGATACAGCTAAAAAGTCAGGGTTAAAGTAATCTATGTATTGCTTTCGTTTAGCTGGCGTATCGCGTTTTGGATCAACCGATAAAAACCAAACTTGCAGCGGATAATCTGCTTGTAAATTTTTATAAACAGCATTTAACTTAGCAAGTGTTAATGGGCAAATATCTGGACAGCTTGTATAGCCTAAAAATACTAAATTCCACTGCCCTAAAAATTGTTGTTTAGTCACTAATTCGCCGCGCTGATCGTTTAGCGTAAAATCAGACAGTGGCTTTGCATTTTCGTAAACCAATGCATCTACATCTGGTCGGCTATTTTCATTTGAACATGCTGATAAAAACAAAACTAAAATAACAATTAATCCAAGCCATAACTGCTTCATAAAGGGAGCCATTTATCTATAAATAAGATTACAAAGAGTACCATTAAATGAATAATCGAAAAACGAAATAAGTCCATTGCAGCCTCATCATTTCCAGCAATTTTTAATTTAACCGCTTTATATATAAACACTGCATTTAATACACACGCACCTATTAAATATATTAATCCAGACATACCAATTAAATAAGGCAATACGCAAACTACAGCGAGTAAAACAGAGTAAGCAACGACGCACGTTTTACAAAAATCGATACCATGTGTTACTGGCAGCATAGGGATTTTAGCGCGTTCATAATCACTTTTTCGTGCTATAGCCAGCGCCCAAAAGTGTGGTGGGGTCCAGGTAAATATTATCATTACGAGTAACCAAGGGGCTGCTGCCATTTGGTTTGTTTCTGACACCCAACCTAATAATGGAGGCATTGCGCCAGCCAACCCACCTATAACAATATTTTGCGGCGTTGCACGCTTTAAAAATGATGTATAAACAAATGCATAACCTACCAATGCAAATAACGTTAATATAGCGGTTAAGACATTAGCCCACACCATCAGCATAATAAAGCCAGCAACCCCAATAACAGCTGCAAAACTAAGCGCATGTGTTTTACTTAAGCGCCCTTTAGCCACAGGGCGATGACGAGTCCGTGCCATTTTTGAGTCTATCTCGCTATCAACCACATGATTAATAACCGCTGCAGCAGCAGAAAGTAGCCCTATACCTAACAAGCTAATAAACTGTACGACCATACCGCGCCCCACATCGGGAGCCAGCGCTAAACCAACCCAAGCTGTTAGCACCAGCATGGCTACCACTTTAAATTTACTAATTGCTAAGTAGTCTTGCAGCAAACTATGAGTACGCGAAATTAGCGATTGAGTATTAACGGGTAGCAGTATTTTTTTATCAATTATAAGTGCCATCATATTTCCCCTTTATGTGCGTGATTTTAGGTAATAACACAACCTAACCATGCTTAATAACAGTATGGCAGCCATCAAGTTATGCGCCAGTGCAACTCCCAACGGAATATGCCAATGTATTAAAATAAGCCCTAAACTAATTTGGCACAGCAGGACAAGTAATACGCTCACAACACAATTTTTAATTTTTTTAGAGTACGCTTGTCTGTATATTTTCCACATAATTAATGCCAGAACGATGCAAGTAACGAGCGCCCAAATGCGGTGTAATAAATGAATAGACATACGCGCTTGCTGTGATAACACACCAAACTCATAATTACTGTGCTCAAGTGGTAATTGAAATACGCTACTCAATGAAAACGGTTGTGCGTAATTACACAATGGCAAACCACTACAATGCGGAGCGGCGTAATTTGCAGCCAGCCAACCACCAAGTGCAATTTGGATAACCAACACACTAAGCGCTACTAAACTCAAACCAAAATAGCGTTTTGCGCCGCTATCGCCCCCCATAATAGGTTTTGCGGTTAGCCGTAAATATAAAAGTGTTATAAGTGACAAAATACTAAAGCCACCTAATAAGTGGCCCATTACAATAAGAGGCTGAAGGCTCATAGTTACTGTCCACATACCAAGGGCAGCCTGAAACACCACTAGTAGAAGCAAAGCCAAAGGCAATTTAACTGGCGTAGTTGGATATTGGCGTTTTAAAAAAGCCAACACAAATAAACCTAAAATAAGTAAGCCTAAAGCACCTGCAAAATAGCGATGAATCATTTCTTTCCACGCTTTTGCGGTTTCGAACATCATATCGGGGTAGCTTTGAGTTGCTAAAGCAATATCGGCCTCATGCTTAGGTACCGTTAAAAAACCATAACAGCCAGGCCAATCAGGGCACCCTAAACCTGCATCGCTTAAGCGGGTGTACGCACCTAAAGCAACTACAATCAAAGCGAGTAATCCTGTTATTAATACTAAGTTTTTATAATTTTTATACATCAGATACTCCAACTTAAGATCAACTTAATTAGCTAGAACGAGAATAGTTAAGTAATTTTTTTAGATCTTTTAATAACCCTTTTTGTACTAAACGGTTTTCTTGTGGCTCGGCCTTAAAGGGATATTCAAGTACCACTAACCCCATATGATCAATTAAATATAAACTTGCAGGATTTAAACTCTGTTGCTCGGTAATAATTTTCCATGGTAGATTTTTATTGTCGGGGCTTCCTATTACAGCCATATCAACCTTACCTTGGTTTTTACCAAGTGCCACATATAAGTTATTAAGTGCATTGAGCTGTTCGCTGCATGGGGTGTTACATTCGTTTGAATAATTAAGTGCGATAGTCCATTGCTTGGGATTATTTTGCGGCCAATTTTTAAGTTTTATTTCTTGGCTTAAAAACTCTCCATTATTAGTAATTGCAGTAGGCAACCAATCAAACTTTAATGCGCCATATGCCAAAACTAATGGGATTGCGCAGCAACCCACAAACAACAAAAGGGGATTATTTTTCATTATGTGTCCTTTTTTTACTCGCAAAAATAGCAACAACAGCACATGCAACAGCAATTAAAAACCATTGCACAGCGTAGGCATTATGTTTTTGAGGGCTCATAACAACGGCCTCATAATGAGGTGTTGCAATCTCATCACCAGTACCTTGTCTGTAAGCCATAAAATTAATTAATGATTGCTGGCTTTGAGTGCTCAGCATATTTAAGTCGATAGATTGGATTCTTTTAGGTAAGTCGTTATTTGTAGTTTTATCTTCAAGCGTAAAGCTACTTAAGTTATTTTCTTTTATTTGCGCTTTAAGAATAAAAACACCTGTAGGCAGAGTAACCTTTGGCAGTGTACCTCTAGATATAGGCGCTTTTACCCATCCTAAATTAACTAAAATCACTTTTTCTTCGCTGTCTGGCTTTAGTAAAGCAAGTAAGTCGTACCCTACTTGCCCGTTATAAACTTGATTATCTAAAAGCCAATATTGGTTTTGTACAAACTGCCCTTTCAACTCAACCAATACACCTGTTTTGTTCCAGCTATCAGGCAGGTTAAGTAATTGAGACCAGCTCATCACACCACGAGTCTGTTGCTTAGCAATAGCGGTTAGTTGCTGCTGCTTTTGCTCACCTCGCTCCAACTGCCAAAACCCTAGTCGCACACACACAAGTACAACAACCACAACCATACAAAGTGTGATTAGTGAACTAAGCTTTTGTTTGTGCCATAAAACTAACTGCATAAAGGGTCAACTCAGTGATTATTAAAATTATTATCGTACTGTTGTTAATATTTATACTTTTTAACTTATTTAGAGCATTGTTTATTATGGTGTCAGGGAAAACTGGGGGACGACCTATGTCTCACTTTTTAGGTCGTCGCGTATTGTTTTCGGTCGTTGTTTTAGTTGTTGTTATTGCAGCGCTTAAACTTGGTTTTATTAAAGCAAATAATTCGCCAATAAACGCTACAGCACATATACAAATACAAACAAACACAGCCACACCACATCAACAAAGTGCCAATACCAAGCCGCTGCTTGAAAAGCAAAATGCTTATCTTTAGTAAAGTGCCCTTTTAATATCCGTAAAAATATTACAAATAAAAGTACGGTTCCAAGGGTTACATGCATGCCATGAAAACCTGTCAGTAAAAAGAACGTATTACCGTAAATACCTGCATCTAGCGTTAAGTTTAAATCGTTATACGCATGAATATATTCCTCAACTTGTAACCCTAAAAAGCAAACACCCAATAAAATAGTAGCGCCTAAAAAAACTTTAAGTGGAGTACGTTTATTGTTTTCCATCGCTACATGGGCAAAATGAAGAGTAACTGAAGAAGTAAGCAGTATTAAGGTATTAATAAGCGGTAAACCTTGCCAGCCCATAGCTTGAGTAGTTTCGCCTGCAGGTGTTGAAACTAGCGGCCAAACAGCTTCGAAAGTTGGCCATAATACTTCATTGGTCATTGCATTATTGCCTGCGCCTCCAAGCCAAGGTACCGACAATACGCGTGCATAAAAAAGCGCACCAAAAAAGGCCATAAAAAACATAACTTCAGAAAAAATAAACCAGCTCATACCTTGCCTAAAAGAGCGATCCATTTGTGCTGAGTACAAACCTTGATCCGACTCACTAATTACATTTTTAAACCAGCTAAACAACATATACACAAGCACAGCAATACCGGCATAAAGCAGGTAAACCCCGCTCCCCCCTTCTTTGCCTACACTCATAACTGTTAAGCCCGCCCCTACTGCAATAAAAAACAATGCAACAGCGCCCACAATAGGCCACGGGCTTTGCTCTGGTACATAATAATGCTCATATTCTTGATTCATTTTATTTACTCCTAGTTTCACACTAGTTTAAAAAGCTAGTTATTACTTGCCACCAGCTGTTCACTAATATCAAATACGGTATAAGATAAAGTTAATTCTTCAATGTCGCTTGGCAGTGCGGTATCAACATAAAAAAGCAATTTAAATTCAAGTTCTTCCCCTGCTTTTAGAGGTTGCTGTTCAAAGCAAAAACAAGCTATTTTATGTAAATACTTTGCCGCTTTACCTGGCGAGACTGATGGTACAGCCTGCATTACTTTATCTAGGTTGCTGTTATTTTTAGCACTAAACATTACTTCACGCATTGCACCGGGTTTTACCACAACACTGTATTCTTTTGATTTAACTTCAAACGGTGCACCTCTTTGCGCGTGAGTAGTAAAACTAACGCCAACTTCTCGGTTTTGTATTATTTGCGTACTTTGCTCTGCTTGCTCAAGCGAAGGTTTTCCATTAAGCCCTGTTACGTCGCAAAACACGTCATACAAAGGTACTAAAGCAAAGGCAAAGGCAAACATGCCTATGCAAATAAGTACCAAACGTTTGAGTAGCGGTGCGTGTGTCATTACTTGATTACCGGCGGCTTAGAAAAAGTATGATATGGCGCTGGAGAGTCAACTTCCCACTCAAGCCCTTCTGCCCCTTCCCATACTTTTGCAGGTACTTTATCGCCACCGCGTGCACATTTAATTACCACAGCTACAAACAACAATTGCGATAAACCAAAGGCAAATCCACCAATACTTATGATTGCGTTAAAGTCGGCAAATTGGAGTGCGTAATCGGGAATTCGACGCGGCATACCGGCAAGCCCTACAAAATGCATAGGAAAAAACAGTACGTTCACGCTCACCAGTGATAGCCAAAAATGCCATTTAGCTAACGTGATATTAAACATATTGCCCGTCCACTTGGGCAACCAGTAATAAGCTCCTGCCATTATCGAAAATACGGCCCCTGTTACTAATACATAATGAAAGTGCGCCACTACAAAATAAGTATCGTGATATTGAAAGTCAGCAGGTGTAATTGCCAGCATCAATCCCGAAAAACCACCTAAGGTAAACAGCACAATAAACGCAATACTAAAAAGCATTGGCACTTCAAAAGTTATTGAGCCTTTCCACATTGTGGCAACCCAATTAAATACTTTTACGCCTGTAGGTACCGATATAAGCATGGTCGCGTACATAAAAAACAACTCGCCAGCGACCGGCATCCCAGTGGTAAACATATGATGAGCCCATACAATAAAGCTCAATAGTGCTATGGAGGATGTGGCATATACCATTGAGGCATAGCCAAAAAGTTTTTTACGAGAAAAGGTAGGTACTATTGTAGATATAATGCCAAAGGCAGGAAGAATCATTATGTATACTTCGGGGTGACCAAAAAACCAAAAAATGTGTTGGAACATCACCGGATCGCCACCGCCTGCGGCATCAAAAAAGCTGGTCGCAAAGTACTTATCGGTAAGTACCATAGTGACAGCCCCTGCAAGCACAGGCATTACCGCTATTAATAAAAAGGCAGTAATTAACCACGTCCATACAAATAAGGGCAACTTCATCCATGTCATGCCGGGGGCGCGTAAGTTCACTATGGTTACGATCACATTGATTGCGCCCATTATTGAGCTAATTCCCATAATATGTACGGCAAATACAAACAATGCAGTATTATCATTACTGTATGTTGTAGACAGTGGTGCATAAAAAGTCCAACCAAATGCAGGACCCCCACCAGGCATAAATAACGATGCCAATAGGATTAAAAATGCAAACGGTAAAATCCAAAAGCTCCAGTTATTCATTCTTGGCAATGCCATATCTGGCGCGCCAATCATTAGCGGTATCATCCAATTAGCAAGGCCTGTAAAGGCCGGCATAACCGCACCAAACACCATAATTAAACCATGCACTGTGGTCATTTGATTAAAAAAGTGAGGGTCGACCAACTGTAAACCAGGTTGAAATAATTCAGCTCTGATCACCATGGCCATTCCACCACCAATTAAGAACATGGTCAGCGAAAAAATTAAATATAAACTACCTATATCTTTATGATTAGTTGTGTAAAGCCAGCGTTTAAAACCTTTAGCTGGGTGATGAGCATGATGAGCTTCATTGGCGTTAGGTTGTTCTACTATGCTACTCATTAGTTCGCCTCCACTTTGGCATCAAGCGCTGCCTGTATTTGACTCGGTTGAATAACATCACCCGTATCATTACCCCACGCATTACGTTTATAAGTAATAACCGCTGCTAATTGCTTTATAGATAACTGCTTGGCAAATGCTTGCATTGCCGTACCAGGTCGTCCATGGATAACTACATCAATGTGATCTTTTATATCGCCAAGCACTATCGGGCTGCCTTTAAGTGCAGGAAATACACCCGGTAATCCCATGCCAGTGGGCTGATGACATGCAGCGCAATTGGCCATATATACTTGTTCGCCTAAAGTCATTAATTCTTCTTTTGGGAGGGTTTTATCAAGTAATGCGGCATCTGCTAATGCTGCTTTTTGCTTCGCCTGCTTTGCATCTGCAAGCCATGTTTTAAAATCAGCCTCAGATTTAGCAACCACCACAACGGGCATAAAGCCATGATCTTTACCACACAACTCAGCACATTGGCCTCGGTAAGTACCTTCTTCGTTTATGTTCGTCCATGTTTCGTTTATAAAGCCGGGATTCGCATCTTTTTTAACTGCAAAATCAGGTACCCACCAAGAGTGGATAACATCGTCAGAAGTCATTAAAAATCGTACTTTTTGATTTATTGGCAGTACGAGAGGTTTATCAACCTCAAGTAAGTAGTTAGGATTTTTATCTGCAAGATTAGCGATTTCATCTTGCGGGGTAGATAAAATAGAGTAGAACTCTACATCTTCGCCCATATATTCATAATGCCATTTCCATTGTGAACCTGTAATTTTAATAGTGAGATCAGCTTTGCTGGCATCTTCCATTGCAATTAGGGTTTTAGTAGCTGGTACTGCCATAGCAATTAAAATAACAAACGGAATTGCAGTCCAAAGTATTTCTACTTTAGTGCTTTCGTGAAATTGGGCAGGTACAGCCCCTTTAGATTTACGGTGATGAATAAGTGCCCAGAACATAATTGCGAACACTATCACCCCAATCACACAACATATTATAAATATGGTCATGTGCAGCTGATATACATTATTGCTTATATCGGTTACGCCTTTGCGCATATTGTATTGGCTGTTAGCCAAAACTGGGTGCGAAAAAACACATAATATAAGCCACAAGGTAGAGGTCAGTTTACCCATGTGGTGGCTCCTTTGATGCTATTGCGAATGCAAAGCGAAGAGGCATACGGCTTAAACGCCAATTCGTTATTTTTATTTTTTTAGCCAATCTCATTTAATATTGATTGGTTTTGCTGCGCCAACAACGTGTTTGTGTATATTGTGTGTTCTCAAAACTAAAAAGCTGTGAGTTATTATTAGCTCAGCACATTAACAATTAGCTAAAAAATG
This sequence comes from Pseudoalteromonas sp. NSLLW218, assembly GCF_015864775.1. Classification (NCBI taxonomy): domain Bacteria; kingdom Pseudomonadati; phylum Pseudomonadota; class Gammaproteobacteria; order Alteromonadales; family Pseudoalteromonadaceae; genus Pseudoalteromonas; species Pseudoalteromonas sp. NSLLW218. Next base: position 37,334 of record NZ_JADYWO010000014.1, on the reverse strand, counting down.
AACAACAAGCAAGTTTTAGTATAAAAAACAATCAGGTTGTAATTGGGTAATTAACAAAAAATCAGCAACTAGCTAGGCAACAGGAAGTTCAAAAGATGAGAAAAACAAAGGGGTTTAACGCATTTGGAGGGGAAATTATAAGTGCAAAAAAGTTTACAGGTTGAATAGTCAGTGGGCTGTTTACGCCCTATTTTAGTACGAATTTTAAAACAAAAATGCGTACTAATTAGTACGCATTTATAAAACTGCTTGTTTAAAAGCTATTTTTAAAGTCACATCCAATCAGCGTTTCTTATAACGCCAACGGCTAAGCCTTCAATATTAAAAGACTCATTCTCAAGATCTACTTCAATAGATTCAAAATCGTCGTTTTCAGCATGAAGTAATACTTTACGACCTGCTTTCTCAAGACGTTTTACAGTTACGTCTTCGTCTAAGCGGGCAACAACAACTTGTCCGTTTTCAGCGGTTTGAGTACGATGTACAGCAAGTAAATCACCATCCATAATACCAATATCTTTCATGCTCATACCGTTAACGCGTAGTAAAAAATCTGCAGCCGGTTTAAACATTAATGGATCGATTTTGCAGTGACTTTCAACGTGCTCTTGCGCCAAAATAGGTGAACCAGCAGCAACACGCCCTATAAGCGGTAAACCTAATTGTTCTGGCTCTTCTTCTTCAATTAACTGAATACCACGGCTTGCACCTGGCTTCATTTTAATGGCGCCTTTTTTAGCAAGTGCTTTTAAATGTTCTTCAGCAGCATTGGCACTTTTAAAACCTAATGTTTGCGCTATTTCAGCACGTGTAGGAGGCATACCAGTGTCTTTAATAAAAACTTTAATTAGTTCGAGTATTTGAGCTTGGCGGTTCGTTAATGGTCGCATACAACTGGTTTTCCATACAGTACATTTAACTGTGAGTATATACAGTTAAATAAAAATCGCAAATTTAAATTAAGCCTTAAAATAGCCAAAGTAATTTCACTTGTGTACATTTTAGGGATATAACTAAAACTAAGTTTATAAATGATAAAAAAAGCAAAGGAGTCATTATGAGTATTTGGTATCAACCTATTACTTTAGAGTTTTGCAAACAGCTAGATGAAGGTATAAATGGTCAAGGTACGCTGATGAAAACTATGGGGATAGAAATCACAGAGATTGGCGATGATTACTTGGTTGCCACAATGCCAGCAATTCCTGAGCATCATAACCCAATGGGGATGGTTCACGGCGGTGCTAACGTTGTACTTGCCGAAACAGTTGCCAGCTATGCAGCTAACTTTGTTGTCGATTTTACAAAATTTTACTGCGTGGGACAGGAAATTAGCGCAAGTCATTTAAAAGCGTCTCGTAACGGCACTTTAACAGCCACGGCAAGAGCATTTCATATCGGTAAACGTAGTTCAGTATGGGAAATAAAAATTACAAATAGCCGCAATGAGCTGTGCTGCGTATCTAAAATGACCGCAGCAGTCGTAGAGCGAAGATAGTTACTTTTCGATTGGGTAAATTGTAATTTCCATACCCGCACCAATCGCAGATATACGTAGTAATGTATCTGCATCTAAGGCTTGATTAAAGCACTTAGGAGAAGTGCCTGATTCAAAACCAATATCAAACGTTCTACGTGAACAGCTTAACCATTGCTTTAGCGCGTTACGCGAACACGATTCAATAAGCTCACATATATGGTTTATTGCTTTGTCAGGCGTGTTTACTACACCTGTTGCTTCAATACGCGCTAATTGACGGTATTCGTCTTTGTCATAATGTAAAATCGTAGCGACTTTTTTCAAGTCCGCCACTAGCAAACTAATATCTTGCTTTGATTCAAGCTCAAGATCTACATTTAAAAATTGAATTTCCGACATCGTTTCGTATTTATCCTCTAATAATTTCATTGCAAACTTTAACGCAGTTTTACCGTTATACCAAATCAACTATGCTCTATTAACCACTTTATATGGATATTTCGCAGCTTTTAAGTATTTATTAGCATTTAAAGCTAGCTAGATATCAAACATTCAGCTCAATTAAACAAATAAATCATGTTAGCAATTTAAGTGTAATCTTTTTTATTTTTAAATGATTACAGTAAGCTATAGTTTAAACTGCGACAAAATGTCGCAGTAACTTATCTCATTAATGTAATAAACTAGCCTCTAAAAATAATAAGACTAAAACATGAATAAAAAAATATTTAAACATGCTCGCAAGTTACATAAATGGTTAGGTTATTTATTAGCATTACAAATTTTAGCTTGGCTATTAGGTGGTTTAGTAATGAGCGCTATCCCTCTTGATAAAGTTCATGGGAAGCATCTTGCAACACGCACTCTTAATAACCCATTTACGCAAGCTGATTATGTTGCCTCCCTTGACGATATTGCATCTCAGGTGGCTAATCCAACACAAATAATTTTTGAGAACTTCTTAACCACACCTATAATTACAGTTATAAATAAAGATGAACAGCAAAGCTTTAACGGTATAACAGGCCGGCCTTTTGAGCCGCCGACTAAAATACAAATTACCGCAAATGCTAAAGCACACTTACTTATTGATGCTCAAGTGACAAGCGCTGTATTGCTAAAGCAAGGTATGCGAGAAGTTGGATATAAAACCAATGTTTGGCAGGTACAATTTGACGACACATTTAACACAACACTGTACTTGTCAGAAAATAACGGCAGAGTTGTCACCGTTCGCAGCACACTCTGGCGAATTTTCGACTTTTTTTGGATGTTACATATTATGGATTACGATGAGCGAGAGGATTTTAATAATCCGCTGCTTATTAGTTTTGCAGCAACCAGCGTACTTTTTTGTTTAAGTGGAATATTACTACTTATACAAAATATACGACTAAAACGATTTATCCGAATTAAAAGTAAGAATAAATCAAAGTAGTCATATTTCATATTGGTTTTTGAGAACTAGCTCACTCTCACCATAGAGTAAGTAAGCCCTAGGAAGTACACAAGGGCAGATTTTATTCCAAGTGTTTAAATCGACTCAAATGTCGCTTTAACATTTCGTTTTCGAAAATCAACTCATCACGCTCATCCAGTAATTGTAAAACTAAGGCTATTGCCGACCAATCTAACGAAAAGTCATGTTGAATACGGGCCGCTTTTTTAACTAAAGTCACTGCAGATACCGTAAATTGCCACTGCGTAATATGATCCCCCTCAATTGGAACCGCAATATTATGCTCAACTAGCTCATATAAAATTGCTTCGCTAATATCACTGCTCAAACATAGCTCTTTGCTAGTAAGTAAATCGTCTTTTTGTGTCACGATAATTTGCATTATGGCTTGCTCCAGTTATTACGGGGATCAAAGTGAGCTTTTTCGGCTAATTCTTCCCACAGTTTTTTACTGGCATCATCAATAGATGTTGGATTAACAATTTTAAGCACAGCAAATAAATCACCTTTGGCTTTTTTACTCATTAATCCCTTACCTTTAATACGCAAGCGTTGACCTGACTGACTATTAGATGGAATAGTTAATTGGATTTTGCCTGCCAACGTAGGTAAATTTATTTTTGTACCAAGAGCCGCTTCCCATGGTGCAAGAGGGACGACTATATTTAGGTTATGGCCTTCAACATCAAATAATGGGTGAGGCACTAAACTAATTTGTAAATACAAATCACCATTTTTCCCATTCGCTGACCCTAATCCGCCTTGCCCTTTTAGTCGAATTCGCTCACCATTTACTGAACCTGCAGGAATTTTCACTTTAAGTGATTTTTTAATTTCAGAGACACGCCCACTGCTATCTCGCTGCGGTAACATAAACTCAACAGGCTTAACGGTATCAACTAAAGTCTCTTCAAGAAAAATTGGGAATTCTATTTCCACATCTTGTCCTTTTTGCGCGCGAGCGGCGTTACTTCTGCTCTGCCCGGAACGATCGAACCCACCAGTTCCGCCAAACATTGAATTAATAAAATCAGAAAACTCTTGGTCGGTTTGAGGATCGCTCTGCTGGTAATTACTTTGCGAAGAGGCATTGTTACCACCATAATTACCTTGTTGTTGACGAGCACGATTTTGCTGGTGACGACGTAACTCGTCGTATTTTACACGTTCTTCTTTGTTATGAATGACTTCGTAAGCTTCTGCTATTTCTTTAAACTTATCTTCTGCTTGAGGCTCTTTGCTTACATCTGGGTGATATTTTCTGGCTAACTTTTTATAAGCTACTTTAACCGCTTTATCGTCTGCATCAGGCGATATTCCAAGCACTGCATAATAATCAACAAATTTCATTTGCAATCCAAATCCCCATATTGAGTAAGCTTTAAGCATACTCCTTAACGGGTAATCTTGTGTGGTTAAAATACGATAAATAGTAAGAAATAAATGAATAGTGAAAATAACTTTAAGTAAAAAATTAATCAGACACCTTTTAGTAATATAAGTACAGGCCTTAAGTTAACTTTATCTTTTATCTTCAAGGCTTTAAACTGCCTGTTCCTGTAGTTCACATTTGTGATGGATATGACTCGATTTATTCTGGCCTTACTGGCTTGTTGTGTGTGCGTTTCGGTATCTGCCGAACAATTTACCCGTTTTTCAACGGCTAAAAGACATTTAATTAAAACCCTACCAGACAACGCTAAAAGTATTTACTGCGGTTGTGATATTAAAAAAGAAGGCAAAAAACTCATTCCTGATCCTTCTAACTGTGGTTACATTCCTCGAAATACACTTACCCGCTCAGGTAAAGTAAATGTGCGAGCACTACGCATTGAGTGGGAACATATTGTACATATAAGTTTTTCATAAAAAACCATACATATAACTATTTAACAAAGTGGACAAAATATAGTTAAGAACTAACCTTTAGTTTTAAGTGTTCGAAATTGAAGCTAATGACAAATAGATGCTACTTAGTTCTAATACCAAAATTTGATCTTGACCCTAGCTATAATTTAAAAGATCAAACAACAGGTCTTCGAAATATCCTTGAAGAAAACACGCCTATTTCATTTTGTGAAATGAAATATTATCCACACTTTCCTATAATTTTAATTAATGATAATTATCCATGGGAAAATCCACTAAGGTATTTTCTAAACAAAATAAGAAGTAGCTATGAAGTACCATCACCTGAAACTCTAAAATCCATAGCCTCAAGCTTAATAGACTATTATAACTTTTGTTCGAATGATTCTGTTGATTATTTAAGCTGCGAACACCCTCTAAAATCACCAATAAGAAAATATAAAAGCCACCTAATATATAAAATCAAAACAGAATCTATTGCAGTTTCAACCGCAAAACTTAGGCTAAACCATGTTGTTAATTTCTATAGATATTTGATCAAAGTAGAAGAGATTGCGTTTCAACATCCTCCTTTTGAAGATAGTGAAGGCATTATTTCAATTTATAATAATGAAACTAATCAGTACTACCATAAAATAAATTTAACCTCCGATGTTCAGCGTGGTCTAGGTAATACAGGGTATAACCACCAAGACTCTGCCTTTAAAGGAAATATAAGGGACTATGGTGACCTGAAGCCCCTGTCTTTAAATGAGCAAAGTATTTTGATAAAAGCTCTAGATGAGCTTGGTAATATTGAAATGAAGCTTATATTTTTAATCGCTTTAACCACAGGTGCAAGAAAAGAAACCATTCTCACTTTGAGGCGCGCTGATTTTTCTTCTTCCTATGAGAAACAAAAAGAAGTAATTATTTATGCTGGCGATTGGCTCAGAAGACCATCCAATTCGCCTCGAGAGGTAGAAGTACCTTTACCTGATAGTAAATCAAATAAGCCTATAAAAATTTTTTTCCCGATACCAATATATAACAAAGTTAAAACTTATATAAATTCACCAAGAGCCTTAAGTAGGCTTAAAAAAGTAGATACCGCTAAAAAAGCTAAGTCTGCTCATTATGTTTTTTTATCACAGCAAGGCAACCCTTTCTTTATCTCTAAATTTGATGAAAATATTTTTGACTACCAGACAAGACCAACAGGCCAAGCCCTAGCTACTTTTATCCAAGAAAAGCTCAAGCCCCTTTTGAAAACTATGGGATTCAGCTCACATTTTAAGTTTCATGATCTCAGAGCAACATTTGGGATGAACTTAACAAATTGTCTAATTAAAAAGGCAAAGGATGAACAAAAAGTAGATTTAAGTGAAGCATTAATTATTGTGAAGACCAGAATGAATCACTCTAGTTTTTCTACAACGCAACAATATTTAAATTTTAAAAGTAACTCAGCTTTAATGGCCAAAGCACAAAAAAATTATGAAAAATACTTGGCAGATATATTTGAGAACCTCCCCATATGATCGAAAATAAAAATAAGTTTTGGGAAAAAGCTCCTGAAACAGTTTATACAATTCAGGAGTTATTTGTACTTTTTGAACAAGACAAAACTCTCAGCCAAATAAGGCCATATAGTCAAGTAATAATCTATATTGAAGATGAGCAATATTGTTTCAATTTGGCTCTAATATGTTACAGGCAAGCTAAAAAAGTATCCAAAAGAAGTAATAAAAATGTGTTGTTCATTTCATCGAGCATTATTGCTGGCGCGGATGCTTTTGCATTTTCCGTCATTCAATATGTTTTATTTGAGAAGCAAAAAGGATTGAAAGTTCTACAAAAGCTGCAAAGTGCAGTGAAATATATTGCCAATTCAGCCCAAGTAAAAGGATTTCCTTCAACCGGAAATCTAAATGAAGCAAGAAATTTTTTAGATAATTTTATAGCCGAGTTACAACACCAGATCAAAATCTATCAACGACATTATTCGGGAATATCAACTAACACTGCAAAAAAATTTGTATCCACACTCACCTCGCTACTATCAATACATGCAAATGTTGATAAAAACACATTAAAAATTGGAATTGAAAGTATAAGAGTTAATAGCAATGAAGTTATTCATTCTGAAGCATTAAGCAATGAAGAGCTATCTAAACACTTTAATTTTTATACTACTATGTTTAGACAACTAGCAAAAATTATATTAGATGAGTGCTCCTTCCCACAAAAGCTAAGTCTCCCTGAACAAGATATTTGGCTTATTGGTGATAGCTTTATTGATACAAAATTAAACTATAATCACGATAGTAGCCCTAGATTTATCAAGGGTTTTGATTACTCTAATGGCAAGCCTAAAGATCGAGATGAACTTCTTACTGAAGGCTATTCTTGGATACAGTCAAGTGACATATTAAGAAAGTACAAACACTCTTTACAACAAGCGAATGGAGATAAATCGATAATTAAAAGGCGCTTAGCTACGCTTGCATGCAATGCTTATTTCATGCATTTCTTAACCCTAACTGGTATGAATGATTCGGTCGCATCAAGATTAAAATTCAACCATTCATACGAAATAAAACCAGAGAGCATCCATTTCAAAGTTATAAAGTATCGAGCTGGAAATAAAAAGATATCTTTTTCAATACAATCTGAATTTATAGAAGACTTTAAGCTTTATTTGAAGTTGAGAGAAAAATTATTAATTAAATATAACTCTAGCCTCTCTACTCTTTTTATAAAGTCAGTGGTTTATAAAGTAACTTCTCCTAACACCGATGGCACCACAACTTCAAAAATAAGGAAATTAATGAAGACCTTAACTGGTAATGCTATTGGAGGTACTAGTAGGCAACTAAGAGTTACAAAAGGGGTTTGGATTAGAAGCAAGTATGGTGAAACAGTTTCGGCCTATTCTCTACAGCATAATGTGGGAACTTCAATAAAGTCTTATACATCTCAAACAGAAGAGAAAACAATAGATGAATTAACCAACTACTTTGACAAACTTAACGCTAAAGTAATCAACAGAAAAGACTCTACCATTGATATAACTGAGGTTGGGGGATGTAGTGATAAGTACAATCCCTCAAACCAAAAAAATATAGATACTCCAAGTAACTGCATCGAGAATGAGGGATGTCTCTTTTGTGATAAATATAGAGTTCATGCTGATGAAATAGATATTCGTAAATTACTTTCACTTAAATACGTAATAGAACAAAGTAAAAGCTTATCAAAAAGTATAGAACAATTTCACCAATTTTTCGGGCCCGTACTAGAACGAATTGATGAGCTATTACATTCACTTAAAAATGCAGATCCTGCATTAGAAAAAAAAATCCTTCGCGTTAAAAGTGAAGTTTTCGAATATGGTAAGTTGACACCCTATTGGATAAGAAAAATAGAATTACTTGATACACTTGGAGTATTTTAATGTCTACCAACAGCTCACTTATTACATTTAACGCAGAGCAACAATTAAAAGAGAATCCGGTGATCTCTAAAGATATTAATGGCTCTGTTATCAGTCGATTGGGTGACAATATAATCGACTTATCCCCTTATTCTACTTCTGCTTCAAAATATAGCTCGAAGTTCAATTTTCAAAAGATATCCCCTAAATATAGAGAGCAAATAAAAACCCTTTGGTACATACTATTTAAATACGGCAAGGGGAAAAACAACAACAACTTATCTGTATCAACGCTTTATAAAGTATTCAATGAATTTTTATGTAAATTATCATTATTTTCTGTAAAAAATGATATTGAGCCTATCAAAGTTTTATCACATGAAAAAAGCATGTTTGCCTTTATAAGAAAAAATGCTAATAGTCGTCCATTCCTAAAAACGGCACAAAGTTCTCTTTCACTATTTTACAGTCGTCCTGAAAAAGCTGGATTTATAGTTAGCTTGCCTGAAGTTTTATCTCAATATATAGCCAGTAAAATTAAACTTTTTGACGCACACTTAGAGCAAACGACACTAATTCCTCCACGCCTATATACAGGAATGATAAGTCAATCATGGAGCTTGATTTATGAACACCAGAGACACCAATTAAAAATTACATCATTAATAATTAAAATACTCGATAGTAGAATGTCTATTAGTAACCCCCACAATCAAAAAGTCAGCTATGATTTCGAAAGTTTAGGGCCTGTAATTTATGGGTATATTAAAAAACAAACTAATGGCATAAGGGGTTTTATTAAATATTTAACTGCAATTATGGGGGTTTGTAAAAATCTTATTCAAATATACTCTGGAATGAGAAGTAACGAAGTCTTAAGTTTAGACTCACATTGTTTATCTTTAGATATGAAGAATATAAGGCCGAAGGCGAGAATTATAGGGAACACAACTAAATATATAGGGAATAAAAAAATTGCGCAGTGGATTACATCATCTGAAATTGAACATGTCGTCAGCTTATTACATTCGATAACCAAGCCAATTGCAGATAAACTACCTAATATTTCATTTTCCCATAATGTGCCCAAAAATAAAAAGCCATGTCCTTTATTTTTAAGTGTTCAGTATTTAAAGCAACCTCAATATCTCGATAAAAAACCACTTGGAGCTGTTGGAACATTAAATACCTCTCTAACAATGAATGGTCTTTATGACTATTCAGAGTTCATAATATCTGAAAATGATTCTGACTTTATGAGAAAAGTAGAACCTCATCGAGACTGGCAAAATTCAAGTTTTGCTACAGGACTTCCATTTCCATTTAAGGGTCACCAGTTTCGAAGAAGCCTTGCTGTATACTCTGCCCAATCAGGATTAGTGTCTATTGGTTCTCTTCAAAATCAACTGAAACATCTGTGCCAAGAAGTATCATTTTATTATCGGAATGGTGCAGAAAATGCAAAAGGCTTATTTAACATGCCCTCTCAGAACCATATAGGAGACCTATACAATAAGTTAAAGCCAGAATCGGATTTTTTGTCTTACCTATTTGAAGTTATATATTCGGAAGAGAAGTTGCTAGGGAATCAAGGCCGCGCATATCAAAATTTAAGAAATAAAAGTAATTATAATATTTTATCCGATAGAAAACATACTCTTAAGCAATTTAAAAATGGTTCTTTAGCTTATCAAACAACCTCATTAGGTGGTTGTTCCAGTGTAGAGCCATGTAATAAAAGATTAACCAGAACAATAACGGCTTGTATTAGCTGTGAACATGCGACGATTAAACTTAGTCGAGTTCACAGGGCTATAGAAACTTTATCTATATACTTAGATGATCACCCAACAACCTCTGTTGAATATAGAAGTGAAAAAAGTGAGCTTGAGGCCTTAATTTCTTTCAGAGAAAATAAAAGGAATTCATTAGAATGAATAACAATCAACATTACTTCGAAGCATTAAATCGCTTATTAGACAAAAAGCCTGAAATAATAGACGACCTTTCTTATAAGATAAACTTGGATACAGTCGCTATTGAAGCTGGCCGAAAAAGAGGTTCGATAAAATCGGGCAGAAAAAGCTTTCAAATTTTGATTTCAGAGATAGAAAGGGCAGCTGTAATCTATGAAGAAAAAAATAAGAAAAAGCCTAGCAGCCCAGAAAAGTACAGAATGAAATATACCGTGCTGAAAAAAAAGTATGACGATTGCTTGAACCGAGAAGCAATATTAATTGAAAAGTTATTTTTATTAGAATCTAAAGTAAAGGTTTTAGGGAATAAAAACATACATAAAATTAGATGACTATATTAACTTATCACAAGCCATTGGAAGTAAAGCCCTACAGTCTCATATGTGCCAATTGCAGTTGTTGAGCAGAAATTCTCTGACGGTCTGCTTTGAGCCTATAAGCGGACAGTCGAACGTTAGACCTGACTGTTAAATTTGTGTCATTTGCAGATCATCATTCGACCTTGATTGAATTGGTGGTAATTGTAGTATTCCGGACAATCAGCTTCTTATTGGTGAATATACAGTTCAGTAATCATTTTCAGTTGTTTTAAATTTCCAGACGAAGAGCACCGTATTTTCTGCAATACGGTGCCCAACATTCACTCCTTAGTTAATTTCGAGTGCATCATCCGATATAAAATAGGCAAAACGACCAATGTTAGGATGGTGGACGAGATGATCCCGCCAATCACTACCGTTGCAAGCGGTCTTTGCACTTCAGCGCCAGTCCCGACATTCAGTGCCATGGGGATGAAACCTAAACTTGCTACCAGTGCCGTCATCAGAACCGGACGCAATCTTGTGATAGCTCCATCAACGATTGAGTTAATCAAGTCACCTGTTTCTAGTACTCGCTGTTTAATAAATGACAACATCACTAAGCCGTTTAGTACCGCAATACCAGAGAGCGCAATAAACCCGACTCCGGCAGATATAGACAGTGGCATGTCACGCATCCAGAGTGCGAAAACACCTCCTGTTAAGGCTAAAGGCACACCAGTGAAGATGATCAAGGCATCACGAAATGAGCCAAACACCACCACTAGTAACACAAGTATCAGGAAAAGCGTGGCCGGCACCACGATAGACAGTCGCTGACTGGCACTTTCAAGCTGTTCAAACGTGCCGCCATAATCCAGCCAGTAGCCTGCTGGTAGAGCTACCTGTTCGGTTATTTTGATTTTGGCTTCGTCAACAAAACTCCCCAAGTCGCGCTCTCTGACATTGGCGGTAACCACGACTCTGCGCTTACCGTTTTCTCGACTGATTTGATTGGGAACAGACGAATAACCCAGCGTAGCGACTTCTGATAACGGCACAAATTCCCCATCGGACGTAATAATAGGAGTGCTGTCAATGGCATCTAAGTTTGTGCGGATACCTTCATCAAATCGCACAAGCAACTCGAATCGTCTATCTCCCTCAAAAATTAAGCCTGCGGTATTACCCCCGATAGCTGACGCCAACCACTCCTGTAAATCGGCGACGTCCAATCCATAACGTGCCAACTCGACTGGCTTGGGGTTAATAGTGAAGATAGGGATATCATCGACCTGTTCAAGTCGTGCATCCGCCACGCCGTCAATTGATTGCAAAACTGTTAAGATGTCGTTTGCAGAGGCAACAAGCGTGGTTAAATCATCTCCGAAGACTTTTATACCAAGATCAGCCCTTACCCCACTAATCAACTCGTTAAAGCGCATTTGGATAGGTTGGGTAAACTCATAGTTATTACCTGTCACCGCTTGTAAGTCTCGCTCAAGGGTTTCCACGAATTCAGCTTTTGATAGGTCAGGATCAGGCCATTGCGCTCGTGGTTTTAGCATCACAAAGGTATCGGTTACGTTGGGCGGCATCGCATCGGTAGCTACTTCTGCGGTACCGGTTTTCGCAAACACTGTGAGTACCTGTTCGTATTCCATCAAGGTAGATTCAAGTGTTTTTTGCATTGCGACGGCTTGTTCAATACCTGTGCCCGGTATTCGCATGGCGTGCAGTGCGATGTCTCCTTCGTCAAGCTGGGGAACAAACTCAGAGCCTAATCGCGTTGCCAACCATAAGCTGCCCACTACCAGCACGACTGAGCCGAAAAGCACTATCCAGCGTAATTTCAGTGCAAGATTAATGATAGGACGATAGGCGGATTTAGCTGCAACAATAATGAAGCTTTCTTTCTCACTGACTTTACCTGCCATAAACATCGCGACTGCCGCCGGTACAATGGTAATGGAGAACAGCATCGCTGCTATCAGCGCCATGATGACCGTTGCCGCCATTGGTTGGAACATCTTGCCCTCAACGCCTGTCAATGAGAACAGCGGGATATACACGACAGTAATAATCAATACACCGAATAAGCTAGGACGAATGACTTCGTTGGTCGCTTGAAAAACCAGTTCTAGCCGCCCTTTTAGTGGCAAGACTCCACCTGTGCGTTTCTGAGACTCGGATAACCGCCTGATACAGTTCTCTACGATGATCACCGCACCATCGACAATTAATCCAAAATCCAATGCCCCAAGGCTCATTAGGTTGGCAGACACACCGGTATTGACCATCCCAGTGATGGTCGCCAACATCGCTAGCGGTATAACTGCCGCAGTGATGAGCGCGGCGCGAATATTGCCAAGCAATATGAACAAGATCACTATGACTAATAACGCACCTTCCACTAAATTCTTCTGAACCGTTTCGATAGCTTTATCGACCAGTAGGGTACGGTCGTAGACTGGCTCAATGACAATACCATCAGGCAAGCTGGATTGAATGTCCTTCACCTTTTTGGCTACGGATTGAGCAACGGCTCGTGAGTTTTCGCCGACTAGCATCATTGCTGTACCTAAAACGGTCTCTTCACCCTCCTGCGTTGCCGCACCAGTTCTCAGCTCCTTACCAATAGCCACACTGCCAATGTCTTTCACCGCAACGGGGACAGTATTAATGCGTTTTATTACCACATTTTCGATATCGCTAAGTGTTTGAAGTTGACCTTGTGAGCGCACCAGTATTTGTTGCCCATTTCGCTCAACAAACCCCGCCCCCTGATTGGTGTTGTTTCGCTCCAGAGCACGATGGATATCGCTTAGACTAATGTCAAAATTCAGCATAAGCTGTGGTTCAGGATTCACATGGTATTGCTTAACATAGCCTCCAATGGCGTTGACTTCAGTGATCCCCTTAACCAGTGCGAGCTGCGGTTTTACAATCCAGTCGTGTATCTCGCGAAGCGCCATTGCATTGTAAGGCTCACCATTTTTTTGCATCGCATTTTGCTTGGCTCGCAAGGTATACATGTAGATTTCGCCCAACCCAGTAGCGATAGGTCCCATTTCAGGCGCTAACCCTTCTGGTAGCTGACTTTTGATTGCGCCTAATCGCGTATTGATGAGATTACGCGCAAAATACAGATCAGTGCCTTCATCAAATACCGCTGTTACCTGAGACAGGCCGTAGCGTGATAAAGAGCGGGTGTAGGACAGGTCAGGTAATCCCGCCAGTGCTGTTTCTACTACGAATGTGATCCGCTGCTCGGTTTCCAAAGGCGAATAGCCCGGTGCTTGTGTATTGATTTGCACTTGCACGTTAGTGATATCGGGTACCGCATCGATAGGTAATTTTTGATAACTGAATATCCCCATGCCCAGCACAAGGAAGATCAACATCAGCATTATCCCTCGTCGCTCTATGGATAAACGTAATATGGATTCAATCATGTGTTCGTCCCCCAATAACTGAGACGCATGACCAAGTAAATAGCATTGAGTTATTAGTGGTCATGACCGGCCTCCGACTTTTCTAAATCGGCTTTAAACAGGTAGCTGTTCTGGCTGACAATCACATCTGCAATGTGCAGACCTGATAACACTTCAATATTGTAGTTATCTTGTTGACCTAAGGTAACGGGCACGGGACGGTATTCATCACCTTCTTTGACAAACACGACAGAAGCCCATTCAAACTCTTGAATCGACGCTTTAGGCACCATCATGGCGACATCAAGTTTGTTGATTGTGACAAGCCCTTTGATAGCCGCGCCAACCGGCCACTGACCTGAGGTATTAGCTATTTTGGCATACGCCAATACATACGGTTTTTCATCTGGCGAGGGTAAGATATGCTGGATAGTGGTTTCTAACGATGAGCCTGCCACACTAAGTTGAACACTTTGCTGCTCTGCAATATCAGAGAGCTGTTGTGGGAAGACTTTAAGCTGTGCCCACACGTCATCATAGTTTGCGATTGAAAATAACACTTGGCCATTAGATAACTCGCCTTCATTGGCATGTCTGGCAATCACGGTGCCTGAAAACGGCGCGGCAACGGGATAACTTTTCAGGCTTTCGTTGGATTCAACTACCGCCAGTGTCTCGCCTTTTTTAACTTTTTTACCTAAATTTGCATTGACCTTGGTCACCATACCGTCGAATCGTGCACGCACATGACTCAGTGAAGCAGGGTCGGTCACGATATTTCCGTAGACAGTGGTGGTAATATTGAGACTACCCGTTTGCACACTTTGCGTCATTACGCCCATTTTTTGCGCCATGCTATCTGACATGAATACGCGTTCATCCTTATGGGCTTCCTCTTTACCATGTTCGCCTTCTGATGCTTGTATTGTGGTGCTTGAAAAAAATCCCAACGCACTGCAAACAATGAAAACTAACAGAGCGTTTTGCTTCTTATTTAATATATTTTTGTTCATTTTGTTTTTCTCGAAAAAGAGGTGTTGATCGTATCCACAAGTGGCTGTGCAGTCAGTGATTCGATATCTGCACCGCGCTGATGAGCTTGCTTCGCTGATTGAATTAAGGCTTGTTTGGCATTGAGTAGTTCTTGACGTGTACTCACCCATTCAAGGTAGCTGAATCGACCGTTGATATAGGCTTGTTCTACTAATTCCAGCGCTTGAACTAAGGGTGGGATAATAGAGTTTTGCAGTGTATGTACATTGAGCAACGCATTGTTTCTGACCATCAAGGCCATATTTAGCTGATGGTATAGGTTTTGAGTCGCTGACTCTTTTTGTTGTTCCAGCTGTGCCTGAATTGCCCGCTGCTTTTGGTACTCGCCAAGATTTCGGTCACCGGCAAACAGAGGCATACTCACGCCTGCTACAAAGGCTGTTTCATCTATGCCATTCATGCGCCTGATACCGGCCGTCCAGCTTAAATCCGATTGATTAGCTGCTTGAGTAAGGCGGACTTGGGAAGCCTGCAATCTCGAACCTTGCGTATAGACCTCAAGATTGGGACTGTCCAATAGAGTGGTGAAAAGCGCGGTTAACGAAGGAGACGATTGCAGCGCAAATAAGTCACCCTCCACATCAGTAAAAGTGGGATCTTTTTCCCCCCACATAATAGCCAGACTATTTATCATGCCTTGCTTAGTTTGCTGTGCCGTCACCACATCCAGTCTAGCTCTTGCTAGCGCTGCTTCAGCGCGTTTCTGTTCAAATGCAGGGGAAGCACCTGCATCCACGCGTCTTGTGACAGCCTGATAGGTATATCGAGCAAGTGTTTCTGCCTCTTGTTGCGCGTCAATTAACGCTTGTTGCGCCAATACATCGATGTAGCGACGTGTCACTTCAGCCAGTACATCCAAGGTGTGCACTTGTTTTTGCGCTTCGACTAAGGTGGATTGCGCCTTAGCAAACGCCTTACGTGAGTTGAGTTTATTGCCCAATTCAATGACCGACGACAATGTGAGAGTCAACTCGGTGTCCTTAATGCCAGAGACCTCGCCTGTTCCTAAGAAGTTTTCCATTTCAATGCCTACGTTGAGGGCTGGTTTGAGAGAAGCAGTTTTAATTTCTCCCTCAATCGCTTGTTGCCTATATGTGAACTCATGCAACTCGGGTGAATTCGCTAATGTTCGCTGTATGGCGCTTTGCAAGGTCATTTCGCGATTGGTGATACTGTTTGTTTGTGCTACTACCACGGTGTGTGTTGTCAAAAGAACAAGCATCGTGAAAATCACCCAAGCGTGCACACGCATAGGGCGACTCAATGAAAAATGCATCATTGTTTTATTCCTAAATTATCAAAAAAATATATATCGCCAAACTGTTGGCGAACGGTGTTTGATTAGTTCAGGGTTATGCTTTAGGTGGGCGTAGTAATTGCGTGATCGGTGCATCTATTACTTTTGATAAGTAATAGAAATTGTGATGGGTGGCAACAGAATCGAGTTCGATACCATTGGTGCTTACAATCCATTGGGCATGGGTTCCGTGACAATGGCCACAGTGGTGGCAATCAGCAGGATTGTGAGATTTATCTACGGGGACGTTATCAGCATCAGGTTGTTCGCTAGATTTTAGTTGAACCTGCGCATGTTCAGTAGCGATGTTATCGCCCAATTGATGTTCGTGTATTTCATTTAGATGTTGTGAGTCGACAGTATGAGAATCCAATGTATTGGCGACAGCAGAAAACGACTGAAACAAAATCAGCGAAATCAGCAGGTAACTTGTCACCCTTACACTAAACATATCTATCTACTCTCATCTTTTTCATATTAACAGGTAATCGAACTAAGACCAATCGACCAACCTAAACAAAGTATTTCAATCATTACATTACTCATCACGACAATCTTCATTGGCAAATTCAATTTCAATGGTAGTGTGCACAAAATCAAACTCATCAAGACCTTGGCGAAGTTCGTCTTTAAGTGTTCTCAATTGAGAAACCGAAACATCTTGTTTCAACTCCACATGTGCCGTCATGACGCTATGTTCACCGTCCAAAGACCAGATATGAAAATGATGTATATCCGCCACATCATCAAATGACATGAGTACTTTACGCACTTCCTCCATCTGCTTAGCATCGGGCGTGGCTTGCAGGAATAACAATAAGGTTTCTTTTAGATTTCTAACTACATTGAATAAAATGAATAACGTGAAGCCAATGGATAAGATAGGATCTAAAATTGGCCATGGCTTAAACATCAGCACGATCGATACGATCAGCACTGCCACCCAACCCAAAACATCTTCAAGCAAATGCCAGTTTAAAATACGTTCGTTTAAGGAATTCCCTTCGCTAAGTTTATACGCAGCAAATCCATTAACGGCGATGCCAAAAATTGACAGGAGTATCATGCCTTCGACTTGCGGCATTTCGGGTGCAGAAAGCCTTGGGATAGCTTCGAATAAGATCCATATTGAGCCAGTCGTTAACACTAACCCGTTAATCAATGCACCAAGAAGTGAAAAGCGTTTATAGCCATAGGAAAATGTATTGGTTGCTTGTTTATCACTGAGTTTATTTAAGCCCCAAGCGGTGCCAATGGATAAACTATCGCCCAAATCATGCACTGCGTCGGCCATAATAGCCGTGCTGTTTGTCAGCCACCCGCCGATAAATTCAATGATAGTGAACACGACATTCAAGAAAAATGCCCAGCCAATACGTTTTGATGCGCTGTTATCACTGTGACTGTGGTTATGATTATGCATGGTTGATTTTGTCCAATATCGCTTGATTTTCAGCACTGATTGGCAGTCGCTTAAAGGGGCTGATGTCAGTGCCACCTGTATTCCCTTTAGGTACAAGGCCGATAGCTGTTTTGGTTGCAGCACCAACTATTCTTATTACTTGTCCAAAAACGGCTCTCCAATCTTTGTTTAGAAGACCGTGTCGCAGCATTTTACAATGAATTAAACAATGATAATAAGTAGAGTGCTGACCAATTACATGCGCATCCTCCAGCGCTGCAAATGCCTGCCTCTCATTATTGTTAGACATTGCATCTGAGTAATCTGTTAATTTGGAATCGATATGTGGCTTAACCGCTTTGTTGTATGTCATAGTGGATCACCCGCTTTACCTTTCTGTACTTCGCTATTAAGTACTTCCTGCTTGGCATCTTTGAGGATCATCCACGCTCCGCGCAGCACGACAATCGACACAATACAGCCGATAACCAAATCCGGTACTCTGCTATCAAGCCATACCACTAAAACTCCGGCGATAATGACACCCATGTTGGCGATGACATCGTTGGCCGAAAAAATCCAGCTGGCTCGCATATGTACTTCGTCGTTTTTATGATTACGAATGATCACCAAGCAAACGACGTTTGCAATTAGTGCAATGAACCCCATTCCTATCATTAGTGATGAGATAGGCTCACTGCCCAAGAATAACCTTCTGGTAATATCAATAAGAATAATTACGCCCAGCAATAGCTGAAAGTAACCACTGATTTTCGCAGCTTTGGCTTTGTGAAGTATAGATTTGCCCACAGCATAAATACCTATGCCGTATACAACGGCATCCGCTAGCATGTCCATAGAGTCTGCTATTAAAGCAGTAGAGTCAGCCAAAATACCCACGGTCATCTCAACGAAAAACATCGTCGCATTGATGCCGAGCAGCCAATACAGAACCCGTTTTTGTGAGGCATCTTTGATTTCCACTTCACAGCCGCAACCACTCATTGTTCAACTCTTATTCCCAAAACTATAGGTACAGTGTAAAGTCTATACCTAGTATAGAGTCAACAACACAAAGGCACGTTTATGAAAATAGGTGAGCTATCAAAAAAAAGTGGGTGTTCTATTCAGACGATCCGTTTTTATGAAAAACAGGATTTGTTTGAGGCTTGCAATCGCAGTGAAGGCAACTACAGAATTTACGACGCATCATCGTTGAGAGCACTGCGATTCATTAAACAATGTCGCTCATTAGATTTGACCATAATAGAAATTAAACAGCTGTTGGATACAAAAAATAATCCCGATAAAAGTTGTTCTAGTGTGAACAATTTGATCCATCAACATATGGTTGACGTCACGCATCGCATTGCAGAGCTTGAGGAGCTAAAGGCTACCCTATCTGAGATAGCCTCGGCATGCACAGATGATAGAAAAGTTAAAGAATGTGGGGTATTGCAGTTGCTTGAAGAGTGATACTTATATCTACAAGTCTTGTAGTTTACGTTTGCCTAAGGTTTCATAATTGTACATGGTTCGCTAATTGATATTAGATAAAGAATAAATAGCTATGTCCGCATTTTTGGGCTAAGCAGTCGTTCGACTGAGGTAGGTCGAATGTCCGTTGATCGCTCACAGCCGAATTTCGCATAAGTGTCAATAATAGACTTTCAGTTGCTCCGCGTTAAGGTGTGAACAGTGCAACCATGAAACTAAACCATACCAGCGTAAATACTGAACTAAACGATAAAATAAAAAAAGTAAGGTATTGAGAATCACTCCTAAATACTGAGTTATATAAACAGGGTATCTAGCCAATAAACAAGCAAAACCACCTTGACAAAGTGATACCACATGCTAAATTTGATACTTAAAATTAAAATACAAACCAAACAGAGGTTAAGCATGAAGTCTAAAGAAACAATGTCTTTCACTTTAAGAGGTGTGCCAGAAGACCTGGAAAAGAACCTTTCAGCTGTAGCAGTGATGGAAGGAAAGTCTCGTAACCAGCTAATATTGGATACACTTACTAAAGAGTTCTCTAATCCAATTGCAACATACGGCAGAAAAAGCCCACTAGTTAAAGCTATGGATACTGATTTATGTAACAAGCTTGATTGTAAATTAATCGAAAACTGGTTCGAGAATGAGCATATAATTTATGCAGAGAAAAAGTACTGTCATATTTTAAAACTCAATTCAGAGCCTGACGTAGATGAGATGTTCAAACGCAACATTGCTTTAATCGAATTTAGGGCGCGACAATTACAACATAGAAATTACAGCTCAGTTGCTCTAGGTACATCACTAACTTATGCTCTATTCATCGAAGTGGCAAGAAGCGATAAAGATACAATTGAAAAAGTAAAGAACCAAATATTTAAAATAAAACCAGACAACTTTGATGAAGATATTAACGAGGTTAGAGAAGAGCTTGGATTACCAATATATTGAGGGAAGAGAGCAGCGCCATATGTATTACTTAGCGCTTTATTATTTAGGTGAACTAGCTTAGGCTTATTCTGGTAAGGTAGCCTACCTAAGCTGGCCACCTACATTTTAACTACTTTGTGTATGAAGAATAACTGATTTAACAGCTTTTATCTTACCTAGAATTTTTAAATGATTTTTCATTGTAAATAAATATTTCGGCTCAAGATAACCTTGAAGCTGAGGTAAAGATGTATAGAGTTTTTTATATTCTTCTGACTCACCAATGTTTGATAACAAGTCATTTTCAAACTTGTTCAAGCGAGCTTGTAAGATCGATATTGAGTCATCAGTAGTAAAATCATGAATATAAACTTTGTCCTTGCTAATAGTGAAATTTGTTTCAGAAAAACGCTTAGTTTTACTGTAGAAAACTCTTTTCCCTTTACCATTTTTTTCTATTATTTTATTTTTTTTTAATTTATTTATTTGTCTATATAAATACTGATAGGTATCTTCACTACTCTTTCTTTCAGCTGATAAAGTGATGTACAAATCTCGTAGTTGAATTACTCGAAAATTATCAAACTGATCATCCGCTAGAATTTGATGTAGTATCTTATCTATGGTTATTACTGCTTTTTTCATTATATCCTCGGAGGTTTCACTTCAAACAGTATTAGGCTCGCCCAAAAATGAGGATTATAATCCGTGACTATATTTACCGCAACCTCCATAAAGAAATTACATTATAGTGAATTGCTAATTACAAACGATTCCATCATTATCACGATCATTCATAAAGATGTAAGCTGGATGATCTTGCCTTACTGGTGAAATTCCATGCTTACGGGCCTCAGAGCAAGTAATACGGCCATTGTTATTATCATCATATAACTCTAGTGCGTTAGAGGAGCCTATTGCTTCAGCTTCACCCAAAGATATACCCTCTTTTGGATAAAATACCATGTCAGTACTCCCGCAATTAATCAATATAGACTCCAGAACCTTTGCTTCAGCTGAATCTACACTCAAAGTATATTTACTTTTAATAGCTAAAATCCTATTGGCAAACCAACACTTGTTCCTTGATGGTAACCACTCCGCAGCATCAAAACCACACTTACCATGCGAGCCACATCTATTCACTTCTGGTGCAGCGAGGGTTAGATTTAGTATATCGGTTGCAAATTGAACTTTAATTTCCGTTGGCTGTGCACATAAACCACTATCATGACCTTCTGATGCAGCTACAATATGCTCTATATCAGTCTCTTTATCAGATACAAAATATTGTCCTGAATATGGGCCATAAACTATCCCTCCCATACTAGAAACAACCGCGTCTTCAACGCTTTGAGGGTAAGGGTATTGCTCAGATTTATTATATGGAGAGCATCTTTTTTCAGGCTCTATAACTAATCCTCTCCAAGTATCAGAAGCAGAAGCAGAA
Organism: Pseudoalteromonas sp. NSLLW218; assembly: GCF_015864775.1. NCBI lineage: Bacteria > Pseudomonadati > Pseudomonadota > Gammaproteobacteria > Alteromonadales > Pseudoalteromonadaceae > Pseudoalteromonas > Pseudoalteromonas sp. NSLLW218. The sequence continues at coordinate 15,767 of NZ_JADYWO010000014.1, read as the reverse complement.
GGAACCAAAAGGATGTAAAGAAAAGAGAAAAATATAAAATAGTTCATTGTGCAACAATAGGTCTGCGAAAGGAGTTTTGATTATATTGTAATTTTCAAAAAATAAAAAACGAAGCCCCATTCGAATAAATTATCACCTTCTATTGGAAATAAAAAATGACTATTTTTCAACCTACACACTTGAAATTTACTGTGTTTATATCCATATATACTGATTAACCCATTACTCAGGAACTAACTATGTCTATTCAGACTCACTTCGATAAATTTAATAAGAAAATTTATCTAACAAGCCATTCTGCTGGATATAGAAAAGCTAAAGAGAAAGACGAAGGTATTTTTGAAGAAATAAAAAAGGCCTTTAGTGATGCAGGTTATCCTGTAATTGAAACCTTCATGCAAGGTTCTTTCGCCGTAAATACTGCAATTAATAGTCTTGATGGTGATTATGATATAGACCGTGCAATCGTCATTGATGCAGAAAATGCCCCAGATGATCCTATCGCTCCCAAAAAAATTATCAAAGAAGTGTTAGAAAAGAGAAGTTTTAAGGATCCAAAAATCAAGAAACCTTGCGTAACTGCTGATTATAAATCAATAAATTTACATATTGACTATACTGTATACAAAAAGGAGAAATCATTTTTTGGCAATGACGTTTATTACCTTGCTGTAGGAAAAAATGGTTCTAGTGATGAACATAAGGAGTGGTCAGAGTCGGATCAAAAAGGTTTAATCGAATGGATCGATAGTGTTGATGATTACTTTATGGGTGCTTTAGTCAAGCGGCGACAATTGAAACGCTTAATTCGTTATATAAAACGTTGGAGAGATGTGAACTTTAGCTCTGAAGGCGTTAGACAAAAAATATTTTCGATAGCATTAACTATAATGGTTAAAGAACAATATAGTCCTTCAATATTGTCTGATGAGATAAAAGATGATTTGGTTGCTCTAAAAAACACGATTGATGGAATTTTGGACTCCAACTATATAGTAAAACTTTGGGGATCAGAGGGTTACCGTATTCACACTAAATTACCCAAAAAACCATATCGCGATGTATTTCAACATAAAGATAATAGCGTGAATGTTGATGGTAGTGATTTGAATACAGGTATGCAGCTTAAAAATAAATTAACTACTTTAAAGAATAACCTTCAAAGAGCTATAGACGAGCCTAATGAAATAAAACAATGCGAAATATTAAATCAGATTTTTGGTGACGATTTTGAGATACCCAAAAAAGACAACAAATCATCTATATCAGGCAGTGCGTTAGCTTTTTCACCTCTTAGTAATGCCGGAGCTTCTGGTACTTCACAGGGAGCCTAGCTAGCATGAACTACGATTTGATACTCAAACACTTTCTTAACAGTAACTTTGAAGTTGAGCCATCTCAATACATAGATCAAGATACGATTACAGTAACTATTGAAATAAATGGTAACTTTCTTCATTTGATTCACTTTTGCGTAAACGAACTCACACAGCTTCCACTTTTCTTTCTTAGTAATCCATTCAAGCTAGGTGTGTTAGCACATATTCAAATTGATCCAAAATATAAAGATTTGGGGTTTATATGTGTAAATAATCTGGAGTCGGTATCAGTAAACTTTGAGCGACCTGAACTAGCTTTTGAAGAATCAATTAACCGCCACATCAAACTACTTGATTCTTTAATTACTGATCCAGAATTTAACCATAGTGAGCTACTTAGGGAATTCAGCACTAACTGGTACAGAAATACTCAAAACCTAATAGGGAAGTCACCTAAAAAGCTATTTTGTACTTTAGAGACACAAGGTTTCACTCAGTTAAATCTTTATAAACCTGTTATTAATGATGAGGTAATGAGTATTTCTGCATCATTTGCAGCAGCCCCAAAAGAGAAGGGTGACCCGTATGTAGAGCAGTTTTTAAATATAAAATCAAGGCAACCCCATAAAGATGCTGTATGCTTTTTCATGTCATTCAATAATATTGACCCAATTATTCCTACTACCTCTGATGAATTAAAAGACTGGTTGCTTGAAGCTATCAATAAACTTCCTGCACAAACTAGAGCGGTTATTGAAAGTAAGTTTTTTTCCTACAAAGCAAAGGAATTCTGGCTAATCATCAATACTGATACGCCTTCGGGGAAATCATGGGTCGGATTAAGGTTAAGCATCGATAAAAAGAAAACATTCCCTGTTAACAAAGAAAAATTTCTTAAGTGGAGAATTGAGCCAATCTATGTTGAAGCTTTCAACCAAGAGCTAATGCTTCCAAGAAGCGGGGCTATACCATCTTTAGATAAAAAAAGTGTATTGTTGATCGGATGTGGCTCTGTCGGTAGTGAGATAGCAGATAAGCTAGGAGCATCTGGTATTGGTAATATAGATATCACAGATCCAGACAGTTTTAGTACTTCAAATTTGTATCGCCATACGATGAATGGTTACATGATAAATTGGCCAAAATCTAAATCGGTAGCTAACCAACTTTTGGGGAAATATCCTTGGGTTAAGTCAGAAGGCTTTAACCATGAATTATTGAGTTTAAGAAATCCAAATATCCTAACAAGATTCGATTTAATAATTATTGCTATAGGGTCCCCAACACATGAAAGACTATTTCACGATTATATTATTAAGTCCAAATTAAAAGTCCCAATTATAAACTGTTGGCTTGAAGGGTATGGGATTGGAGGCCATGCAGTGCTCGATATTCCAAATAGTAAAGGTTGCTTAAGATGCGCTTATGTAGAACCAAATACAGGTATTAGAGGACTTTCTTCTAACCTCAACTTTCTAAGACCAGATCAGGACATAGTAAAGAATTATGCTGGCTGTGGTGAAATGTTTATCCCATATGGGGCAAGTAATTCAGCACAAACGGCACTGATAGCAACTAATTTAGCTATTGAATATTTACGAGATAATATTAAAGAATCAACCAAAGTTAGTTGGAAAGGAGAAAGTAAAGATGCTGAGAACGAAGGAATAATTGTAACGGATAGATATGATAAATTTACACAATCGCTTAAAAAACTTACTTTAAGGCATCTTTTATGTGATATCTGCAATCCTAGCAATTCTATTATTTTCGAAAGTAAATGTGGTAAGCGCTTAGAGCTACCTATTGATATATATGAAGAACTACAAAATTATAGGCAGTTAGATAGTACAAGCTTAGAATCCGCTGGACTTTTAATTGGATATTATAAAAGTAGATATTCTGTACTAATTGATAGAATTACAAAGCCGAAAGAAACAGATAAAAGAACACGTACGTCTTTCAAATTAGATGCAAAAGCTCATCAATTTGAAGTTGATGAAGCGTATGCAGAGTCTGAACAATTGATTGGTTATACTGGTACTTGGCATACGCACCCCCAAAGTAAACCTATACCATCTAGCCCTGATTTATCTGACTGGCGAACCCATGAACGAGACAATCCTGATAGAGCTTTGTTTTTTATAGTTGTTGGATTAGAAAAAACTTCTGTCTATTCAATTAATGACGGTGCAGTTATTGAGCTTCTTGAAGCTGAGATTGAGGAATAAACATATGTGGGAGCGCTTTAAATGGTTGCTAACAACCACCTTTAAATTTAAAAAAACAGCTTACCCTAGAACTTTATGGGGAACAAAACTATGCTTACTTTCGGTTACCGCTGGTATGTTCTCGTTAGGCACAGTTAATATTAAGTTTGAAAGTGGATTCTTCGTAGATACTCTTGGACTAAGTTACAAAGAACCATCTCTATACTCAATGTATCTAAGTATTCTGTTGTTTTTAGTTGGCTGTATTTTAATATTTTCTGAGTGGAATCAAAAATTACGTCATACTGCAAAAGTTATGATTTCTGCTATGCCAGGTGTACCGGCCTACTTTCCAGAAAACATATTAGATTCGACTGAAAAGGCCTTCTGCAGGGAACCTATATCTATTGGTGTTCAGCAAAGCGTTTCCGAAGATATAGTTATGCAAATAAAGCGTTATAATGCTGAACTAGAAATTGACATTTTTAAAAATTATATACTACATAACCAAGGCCAGAAGTTATATATCGGAGGACTTGCAAGAATTCCCTTTCTTGTAGCATATGGTGCAATGCTAAGAAACCTTACTTCTGAGATAATCTATTTTGACAAGTTTCACCGAGATGGTAGCTACGGTTTACTCTCCGATGAGAATAAACAAATTAATTTTAGGAAATTAATTACTGTAGATGAGGTTAATAGTTCAGGTGAAATAGGCATTGCTATCTGTTTTACAACTGAAATCAATATAAATCAGATTCCAAAAGAATTAAAAGACTCAACAAATATACTAATTTCAGATCAAGGGATCTCGAGAAATTTAATAAAAAACCAAGACAATTTACAAAAACTGTCAACGCAAGTGGGTGAACTCATTGATCAGCTTTCATCATTAAATGACTGTAAAAAAGTACACCTTTTTTTATCAGTACAATCTACTTTTGCAATTGAGATAGGACGGCGTTATCAAGAGGGGACTCAGCAAGATTGGGTTATTCATAATTTTGATCCACCCTCTCAAGCTTACACATGGGCTTTGGAATTATCAAAATCTGGGATTTCTCTTTACACCCCTTATACAACAATATAATTACCTATAGCTCCTAGTTCATATTATATAATGAAGTAACCTAGCTACGACTCAATATAAACTCACCACTTTATAACAAGATTTATTTCAACCACTAAAATACGGATTATAGTCCGTGGCCTTATAGTCATCAAATACGGATAGTCTCTCATTTTACTGGGACTAAAATGAAAGATATTTCTATCCAATTCGGTATAAACCTAAAGAATAGACGCAAAGAACTAAAAATCACACAGGAAAAAATGGCTCTTTTAGCAGATATAGACCGAAGTTATATGGGTAGAATTGAGCGGGGCGAAGTCAACATAACCCTACTTAAAGCATATCATTTGGCTCAAGTATTGGATTCCAATGTTAAAGAGCTACTTCCTTAATCTTTAAGCTCGAACACACCATCAAATTAATTGCTACTCTTATATAAACTTTCAGATTGCAAAGTATAATGACAAACCAGAAAAATATGTCCATATAAAAAAAACAATACATGGACAGTGAGTGAATTTTACCATTACCAAAATCTTATATTTTTTATATAGTTATAAATGTCCATATACTAGAATATTATAGTTACGCATATTCCGGCGTGGGAATTTGGTCACCAGCTACAGTGTTGGCAAGATGGCGGGCGTAAAAACTGCCGTAAAGTAAGTGCTAAATTTAGAAAAATGGAAGCTGATATAAATAACTTAGCGCCAGCTATTGGCGAAATTAATGCCGATCGCTCTAATTATCGTTTTGGTATGCTTAGCGAAAACGCCACACAGTATGGTCGCTGCGAAGTAAAAGTAAACTTTAAGCAACGTGTAGTTGAACCGCCTGTTTATGCACGTAAACGTATAGCCGACACCTACACTTACATGCAAAAAACATACGGTTTAAAAATCTCGGATAAACAGCAAAAGTTATTTAATGCATGGCAAAAGCAAGCATTCGCAGATACAAGTAGTGCGAGCAAGCTCTAAGCTTTAACACTCATTTACATAAATCAAAGCTATAAATGTTGAATAAATGAGCGAGTGTTGTAATATTTTAAACAACTTATTTACAGAAAGTCCTTAACTATGTTTGAAAATAATAAAACCTCGCTAGCCATTTTTACAGCACTTTCGGGCTTTGCTTTAACGGGTTGTGGCGGCGGTAGCGGCATCGACTCTGCTCCTGTAATTACTACTCCTATCGTTACAACACCTGTTAGTAGCAGTCCAACATGGACAGCAGGGGTATTTGAGCCCTCTAATGATTTAAAAAACTTTTGCGAAACCCCTCGTACGGGTAACGATCCCTTTAATAACAACGAGCCTTACCCAGATCAAGCTGGCTCTGCCCTTTACGAAAAACTCTGGCTTCGCTCTTGGAGCGACGAAACCTACCTTTGGTATGATGAGATTACCGATAACGACCCTGAAAGCTTTGGCACAGTAGCCGATTATTTTGCCCAATTAAAAACAGAGCAACTTACCGACTCAGGGGCAAAAAAAGATAACTTTCATTTTTCAGAACCTACTGAAGATTACTTTCAAGAAGCGCAATCGGGCGTTACTTCTGGTTACGGTATAAATTGGGCGTTTATTGGCGATACAGCCGACCGTATTTTACGCGTCGCTTATCTTGAAGATGATTCACCTGCAAGCCAAATAGGCTTTCAACGTGGTGATACTGTACTTTCAGTTGACGGTGTTAGCATTAATACCAATACAGAGTCGGGTGTAGATACGCTTAACGAAGGCTTATTTAGCCCAACTAACGGCGATTCACATACTATTGTTGTACGCAGTAACGATGGCGCCGAAAAAACATTTAATGTAACCGCTGGTAATATTGAGCAAACACCAGTTCAAAATGTTAAAACGATTCCGACTGAAAATGGTTCAAACGTGGGTTACATGCAGTTTAATAGCCATATAAGCATTGCTCAAGAAGGCCTTATTGCTGCGGTAAATAAGTTTAAAACCGATGGTATTGACGAGCTTGTAATCGACTTTAGATATAACGGCGGCGGGTTATTAGCGCTATCAGCTCAATTGGCTTATATGGTTGCCGGTAATGCCAACGTTAACAACCGCTTTTATTATCAAACTCAACAAAACAATAAACAGCCCGTAGATTCGCCTTTTCCATTTATTGATGAAGAAATAGATTACTCTACTTTTTTTAGCACAGGTGAAAACCTACCTGATTTAAACTTATCGAAGGTTTATGTATTAAGCACATCAGGCACCTGTTCGGCATCAGAAGCTTTTATTAATGGTTTAAAGGGTATAGACGCAGAAGTTATTTTAATTGGCGACACGACCTGCGGTAAGCCCTATGGCTTTACCCCAACCCATAACTGCGCAACAACCTATTACACTATTCAGTTTAGTGGGGTGAATAGCAAAGGATTTGGCGAATACTCTGCGGGTTTTACACCAACCCCTACGCCACAATTTGATGCTGATGTTCAAGGTTGTGAAATTGAAGACGACTTTGATCATCAGTTAGGCGACAGTGACGAGGCTGTTTTAGCCACCGCATTATTTCATGTTGAAAATGGCAGTTGCCCAGTTAGAACGGCTGCTGCAAAAGCAGAGCCAGCTAGTTTTTCAAGCTCTCGTGAATCCCTCATTCCTTTAAATATGCCTGAGCAATTTACCCAGCGTAATATGGACTTAACTTGGCCAACACTGAGTGAGGAAAGATAGTGGCTAAATTATTACTCCCATTAGCCATCTTGCTCACTTTAGGTGGATGCCAAAGTGTAAATAGTGAGCCCGCTAAACCCGCTATATTAACGAGCGTTAATCCCAGCGCTATTACAACACTACAACAGGCAATTCAACAAGTTAAGGGAGGCGCATTAGTAACACTTGCCGATTCGGTATTTACTAAACGTAGCGAACTGCTAATTGATCATGCAATGAGTAAAGGGTCTGATGGCAGAGTAATTATGGGCGCGCATAATATAAAATCTGAGAAGTTTATTTTGCAACTACGTAATAACCAATGCGAGCTTTACTATCCTAAAAAAGAGCTTACTACAGTACTTGAAGGTGTTACCTGTAAAGAATTATAAGGCACTTTAAAGTTTATCAAAAAGGCGCGCAGCATATCGCTGCACGCCTTTTTCTATTTTAAAGCGTTATTACAAGTCTTGGTGCGGACCAAACACTTCATAATGAATCTGCTCGTTTTTAACACCTAGCTCAAGTAACTGGTTTTTTATAAATGCCATAAACCCGGCAGGACCACATAAGTAAAAGTCGCCATTACTCAATGGTAGCTGTGCTTGTACTGCATTTAGGTTCATTAACCCAGTAAAGTCAGCGCCCTCTGTCGCTTGGTTAAACCACGTCATTGTTTGTAAGCGGTTATAGACTGCATTTAACTCATTTAAATATTTTGAAAACGAATGCTGCTGAGTATTTTCGCAGGCATGTAAATACATAATCTCTTGATTAGAGTTGTCACTTAATAGCGTTTCAAGCATAGCCAGCATTGGCGTTTGCCCAACACCTGCTGAAATTAGTACCGCTGGACTTGTATTATTACGTAAAAAGAAGTCTCCTGCCGGCGGGTATAACTCAACAATAGTGCCTTGCTCTAATGAGTGTAAATAATTAGACACCATGCCAGGCTTTGGCTGTAGCTCTTTTTTAACACTAATACGGTAGTTTTTAGCGTTACTTTTTTGTGAAATAGAATACTGGCGAATTTCTTCATATTCAGCGCCCTCTAGCTTAACTTTAATACCTAAATACTGCCCTGGTTTATGTGTAATAACAGCTTCGCCATCAACTGGCGTAAGTGTAAAGCTCGTTACTAGTTCTGATTCAGCCTGCTTGTTGGTTATTTCAAATTGGCGAGTTCCCACCCAGCCACCGTGTTTATTTTTACTGTGCTCATACAAAGCAGCTTCTTCGGTTATACAAATATCAGCAAGTACGCCGTAAGCTTCGCGCCAAGCATATTCAACATCGGGAGTAAATTGATCAGGAATAAGCTCTTTTAAAGTACCAATTAAATGCGCACCTACAATAGGGTAATGCTCAGGTAAAATATTCAAGCTTGTATGCTTATGATTAATACGTGTTAGCGCTTCTTTTAATACGACTAAATTATCAATATTTTGCGCATACGCAGCCAATGCATTAAAAAGTGCAAATTGCTGACGACCTGTATCTTGATTCGCCATATTAAAAATATTTTTAAGCTCAGGATTATGGCTAAATAAACGCTTATAAAAATGATCGGTAACAACCGTACCCGCCTGCGCTAATAACGGAACAGTGCTTTTTACAATCTCAATGGTTTTATCAGATAACATATGTGTTTCCTATGGATGAACTAACCACGACGCCCATCAACACGACGCCGCGTTAATATAGGTGTGCAGTGAATTAAAAATAATGAAAAAGCCACTAACCACAGCACAGCACTTATTTGCCAAGAAAGTTGAGGCCCAATAATAAAAGGGAGTAACGAACGAGTAATAGCGGCCACAAGCAAAAACGCAAAAGCAACAGCCATGTAATGAGGAATAGTGAGTGTCCGCCCTGTATGACCATGTGATACACGCGTCATCATTGCTAAAATCATCATACCTATTGTGCCAATAGTGATTAAGTGCAGCGCATCTTTAAATTGTATTGCACTGCTATAAAAGCTGAATGCAACCATCATTAACCCTACGCCTAACGTAAGATAGGAAAAATGCAAAGACCATAACAACGGCACTCTCAATACCTTGCTGTCCCACCAAAAACCAGCCCTGACCAGGTGAAGCGCAGCAACAGTTGCAACAACTAACGCAGGGTCAATCGTGTTCAAAAACAACTTGTTGATAAAAAATAAAGTGATAGCCACAATAGATAAATACATCACTGCTTTATCTATTTTAGGCGTTCGAACTTGCTCGGTTAAACCCAGACCTTTAGCGGTAAAAAATGGTAAAACGCGACCCGCAACAATGCCAATTAGTAAAGTAATGACGAGTACTGCGGTATCAACCACACCAAGTGCAAGCTGCATGTTTTTCTGTAAAATGAGTATTAAATACAATACATTGAGCCCACAAAGCACAGCTAAAATAGCTAAAAACGGATAGTTACTTTTGCTATTGGCTTTTAATAACATATTAGCCAATACAGCTATGGCGCCTAGCCACCAAATAACTTGTAATGTAAGTGCAGCATATAAATTAAAATGAGCAATATCGGGCAATATCACAAAAAAGGCTAAGCGCGCTGCAAGCCATATAAACGTAAGCCACATAAGAGCTTTGCCACTTATGCTCGCAACGCCTGTCCATGTTTGTGCTGCGGTAAGTAAAAAGCCAACAGCTACAACTCCTGCAAAGCCAAACAGCATTTCGTGTGCATGCCATAATGTCGCAGGTATCGATAAGTGCCAACTTGCATGGCCTGTTAAAATAAGTAGCCAATACCCCACCGACAAAAATGCCAATAAGCCACCGCCTAAAAAGAAAGGTCTAAAAGCGAGCGTCCATAACGGCCATCGAGATACTTGATGAATAGCCACTCGTGCTGGCATTGGTTCAGTTAAGTTTATAGGGCGCATTATCGTACCTCCTGCCCTAAACCATGTTGTGCAACACAGCGCAGTACGTAACTTACTTTTAAAATAGCAGCAATAACAATAGTGCCAATATGAGCTGATACTTGCACCGCAATAGAAAAGTACTCAGCAAATGGGTAGCTAATTAAAATACTGGCCGTAATACACACTAAACTCACGAGCAATGCAGTATTGGCTGCAAATAATACTGTTTCATATAGTGAACTAGGCTGTATTTGATTGTTTAAATTATTCAGCATTAGTGTGTTCATGGCGATCTCTGTAACTAACTACGTTACTTAGCTATTACACATACTGTGCCAAAAAATTTATTCAATTAAATTCAATAGGTTAAATTAAACCACTTTACACTATGAGTCTTTATGACCTATTATAAATTAACTCATAAAAACACGAATAGGTCATTTTGACATGAACCAGCAATTCAACCTTACACAAGTTGCTCTAGAGCTTGCTCAAAGTACACTGCACGAGCATAGCTTTGATCAATTACTAGCAACGGTTGAGCGGGTGATTCCTAGTGATGCAAGTGCGTTATTAGTGCTTCAGGGCGAGCAATTAAAACCACTGGCAATTAAAGGATTAATGTCCGACAGTCTTGGCAGACGATTTAAAATAGTAGAACACCCTCGCCTAGAAGCTATTTGCAAAAGCACACTCGCGTTACAATTTGCGCACGATTGCCCACTACCCGATCCATACGACGGATTACTATTAGCTAAAACCGGCGACATACCGGTACATGCATGTTTAGGCTTACCTCTTTATGATAAAAACGCGCTACTTGGCGTACTTACGTTTGATAGCCTTAACGCCAATGCATTTAAAAGCATAAGTACTGATACACTCAATACTTTACAAACGCTGTGTAGTGCGCACTTTAAAACAGCTTTAGAGCTTGCCCATTACAAACAGCATGCACAGCACTCAAGTGCATTAGTGCAAGAACTAAATCGTGAAGCGTTAACACGAGATGGCGGTGAAATTATTGGCCAAAGTCCGCTAATACAAACACTTAAGAACGAAATTAAACTCGTTGCAGCATCTAACTTTAGCGTGCTTATATTAGGTGAAACAGGAGTAGGGAAAGAACTTGTTGCGCGTAATATTCACTTAAATTCAGCTCGAAAAGATCAACCGCTTATTCACTTAAATTGTGCATCGCTCCCTGAGAATCTTGCCGAAAGTGAATTTTTTGGTCATGCAAAAGGGGCTTTTACAGGCGCACAAAATTCGCGCCAAGGTAAATTTCAATTAGCTGATGGAGGCACGTTATTTTTAGATGAAATTGGCGAACTGCCTCTTGCCATGCAAAGTAAATTATTACGAGTGCTACAAAGCGGCGAAATACAAACGGTAGGAGAAGACACGCCAAAGTACGTAGATGTACGCGTCGTTGCCGCAACCAACAGAAATTTAAAAGAAGAAGTAGAACAAGGTCGCTTTAGAGCCGATTTATACCATCGCCTCAGTGTCTACCCTATTACTGTGCCACCACTTAGTAAACGGGAGCACGACATAACACTCTTAGCTGGTTATTTTATTGAGCAAACAGCCCGTAAACTAGGGATAAAACAATTAAAACTGAGCCCTGAAGCGCAAGTATCGCTTAATCAATACAACTGGCCAGGTAACGTTCGCGAGCTTGAGCATGTCATTAGCCGCAGCGCCCTAAAAGCAAAACAAAGCCAATGGCAAAATCCAATAATAACCATTACAAGCGAGCACTGTGATTTAACACCGAGTGCGCCGAAAAACTCTTTAGTAGCAAGCCAAAGTACAACCAACACCTTAATCAACCAACCTTTAAAGCAAGCTGTAGAATCGTTGCAATACAACGTAATTACTGAGCAATTAAAGAAGCATAACTACAACTGGTCAGCAGCAGCAAGAGTGCTTGAATTAGATAGAGCTAACTTAGTACGCTTGGCTAAACGCATAGGGATAGAAGTAAAAAAAACACTATAATCATCCAAAACACAGCTAAAATTATTGATTAGCAGCCAACTTACTAAAGTGTGTTTTTAACAACCCTGCAAAAGCTTGTACTTTAGCAGTGCGATGTACTAGGTGATGCGTGACTAACCATACATCTGTAGGCCAGCTTAACTCACTGTGTAATATAGGTACTAAATCAGAATATTGCGCCGCCACATCATGTTGTAATCCGCCAATGCCTAGCCCTTTAATTATTGCACGAGTTGCTTCTGCGGTTTCAGACACTCGCAGCTTTATTTGCGATGCGGGAATATGTTCATCAGCCCATGCAAAATAAGGCACGCGGGCATTAAAACCCGCCACACCTGATACAAAATTATGTTGTTGTAAATCACTTAATAATTTAGGCATGCCGTATTTATTGATGTAACGTTTATTAGCGTATAAACCCGATGAAAGCTGCGCTAAATGCTGAGCAATATAATCGCCCTCATCAGGTCTTGGGCCTGCACGCACTGCAATATGTGCTTGTCCGTGATCAAGTCTTAACCTTTTTTGTTCTAAAATAACCTCAAGCTGCACTTGTGGATGTAGTGCCTGAAATTGCTCACATACATCACCAAGTACATCCATAAAACCACTTACCGTCGTTAGTAATAAACTCCCTCTAAGGGTGCTATCGGCCGCTGCTATATCGTTATGTAACTGCTCTAAGGAGCTATGGATAGTTTGTGCTGTTGCAAATAACTTGGTGCCAATTTCAGTAACCTTGTAACCACGGGCATGACGATGAAAAAGGCGTGTATTTAAGTTTTTTTCAAGATTATTAATTCGCCTAAGAACTGTGCTGTGGTGCACATTAAGCTCTTCTGCCGCCGCCGTTAACGTGCCTAATCGTGCTACTTCAAACGCTACTTTGACGTCTTGCCAATCTTCAAATTTTATCGCCATGCTGCTTACCTTATACTTATGTGCATTTACGCACATAAGTGTTGCGTTTATTGGGGTTTTCTACAAGCAAAATTTTGCTACATTAGCGTTGTAATTTTAAACACTAAAAGGTCACTAGCATGTCAGCACCAAAAATTATTGCCCTAGCAGGAAGCCTTCGCCAAGAAAGCTTTAATCAAAAAATTATTAATGAGGCAGCACGTTTTGCTCTACAAACAGGTGCTGAAGTAGAGGTAATAAAACTAAACGAATTAAACATCCCACTATTTAACGAAGACATTGAAGCACAAGGTACACCAAGCGATGTACAGCTTTTAAAAGACAAACTACGTGCAGCTGACGGTATTTTACTAGCAAGCCCGGAGTACAACGGCTCTATAACTGCAGCGCTTAAAAATGCGATTGATTGGGCATCGCGTACAGAGCAAGGTGCTGTTCCTGCTTTTCGTAATAAAGTGGTGGCGCTGTTTTCAGCATCACCAGGTGGACTTGGTGGGTTGCGCGGTTTAAATCATGTACGAGATATATTAAGTGGTATTGGATCGTTAGTGCTTGCCGATCAACTTGCAGTACCCGCTGTACACACATTGTTTGATGAAAGTGGGCAAATTAATGAACCTGTTACAGCTGAAAAAGTATCAGCACTTGCTCATCAGTTAGTAAGCGTTGCAAGTAAGTTAAAATAACTTGCACGCCTAAATAACTAAATAATTACTTTGTCGCCGCGATTTTTGCGGCGATAAAATCGGTATGCGTTACATATAAAAGCCCTGCTACTTTACGTATTACGTAGTCCTCCTGGGGATCTATTTCTCCATCAGCATAAGCCAAGCGCCATAGTAGTTCTATTATTTCAATGCGCTGAACAGCACTACAATGCTCATTAATTTGTTTTGAAAACTGAAAGTAGTCAATAGCACCATCTAAACTACTTGCTGCGTTATTAGTAAGCTCTTCAACTTCTGCATTTGTTAAATTAAAGTATTTTTTTAAGGTTACAGTCAGGGTTCGTTGTTCATCATGGTCAAGCTTAGTATCAGCACGCATAACCTCAATAAGCAATGCAGCGACCGCTGTTTTTAAATCATGCTGCTCTATACTAGGTTCCTGATCATCGAATACAGCAAAAAGCTGCTTTATTTGTTTGAACATCACATTATCCCTTTTTGGGTGTTAGACTAATACGTAAAGAAATCGATCTTATTACTCTTATTAATGGGTATAAAGTTCGCAAATTAAAGGATACATTTTATGAAAGGAATAAACACACCACGCTTATTTATAGGCGCTACACTGGTGGCTCTTTCGAGTGCAAATACTGCACTTGCTGAAAAAGCCGAAACAGAGAAGCTCTACGACTTTGACAACAAAGTGCATTACTACCAAACAAAAATTGGCGAAGACAACTATAAAATAGAAATCCAGTCAGACGATTACAAACACTTTACCAATCAAAGTGTATTTTTATTACGCCATGCTGACCGTCTATGCCGCGGCAATACCTTTATGTTGAAAATACTTGAAGGCGTGCAAGAGTACGAGCGCTTTCCAACAAAACCACGTGCTTACCAACCAGATTTAAGTGTTTTACTACAATGCGAAACTAAAGAAGATACAAACAAGGGTAAGTAACCTTAGTCTTTATAACCCCAAGGTGCTGATGGTGGAGTAATCGGTTTCGTTAAATCAAAATCCACCTTAAACTCACGTCCTTGGCGAATTAATCGATAAGTAAATACTTCTGGGTAAATATACATTTGCCATGTATTACCTACAGACTGTGCAATGCCTTCTTTTATGAATAACTCTTTAGAGTATTGGTCTGCTGGAAACGACTGCATTTGCGCAAACCCTGCATTAAGCGTATGGCCACCATACATAGTTGATGCGTCGTCTGTTCCATCTTTATGACGATGATCGTGCTTTAAACTCAAGCCACTACCCGTTTTAGTTATGATCCACGTACGTGATGCATCGTCACCTACATGAAACGGTACTTGTAACTCAGTCTCGCTACATTTACGTACATGCATAACCAGCTTTTTATCTGTAAATGAGCTTGGCCCCTTCGCGTTATCTACCGCTACTTCACCTTCAAAAGCTTTACCGCAATGCGCTGCAATACTATTAAAAAAGGCATCATGAGTAGGGATAGACACTAAAGGTGCAGGGCGTGAAAAAGCTGTCGATGAAGCAAGTATTAGAGTTGCTGCAGTTAATAATTTCATATTTTTCTCGTTATAGTTATTTTAAAACACCTGTAATAGTACAGCTTTCTTTAGTGCTTTATTAGAAGTATCTCTACCTAATTAAATATGCAATTCAGTTGAGTGTTTAATGGATAATTAAATGAACCATAATAACTCACGCATTATTTTCTGCAGACGTAAAAAAGCCCGACTATTTCGAATCGGGCTTTCTACAATTTGAAGCCTGCTAATGTCATGGTTCCCACAGCGGTAAAAAGTCACCTAGCAAATGCTACATACTTATCGGCGTGCAGAGATATTGAGGGCTTTTGGTGTGATTCTAGCGTCGGAAGTCGCTTCGCTCGCCCTACGTGATGGGTGTTGATGTGAGTGTTAACTGCGCGCATTTTACTTTTCTGCAGACGTAAAAAAGCCCGACTCTTTCGAATCGGGCTTTCTACAATTTGAAGTCGGTGCGCTACGCAGTAGAATGTCG
>NZ_JADYWO010000013.1:0-125621 GCF_015864775.1 Pseudoalteromonas sp. NSLLW218 | reverse complement strand
CGAGCTCACTGTCTTCCCGATGTGACAAGTGCTAGCTAAACACTCATCAAGAAGAGATACAAGGTTGGGTTGAGTGAAGCGAAACCCAACGAGAAAGTAAAATTTTAAGTTTTTAGCTGTCAGCTTTCGGCAAAGAAAAACCGATGCTTAGTTTAAGCATCGGTTTTTTTATTTTTAAGTGGCTTTAAATAGATTAAAAGCTGCGCTTTTCAGGCGAGCAAGCTCGGCGACTACATGTAAAGTTTAACACTGAGCTTAATTTTACCTGTAGGCGTTTAGCTTGCTGACGCGACGAGCGTAGCTCGTAATTACTATAGTTAGTTAAAAACGCTTTGCGTTAAATCAATTATAATTTCTTTTGTGCTTCATTCACCATATCTTGTAGCGCATCAACTAACATTGGGTCTCGCGAGTTTTGCTTAGCAAGTTCTAGTGCCTGTTTCATGCTAGTTACGGCTTCTTTAAACTGTTTGTTAGCAGTGTACCCTTGTGATAGTCGCATGTGGGAGTAAGCAGCATCAGGATAATCGCGAGTAAAGTGTTTAAGCGTAGTTATCGCTTTTTTAGTGTTGCCAAATTTTTGCTGGCTATGCGCAAATTCTACGTACACATCTTGTGGAATTTTAAGCTCAAATCCGTACTTATCACTCAGTGCTTGGTAGTAACCGGTAATAAGCGATACATCAGCAAATCTTCCGTGCTCGTCAGTCACTTTAAATATTAGGTCGCCAAATAGGTTAATTAGGCTATCGCTAAGTGCTGGTAGTATGGTGCCCATATGACTAAAAGTAGGGTAATGCTTATATTCCCATTTTAGCTGTGTAGGCATTTGTTGTTCTAAATTTACTAAAGTATTTAATACACCTGTATAAAAGCGTGAGCCTTCACTTGCTACACTAATAAATAACGATTGGCTGCCTTTAGGGTTTTTAGTGTATTTAATAATATTATTTTTTAACTCTTCATCACTCCACCAACTATTTGGGCTAATAGCTATGTAGTTGTTAAATAATTCCGGCTGATTAACTAAAGTATAAAGCGCTAATGTACCAGCATTAGAGTGACCAATTAAGGTGCTGTAGCCGTTAGTCGAGTAATTGCTATTTATGTAGGGCATTAGTTCGTCAGACACAAACTTTAAAAAGTTGTCGGTTTGCCCAGCGTCAGGCCATTTATTTTTAACAAAGGTTTGAAACTCTGTTTTAGGCTCGCCTTCTACTTTTGGTAAATAATCGCGAACACGGTTAGTTGTATCAATACCAACGAGCATTGCATTGGGTATTTGCTCGTAATCTACAAGGGATTTAATAACACCAGACGCCGTATGAAAGTGCTCAACACCATCAAGTAAATAAATAACATAAAGGGGCTGGTCGTCTTTTACAGTGTCAGGTATGAAAATTTTAATGGGCCTGTCTTCGTTGAGTATTTTTGATTGCAGAATGACTTTTTTACCAATGGTTATGTCGGTTGTATTAGTTTTTGCGTGGCTTAAAAATGGTGTACTAAAAGTAAGTATTAATACAAGCGGTAGTAAGAGCTTCATAAATATCCTTATTTAATAATATATTGCTTAATAATTGCACGGCTTTAAGCTTGAGTAAATACTTATATTTTGAGGCAGGTGTGAGACTTAAGTAATTCAAAGTTGCGCTTTTTACGCGCGAAAGCTTGGCGTATATGACAAATATTGAGCTCCGAGTTTAGCTTTACCTTTAGCCCTACGGCTTGCTAACGAGATGAGCGAAGCTCGTAATTATTACTTTTAAACACTTATCTATAAAAGCTTAAAAACCTGCTTGCTTAATTATCCGTCTAAGCGTAAAATGCGCGCTCATTTCGGCTTTTAAACTATTAATTCCTTGCCTTAAACCGACCGGCCGAAACGGTAGAAGGCTCTATTAACCGTAAGGAATATCCATGCGTCATTACGAAATCGTATTCATGGTTCACCCAGATCAGAGTGAGCAAGTTGCTGGTATGATCGAACGTTATACTGGTTCTATCACTGAAGCTGGTGGTGTTATCCACCGTCTTGAAGATTGGGGCCGTCGTCAATTGGCTTACCCAATTAACAAGCTTCATAAAGCTCACTATGTTCTTATGAACGTTGAAGCACCAACTGAAGTAATCAGCGAGCTAGAAACTACTTTCCGCTACAACGATGCAGTGCTTCGTAACTTAGTTATCCGCACTAAAACTGCTGAAACTGAAGCGTCTCCTCTTGCAAGAGAAGAGAAGAAAGAAGCACCAGCTGCTTAATTGTTTTGAGTCCTAGCATGGCGTTTAACTGGCGGTAAATATAAATGGTTAGCCCTTTTATGAATCAGCTGGTTATATCTGGGGTAGTTTGTAAAACTCCCAAGTTTAGCCAAAGCCCTGCTGGCATCCCGCATTGTATTTTTGTTGTAGAACATAAATCGATGCAAACCGAAGCAGACCTTAACCGTAATAGTTACGTGAGGCTTCAGGTAGTTGCCAGTGGAAAGCAAATGCAACAACAGACTCAACATTTGCACGTTGGGCAGGCATTGCAAGTGAGTGGTTTTTTAAATCGCCACGAAGGTCGTAACGGCCTTAGCCAATTGGTTTTGCATGCTCAGCATATAGAAAGAATTATTTGAGGAATTAATCTCATGGCACGTTATTTCAGACGTCGTAAGTTCTGCCGCTTTAAAGCGGAAGGCGTAAAGCAAATCGATTACAAAGATCTAGCTACTCTTAGAAACTATGTTACAGAAAGTGGCAAAATCGTACCTAGCCGTATTACAGGTACTAGCGCTAAATACCAGCGCCAGCTAGCAACTGCTATTAAGCGTGCTCGCTACTTAGCCCTTCTTCCATACACTGACTTACATAAGTAAGCAGCGGATTAACAGTTTTTAAAAGGTGTAGAAACATGCAAGTTATTCTACTAGATAAGATCGCTAACCTAGGTAGCCTAGGTGAACAGGTTGTAGTTAAATCTGGTTTCGCACGTAACTTCCTTTTCCCTCAAGGTAAGGCAGTTCCTGCGACTAAAGCTAACATTGAAACGTTTGACGCTCGTCGTGCAGAACTTGAAGCGAAAATCGCTGAACAGTTAGTTGCTGCACAAGCACGCGCTGAAAAACTAGAAGCATTAGCAGAAGTTACATTAGTATCTAAAGCTGGTGACGAAGGTAAGTTATTCGGTTCAATCGGTACTCGTGACATCGCTGACGCTATCTCAGCTGTTGGTGTTGAAGTTGCTAAGTCAGAAGTTCGTTTGCCTCTAGGTACTATCCGTGAGACAGGTGAATTTGACGTATCAATTTCAGTTCACTCAGACGTAACGGCTACTATTAAAGTAATCGTAATCGCTGAAGCTTAATTTTTTAATTAAGCGACAAAAGCCGTGCTATTAGCACGGCTTTTTTGTGTCTGTAATTTGGCTAACTTCGTTTATTAGTCACTAGTTAAGGGCATAGTTAAATACAACCTCGTACAAGCCCTTTTTTATTCAATTATTTTTCATTCCCTTTAAACCTTTTCGAACTGTTATTACGTCTAACTTATCAATACACTAACTCAATAATAATAATTAAAAGGCGACATCACGGATGTTACACGTTAAACCCGAACAAACGCCTTTATGCGAGGCTACACTTATTGAACGTGTTAAGTCGGGTGAGCAGGCGGCATATACAACGCTTTATGAGTTACATATAAAACGAGTCTACGGTTTATGTTTACGCTTATTAGCCGACCAAGCGCATGCTGAAGATGCAGCGCAAGAAGTGTTTGTACAGGTGTGGCATAAAATAGCGCAATTTGACGGTCGCTCGCAGTTTTCTACTTGGCTTTACAGTGTTGCCAGCAATATTGCGATTAACTACCTACGCAAGCAAAAAAATTGGCTACAAAAAGTGGTGAGCATTGAACACAGCGGTATGGATGAGCAATCAGCTAATGATTGCGAAGGCTTAAATGGCCTTGATAAATTAATAGTAAGGCTTCCTGAGCGTGCACGTATGGTGTTTGTGCTGTTTGCAATTGAAGGTTACAGGCATGAGGAAATAGCCGAACAGTTAGGTATGGCTGTTGGTTCAAGTAAATCGCAATATCATCGTGCTAGGCAGTTATTACAAGAGTGGTATGAAAATGAATAAACCAAATTTTGACGATTACTTAAACAAATCATTAAATATGCTTGATAAAGAGATACCACCACAAAAAGATTTATGGGCAGGGATTGAGCGAGCAATTGTTAATAATAAGCAGAACCAAAAAAAAGCTGGCATTTGGCCAAAACTAACGGCAATAGCTGCCTGCACATTAGCTACTTTAATTGCTGTAAATATATTTATTATAGCGCCCGAGCCACAACCCGTAGTGGCTATAAGTGATTACTTTTCGGCGAAAAAAAACAGTTTGTTAGTTGAATACGAAAATAAAGAAGCATTGACCACTAATTGGCAAACACAACTACAAGAATTAGAAGAGGCTGAACAAGCAATAATGCAAGCTCTTGAAAATGAACCACAAAACCAAGCGCTTCTGACAATGTTAGCGCAAATATATCAACAACAACTTGATTTAATTAACAAGGTGCACGCGCCACGTTGGCAGCACATTTAGGAGTACGACATGAAAGCGATTTTATTAGGACTAAGCTTATTTCCATTGGCGGTATTTGCGGGTGAAAAAATAGATAAGCAAATAGACGTACCAAATGGCGGCACTATTTTTATTGAAAACCAACGCGGTGATATACATATTACAGGCTGGGATAAAAACGAATTTAAAGTATCTGGCGAGCTTGATGACAAAGCAGAAGGTTATGAGCTTAAAACAAATGGCGATAAAACTCAGTTTATTGTAAAAATGCCACGTAAATCAAATTGGAGTAATAATGGCGATGGCTCAAGCCTAACCATATTTATGCCTAAAAGCAGCAGCTTAGAGTTTGCTGGCGTTAATGTATCGGTGACTGCGAAAGAGCTAAAAAACGGTGCTGAAGTTGATGTGGTTAATGGCGAAATTACGGTAGATGATATTGCCGGTAATATTAAATTGACCACAGTTAATGGCGACGTAAATGCACAAAATTTAAGTGGTAATATTCAATTTGAAACCGTAAATGGCGAAATTAACGATAGGCAATCAAGTGGTGAACTGCGTTTTAGTGCTGTTAATGGCGATATTAAATCAACCTCAAGCGCCAATGATGTGCGCCTTGAAAATGTAAATGGCGATATAAATTTTACGCTATCGTCAATTAAAAACTTACGTATTAACACGGTAAATGGCGAAGCCGAAGTACACATTAAAGAGCTTTTAAAAGGTGGTGATGTACGTTTTGAATCGGTAAGTGGCGATGGTGATTTTTACTTTCCTGACAGCGTATCTGCAAATTTTGAAATTAAAGCCCATGCTAATGGCAAAATCATTAATAAAGTTACTAGTGACAAAGTCAGTAAAGCTAAATATGGCCCAGCCAGTGATTTAGAATTTAGTATCAATGGCGGTAATGCTAATGTTGAAATGGATACCATTAGTGGGCGCATAGAGCTTCGTATAAAATAACGCTCTCACCTTCACGATTACAAAAAGCAGGAAAAGATTTCCTGCTTTTCTATTTGCACAGCCCCTTCAAGTCGATAGAATAGAGCCATTCAATTTTACCACTGTGAAGTTATGGCCAAACCAGATAAGCAAGTCGATACTCTTAAAGTTCCTCCCCATTCAATAGAAGCTGAACAATCTGTTTTAGGTGGTTTAATGCTTGATAACCAAGCTTTTGACCGCGTAGCTGAACTTGTTGTATCACAGGATTTTTATACCCGTACGCACAAGTTAATTTTTGAAGCGATGACGGCACTTGCTGAGATTGGCGATCCAATAGATTTAATCACTATTTCTGAAAGTTTAGAAAAAAATAATAAGCTTGCAGGAATTGGTGGTTTTGCTTATTTAGCTGAAATAGCTAAAAACACGCCAAGCGCTGCTAACATTGACGCTTACGCAAGTATTGTACGCGAACGCGCTGTTGTACGTGAAATGATTGGCGTAGCGAACGAAATTGCAGAAGCGGGTTTTAATACTGAAGGGCGTACTAGTCACGATTTACTTGATTTTGCCGAAAGCAAAGTGTTTAAAATTGCTGAGCAACGAACAAAAAGTAATGAAGGTCCGCAGAGCATTCATAGCATCCTTGAAAAAACCGTTGATAAAATAGAAGAGCTTTATCAATCGCCACAAGATGGTGTAACAGGTGTAAGTACAGGTTATGCCGATCTTGATAAAATGACGACGGGCTTACAGCCATCCGATTTAATTATTGTAGCAGCGCGTCCATCAATGGGTAAAACCACCTTTGCGATGAACCTTGCAGAACATGCTGCAATGACTCAAGACAAACCAGTATTAATTTACTCTCTAGAGATGCCTTCTGAGCAAATTATGATGAGGATGCTAGCGTCTCTTGGCCGTATTAACCAAACTAAGGTACGTACTGGCCAGTTAGATGATGACGATTGGGCACGACTTTCATCAACAATGGGCTTGTTGATGGAAAAAGGTAAAATGTACGTTGATGATGCGTCGGGCTTAACACCTACTGATGTTCGTTCACGTGCAAGGCGTATAGCCCGCGACCACGGCGGCATTAGTATGATCATGGTCGATTACTTGCAGTTAATGCGTGTACCAAGCCTTGCCGATAACCGAACGCTCGAAATTGCCGAAATCTCGCGTTCACTTAAAGCATTAGCAAAAGAGCTAAAATGTCCGGTTGTTGCACTTTCACAGCTTAACCGTACGCTAGAGCAACGTGCCGATAAACGCCCAATTAACTCAGATTTACGTGAGTCCGGGTCGATAGAGCAGGATGCCGATTTAATCATGTTTATTTACCGTGATGAAGTGTACAACGAAGACAGTACCGATAAAGGTATTGCCGAAATTATTATAGGTAAACAACGTAACGGCCCAATTGGTAAAGTGCGTTTAACATTCCAAGGTCAATTTTCTCGCTTTGATAATTACGCGGGACCAGCGGTAGATGACGATTACTAATGCGCTTAGCCACTGCTGAAATTAATTTAGCTGCACTTGCGCATAATTTAGCGCAAGTTAAGTGTTTTGCACCTAATAGCAAAGTAATGGCGGTGCTAAAAGCAAATGCTTACGGACATGGTTTAGTAACGATTGCGCAGCATTTAAATGATGCTGACGCATTTGCTGTGGCGCGGATAGATGAAGCGTTAGCTCTGCGAGCGGGGGGCCTAACAAAGCCAATAGTTTTACTCGAAGGCTTCTTTAATAAAGCCGACATACCTATTTTACTTGCTAATAATTTTCAAACTATTATTCACGATGAGTACCAATTAGCTGCGCTTGAAAAAGCAAAGCTTGATGCGCCAATAACATGCTGGTTAAAAGTAAATACAGGTATGCATCGACTAGGTATTGCGCCAGAGCAGTTTGAAGAATTTTATAGCCGTTTACAAAAAACACCTAACGCTAAAAACACTGTTAATCTGATGACCCATTTTTCGTGTGCTGATGATGTTGATAATGCTAAAACGGTTCAACAAATTACGTTATTTGATAACTTAGTGAATGGTATTGACCAAGCGCATTGTTTATCAAATTCAGCGGGTATTATCGCGTGGCCAAATGGACATGGTGATTGGGTACGCCCTGGTCTAATGCTCTATGGTGTATCGCCTATGGCAAATAGTATTGGGCAACAACATAAATTAAAACCAGTTATGCGCTTAACTACGCGCGTAATTGCAGTGCGAAATGTGCCTGCTAATGAGGCGGTCGGGTATGGTGGTCGTTGGAAAAGCGATAAACCAACCAAGTTAGCTGTTGTGGCTATGGGTTATGGCGATGGTTATCCTCGGCACGCTAAAGAGGGGACCCCCGTTATAATTGGCAAGCAGCGTTATGGTATTGTCGGTAGTGTAGCAATGGATATGATTAGTGTAGATATAGGCACTAATGAGCATAATATTAAAGTTGGCGACAGGGTTACTATGTGGGGCCCTGAGCTACCAGTTGAAGAAATAGCACTATGCGCTGATACTATTCCCTACGAGCTATTATGTAATATTACACCGCGCGTAAGTTATGAGTATCAGCGTTGACACAGCTATAAAGCTGTATTTACTCTTTTATAAAGTAAATATCGCTAAAGCCCATACGGGCAAATTCTTGGTCGCGAAAGTTACGAACAGAGGCAGACCCTTTTGAGGTCATTTCTATTTGCTGTACCATGCTTAAGTAATTAGTCAGATCAATACCTTCAGCGGCAGCAATTGCTTGATACATGTCGTGGTATTTATCTTTAGCGAAATTAATCTCGCGCGGTTCGTTTTTATATTTGTAGGTTATTCTACGTGCCATATTAAGCTCATTTCAATTGAGTGTTGCAGCGATTTTACACTGTATTTAATAACGGCTCTAGCATTGAATGACTTGTTGTAATCGGTAATTAAAATAAAGAGTCGAAAATGAAATTATCAGTAGAGATCAGTAAATACCCACTTCACCAAGACTATATCCCGTTTATACAAGGGTTTATTGACAGATTAAACGAATACGATGATTTAAAAGTGATTACTAACACGTTATCAACGCAAATTTTTGGTGATTACGATTTAGTAATGCAGGTATTAAATACCGAAATTAAGCGCTCATATGAAGAATTTGGTAAAGCTATTTTTGTATGTAAGTTTCTCTCTGGCGACTTATCGCCTGAATAGCCTATAATACCAACCTGCATAAATATTTGATCAATTTAACGAATTAAATTGCACTATAACGTCGTTAAAAATTTTTATTTAGAACAACTAGATACAAAAATTTTTGCCTAGTTCTAGCGTAATTTTCTTAACGTTAAATAGACCCCGTATATAAGCAGGTTGGTATAACAATCGGCACAACTAAACGGTAACTGCATAATATGGACTTTTTAACACAAACCTTAAGTGGTTTTACAGCAATGTCGCATTGGGAGTATATTGCGGTAGGGTTGTCGATGGCTTATTTATTATTAGCAATAAAAGAAAGCTTATGGTGTTGGCCTGCGGCGTTTTTTAGTACGCTCATTTATACAATAATGTACTGGAATGGTGCATTACTTATGGAGTCATTACTTAATTTTTATTATATGTATATGGCTGTATTTGGATGGGTTGTATGGCGTAAAGGCAAAGCTGCAAATTTAAATATTACATCGTGGTCGATAAACCGCCATGCTGTTTTAATTAGTTTAACAACTATAGCTGCAATAGCTATAGGTTACGTTATGCAAAACTATACTCATGCTGATTTTGCTTATCTTGATAGCTTTACAACGTGCTTTGCAGTAGTAACTACTTACTTAGTTGCTAAAAAAGTCCTCGAAAACTGGCTGTACTGGATTGTTATAGATGCAGCTTCTATGTATTTATATTACGAAAAAGGCTATTACCCAACGCTAGCACTCTTTATATTTTATACCATTATGGCAGCGTGGGGCTTTAAAACCTGGTACGAAGAATACGAACAAAGCCAAGCTAAGCCTCTAGCACAGCTTTAATCAATGATTGCCCATACTCAGTTAGTAAAAATGTGTAGTGCGTTTATAGAGCCTACAAGCATTGTTTCAAGCGAGCGATTACTTAATGGCTTTAGTAACGATAATTTTTTAATACGTACCGAGCAACAAGGGTATTTGTTAAAGTGTTATAAAAGCCATTGGCCAAGTGACGGCCTTGAAGCGCAGCGCTTTTTAAGTGACTTTAATATATGTCCAGCGCCTATTTGGCTTGATAAAGAAAACGGTCGTGCGGTATTTAACTATATTGAAGGCAAGAGCGCGCAATCGGATATAACGCTTAGCTTTATTAATAAACTTGCTCAAGTGCACAATTACAAAGTGTCTACCGCGCCAATGGATATAGCTAAAGAGCTTCATTTTTATCAAAACACCGGCGTATATACGCAATATAAACTTCAAATAGAGCAGGCACTCAAAGCAGTTACAGCTATGTCATTTAATGCAGGTTTTTGTCATAACGACTTAGTAAAAGACAACATTATTGTAAATGCTTCAGGTATATATTTAATTGATTTTGAATACGCACAAACTAACGATGTGTATTTTGATTTGGCAGCCCTTGCAGTGAGCTTTAATTTTAATGAGAGCAGTGAAAGTGCATTGTTAAATAACTATAAAAATAGCATCGATAAAACAAAAACGTTTGATCTTTCAATAGATAAGCTGAATTACTATAAGCTGTTTTTTTTAGTGTTATGTATTGGCTGGTACGAAGAGCGCGGCATAACTAATAAATCTGTAATGTTACGCGCGCAGCTAACTAAACTCGTTAATAATACTTTTTATAGATGTTAAAGGCCACCAAAGCGCTCGGCTAGCTCTTTGTATTTAGTTACTTCGGCTGTATCAAATTGTGGTTCGCCATTTTCATCTTCTGATTTAGCAATTAATAAACTCTCTCTAGAAAGACGTTTTACACGCTCTACTTTTACACCTAAAAACTCAGCAACTTGCTCAGTAGACATTAAACTCATCATTATTTCCTCGTATTAAATTAATCCGCACAGCGACAATCGTAGTTTCAATGTTGCTAAACCGTTACTGTTTCTTATTCAATAAGAATAAATAGCGTGTTTTTAAGCCATTGTGAAGTGTTTTATTTAAAAGAGTTTAATTAATAAGCATATAAGCTGATGTTACTGGTATTTATTTAAAGATCTCTTTATCATTGCTGATGCTAAAGCACTGATATCGCGAGTTGGTGTGGAGGCAACAAATGTGCTCTCGTGGTGAAATGGATATCACGTGGCCCTCCGGAGGCTGAGTTGTAGGTTCGATCCCTACCGAGAGCGCCATTTGCTTTTACATCTACTAATATCCCTCTCTATATTATCTAGCTTTTCATTAATTACTTTTGTATATAAAAATGTATTACTGCATAAATTTTGAAATTTTATTGTAAGAACAGCTTTCTAGTTATTTATACAATGCAAAATTGCATTATTCAAAATGTTATCTAACGTTATGTATGCATATACGACGAAATTATAAATGAGGAAAACCGATTCAATGTTAAATAGTCAGTTAGAAATACTCGCTCAAGGTCATACTTATCTTGAAAGTGTAACTAAAGAGGATTATTCGCAAATCGTTGCTCCTAATTTCATTAGTTCAGCTGGGTCACATATGCGCCACATTATCGATCATTACCAATCTTTAATGACGGGTTTTGATATAAATAATATTGATTACGATAGTCGCCTACGCGGCAGTAATATTGAAAGTAACCCCTGCGAAGCGATAAAAAAAATTGCCGAGATAGCATCGTGGATTGAACAGCTAAGTACAGATGATTTTAATAAACCGCTGTTACTTTCAAGCGAAGTATCAATTAAAAGTAAAAATGTACAAACTGTAACAACCTCATTAGCACGAGAGCTTATATTTGTAGGAAGCCATGCAGTACATCACTATGCGATGATTTCACAAATTACCTTTGCACAAAAAGCATCATTCGACCAGAGCTTTGGGTTAGCACCAAGTACAGCCACTTTTTTGAGAGAAAAAAGCCAATCAAAATCACTGCAAAGTTAATATGTGCACTTTAAGTTACTTCTTAACTGATGATGGCTACGAGTTGTTTTTTAATCGTGATGAGCAAAAAACGCGAGAAATGGCAATCGCCCCGAGTAAGCACACAGGTAACGCAATTTACCCGATCGATCCGCAAGGGGGAGGTACTTGGCTTGGTGTATCGCATTGGGGGCAAACATTAGCTTTATTAAACGATTATCAAAGTGTATTTGATATAACTGCCGTAAAGCACAGTAGAGGTCTTTTAATCCCACATTTACTGAGCAACAAAACCCCTGCATTGTCTCAATTACAAAATATGGATTTATCAGGTTATGCGCCTTTTAAATTATGTATTTTTCCGGATAAATTATCCCTAAATAATAGTCACATCGTTTTTGTTCGGTGGGACACAAAACAATTAATCGATTGCCAAGTTGAATCGCTTGCAACGTCATCTGGCGTTGAGCTAGAAACAGTTACACAAAAGCGTAAACAACAATTTAAGCAACTTATTGACGTAAGACATCCCGCAAGTGAGCAGTTTTTAGCATTTCATTACAGCAAAGCCGAGCAAGGCCAATATGGTGTAAATATGCAAAGAGAAGACGCAATGACAGTCAGTATTAGTCATATTAAAGTTGGTAAGACTATACGTTTTAATTATTTTGATAAGCAATCTCAGCTCATCAGTAGCATTAGTTGTTTAAAAGTGGCTGCAGCTTAACTAGGTATTCGTATAGCTATTACATAACTAAAAAAGTCGACGCAATTAATTGCGTCGACTTTTTTGTTGCTTTATTTTTACCTGCTGTATTAATGCAGCAGATAAAATTATGAGTGATTTATATAATCATCTTTTTTATCACCAAGGTAGAGCTTAAGTAGCTTTTCAGGCGCACTTGGTAGGTGCACACTTAAAAGTAATCCTGGGGTGTGATTAAAGTTACTGTCAATTCCCATACAATGAAATTGAGCGCCTAGCTTATGATATTGCTTTAATAAAATCGGTATGTCTTTTTTATCTTCTTCTATTCCCATAACCAATGTTGATACATGATCTATGTTTAACGTGTGATCGCTAATGAAGTCTTCAAACTCAGGGTGAATTTTATTATTAAAAGGCGTATTGGCGTTAACACCTTTTTTATTATTAACCATTGCATGATCAATAATTGCGACAGAACGAGGGTCATAAAGTTTACTTAGTGAAACTGTGCCGTATAAAGTCCTATAACGTGGGTTTTGCGCCATAAACGCACCGATCCCTTTAAATAACAGCAATAAACCATGGTAACTGCCTTGATGTTTTTGAACTATAAACGAGCGACCCATTTCCAAGCACGGCTGTTGTTGATTAATAAAAGAGGGTTTAAAATTAAACATTTGCGATAAGTAAAGGGCGCTCACGTCGCTATTTTTTTGTAATAAATCAGTTTGTCCAATTCGATAAGCACCAATGATCTCTTCATTTTTATGATCAAAAATAAATAAATGCATGTAAGTTGCGTCAAACTTATCGGTATCACATGGCTCGCCGCTTCCTTCGTTTAATGTACGAAAGGTTATTTCTCTAAGGCGTGTTATTTCAGTAACACAATTAGGTATTTGATCTTGATAACCGTAATAAACGGAGTAACTTTTAAAGTCTAATAAGTGCTGCTCGTTTGGTAAGCTAGCAAGTTCACTCGTCATTTTTGTTTTATCAACATCCTGCATAATCGCTTTTAGTTGCATTGATTGGGCATCGTCTTGCCAAGGTGTTACAAAGCGTTCATCGTTTAAATAACAAAGCAGACGCGCAATATCGTTAATGTCGTCAGTTTTCTCAAATTTATTTAATAACTTGGGTGTAAGTAAATTACTAGCACCTAAATTAATGGACCTTTTTTGAATTTTAAGTAATTCACGTATTAGCATTAATAATCTAAATCGGTAGTAAATGCGTCCCAAGTTGTAAAACATAGGGCTATTTTGACCACTAATAAACACAGGTAATAAAGGGGCTTGTGTTTTTAAGGCTAGTTGAGCCGCTAAACGATTCCATTGACCGTCGGTTACACGTTGTTTTTTTGATTGAAAAAACGAAACCCTGCCAGCAGGAAAAACCACAAGTAAGCCATCGTTATTTACATGTTTAAAACACTGTTTAATTGCACTGGTATTAATGGCTGCTTTAGGTTTGAGCGGGTTGGCAAAAATAAAGTAGTCTTTAATTTCTGTAAATATTTTTAAACCAACGTTAGCCATTACTTTTGTATCGCTACGATAATGGGTGAGCAATTTTGCAATTATTACGCCCTCAACCATGCCGTAAGGGTGGTTACATACCACTATGCAAGGGCCTTGCTTTGGTATTTTGTTAATAACACCTTGTGCGCCAAGTACATTAATACCCAATACATTTAAAAGCTTTTCACTAAACTCTTGTTTATCCAAACCCGATAAATTATTAGAGAGGTAAATATCTCGCAGTTTATTTATACCCAATAGGCTATCAAGCAGTGGAGCGGCTACTTTTAATATATGACCCAAAGGCGAGGCTGTGTTTATTGCAGCCACACTTAGGTTTGATAAGGGTTGGTTTAGTTTTGTCATATATTAGTACTCTTAAGTATTTGAAGCAGTTTTTATTAAGTGCTGTGTATATTGAGACCGAGGCAAAACAATATTATGTTCAAGAAAGGTTAATAAAGTTCGCTTTTTTATAATGATTAGATAAATTATATAGCTAAATCACATGTTTTTTAGTGGTAAACACTTCAGTGTAGTTGAGAGAAAGCATTTAATTATTAAAAATTAAGATAATCAGAATTACATTACAGCTCTAATAAGGCTGTAAATTATAGTTTTAGTTATATATAACTACTTACAACTCAAAAACTAGACTTTTAGGCTTAATTAATGCTATTTAAGGTACATATTCCTTAATAGAAAAATCCCGCCTTTATGCTAATTACTTTGCCCGTGTCCGAACTTACTCCTGGTATGTACGTTGATAGCGTTACTAAGCAACATGAAGGGATCAATAGCATAAAAATTAAGACCAGTGGCTTGGTACGCGATAGATCTATTATTAAGCGTTTAGTCTCTGAAGGTGTGCTTGAGCTACTGATTGATTTTACTAAAGGTGATGCCCCAGTTCCTGCCAAATATAAGCCTCAAAGCATACCTAAAACATCTAATAGCCAACAAAAAGCAGAAAAAACACCTATAGCAATCTCAATCGAACAAGAATTTGCTAAAGCGACTGTAAATTACGATCAGCACGGTCGAAAGCTACAGTCGTTATACGGTGACTTAACATCTGGCCTGAGTGTTAATATAAAAGTGCTTGATGAAATAGCCAGCGAAATAGTCAGCTCAGTTTTTCGTAACGCTAACGCCATGACTATTCTTACTCGTATCAAAGATAAACACAGCTATAACTGGCGGCATATGATCAACTGCGCCATTTTTACCGCTGTATTTGCTAAATACTTAGGATATGAGCAGGCTGTTGTACAAGAGCTTGCAATGGGGGCGTTACTTCATGATTTAGGCCAAGCTAAATTACCCCAAGGTATATTTTCAAAGCCAACTAAGGTTACTAATAATGAGCTCTTAGCCATTAAAAAGCATGTAGCACAAGGTTTGGGTTTAGTTAAAGGCGAGAAGGGTATAACACCCCTTATGCTTGATATGATAGTAAATCATCATGAGCGCTTAGATGGCTCTGGTTATCCGCGAGGCCTGCAGGCTGAAAAGTTAAGTCGCCCGGCGCGTATAATGGCAATTGTAGATGTGTACGATGCAATGACTGCCGATAGAATGCATCAAGATGGTGATGAGCCTATTAATGCATTACGTTATTTATTAGCCAATAAACACTTGTTTGATGGTGAGTTAGTGCAGCGGTTTATAAAGTGTTTAGGGGTTCATCCGGTAGGGACTATTGTAAAATTAACGAATGAGCGTTTAGCGCTAGTGCTTGAGGGAAATGTACTTAATCCTATTAAGCCTAAAATTAAGCTATTTTATAACGCTAAGCACAATCATCATGTTACACCAAAAGATATTGATTTAAGTGAGCACACCCAAGAGCTTAAAATACTATCAAGCGTTAAGCCCTTAGATTATCAGATTAATTTGTCTCGCCTGCTAAAAGAACATTTGTTGAATTAGCCTTACTGCATTGCCTTTTTTTAGTTTGTTTTGCTGAAATAAATGCACCCAAAAAGCAACTTCCCATAAGTGTTAACCATAGCAAAGTGCCTAGCTCTACGTGCAATGCAAAACAACACAGGGCTAAAGAGATCAACGCATTTAACATTGCCCCTAGCCAATAATGGTTTACGGGATTATCGCATTGTCCTGCTTGAGTACAGGCGCAGTAGTTTGCTTTGTAAAAGCAAAACACACTCGCCCCACAAAATATTAGCCCTGTAATAATAAATAAAATGATCACAGTTTCACTTCCTTTGCGATTTTATAATGAGTGTAAGTGGCCGCTAAACCCAAGTCAATCTAAATGATAATTAATTACAGTTAGAGTGTTTGCTCTAATAGCACACTTCTAGTCCGATGAGTTTTAAATTACCGTTAATTTGTCGTTAAAATGTGGTTAAAAACCGGGTTTTTTGCTATTTTTTGACACTTTCATAGAGTTTTTTACAAAAAATTAAGGTAGTGTAGCCAAGTTTTAAATCCTAATAACAACACACATAGTACCCAGACGGTCAGTTTGGTTAAGGACTCAACAATGAAATTTTCTAAAACTCTTATAGCAGCTTCGCTTGCATTTGTTTCAGCTGATAGCTTTGCAGCTGCGTTTCAATTATCAGAGCAAAATGCATCGGGTTTAGGCCGTGCATACGCTGGTGAAGCTTCTATCGCAGACGATGCGTCTGTAGTTGCACGTAACCCAGCACTAATGACTTTATTTAAAGACAAGCAACTAAGTGTTGCTGCTATTGGCGTAATTCCAGATGTAAGCTTAGAAGGTGAAGGCGCGCCAACTGGTATTGATCAATCTTCATTAGATGATGACAGCATTGCACCAAGTGCAGTGGTACCAGCAGCTTACTTTACTATGCCTTACAACGATAAAGTATCACTTGGTTTTGGTGCATTTTCTAACTTTGGTTTATCAACAGACTTTGACGATGACTACTCAGCAGGACAGATTGCAGGTAAAACAGAAATATTTACTGTTAACTTAAATGCAAGCGTTGCTTATAAAGTTACTGAAAAGTTTAGCTATGGTATTGGCTTAAACGTAATTTACGCTGATGCAACAATTGTGCGTCATGCTGGCTCTGGTTTACCATTTGCTGCAAATAATGAAGTTGTGAACTTGGAAGGTGATGATACAGGTTACGCTTTAAATGTTGGTTTAATGTATCAGCTAGATGATAACAGCCGTTTTGGTTTTAATTATCGTACAGAAACAGATATTACATTCGAAGGTGAATACTCGAATCAAATACCAACAGCTTTTGGTGGATTGAATGGAGCTGAACTACCTGGCTCTGTCGAAATCACACTTCCTGCAATAGCTGAATTTTCAGGTTCCCATCAGTTAGATGAAAAACTTGGTCTTCATTACAGTATTTTATGGACAGGTTGGAGTAGCTTTGATTCATTAGAAGCACGAGTTACAGCACCGACTGGCGATAAGTTTAGCGCATTTAATAAAGATGAGAGCTTCTCTGATTCGTACCGTTTCGCTGTTGGTTCAGATTACCAATATAACGAAGATTTATTACTTCGTGCTGGTGTAGCATTTGATCAGTCTCCAGTATCACAAGATCATCTGTCGATCTCTATCCCAGACACAGATCGTTTTTGGTTCTCATTCGGTGGTAACTACACAATTGATCAAAGCTCTAACGTTGATCTTGGTGTAAGTATTATCCGTGGTAAAACTCAGAATTTTGAAGAAGATGGATTTGAGTTTGAATCAGAAGGTAATGCAGTACTTATTGGCGCTCAGTACAACTACAAGTTTTAATGTAGAAGTGTCTTGTGGTTAATCACAGGGCACAAAAAAGCCGCTCACTTCAATAAGTGAGCGGCTTTTTTAATGCCTATTAAATAGTGTTAATAGGCATTTTACGAAAGCTTATAAACTTTCTATTTTAGTTTTTTGCTCAAGTAGCTTAGTTTTAGCATCGCTAAACTCAGCTAGTTTTGCATTTTCTTTAGCAAGTACGGCTTCAGGCGCATTATTAACAAACTTTTCGTTAGCGAGTTTGTTTTGCACTTGTGCTAGGCCTTTTTCTGCTTTTTCGAGTTGCTTATTAATACGCGAAAGCTCGGCTTCCACATCAATTAAGCCCGCCATTGGGATCATGATCTCAAGGTTGCCAACATAAGACGTTGCACATGCTGGTGCGTCATCTTTGTTTTCAAGCATTGTAAACTCTTCAATTTTTGCAAGTGATGCTAAAAATGATTTGTTTTCTTCAATGCGTCGCACGTCGTCGCTCGATGCATTAGCAAGTAATACGCTAAGTGGTTTACTTGGACTAATATCCATTTCGCCACGAATATTACGAATCGCTAAAATGAATTGTTTAACCCACTCCAAGTCATCCATCGCTTTAGCATCAACGCTTGCCTCGTTATATACAGGGAACGGCTGAACCATAATGCTGGTGTTTGCTGTTTCAAGGCCTGCAAGTGGTGCAACACGTTGCCAAATAGTTTCAGTGATGTACGGCATCATCGGGTGCATTAAACGCAGTAAGCTTTCAAGTACCGTTATTAACGTATGGCGTGTACCACGTTGCTGTGCTTCATTGCCTTTAAACAATACTGGTTTAGTTAGCTCTAAATACCAATCACAAAATTGATTCCATGTGAATTCGTAAAGCGTGTTAGCGGCTAAGTCAAAACGGTAGTTATCTAAGTGCTCTGTGTAGGTTTTAACGGTTGCTTCATACTGACCTAAAATCCAACGGTCAGCTAATGAGAACTCTTTATCAGCATCGTTTGCAAAACCACAATCGAGCTCTTCGGTGTTCATTAGTACGTAACGGCTCGCGTTCCATAGTTTATTACAGAAATTACGGTAACCTTCAAGGCGATTCATGTCCCAGTTAATATCACGACCGGTAGATGCCATCGCAGCAAGGGTAAAGCGAAGTGCATCGGTGCCGTGTGCTTCAATACCGCCGGCAAATACTTTACGCGTATCTTTTTCGATTTTAGCGGCAAGTTTTGGCTGCATCATGTTACCAGTACGTTTTTGTACTAGGTCTTCAAGTTCAATGCCGTCAATCATATCTAGTGGGTCAAGTACGTTACCTTTTGACTTAGACATTTTATCGCCATTGTCGTCACGTATTAAGCCAGTTACATACACGGTTTTAAATGGAACTTGTGGTTTGCCATTTTCGTCTTTCACAAAGTGCAGCGTCATCATAATCATGCGCGCAACCCAGAAAAATATAATATCAAAACCAGTTACCAATACGTCAGACGGGTGGAAGGTTTTTAAATCATCGGTATTTTCAGGCCAACCTTGTGTAGAAAATGTCCAAAGCGCTGATGAGAACCACGTATCAAGTACGTCTTCGTCTTGGCTAAGCGCAACATCATCTGCAATGTTGTTTTCACGGCGTACTTCAGCTTCGTCGCGACCAACAAATACGTTGCCTTCATTGTCGTACCAAGCTGGGATGCGGTGACCCCACCAAAGCTGGCGTGAAATACACCAATCTTGTACGTCGTTCATCCACGAGAAGTACATGTTTTCGTATTGCTTAGGTACAAATTGAATATCGCCGTTTTTAACAGCGTCTTTTGCAGGTTCTGCAAGTGGTGCAACACGCACATACCATTGGTCGGTAAGTAGTGGCTCAATTACAACGCCAGAGCGATCGCCGTAAGGAACCGTTAAACCATGATCTTCAATTTTTTCAAGTAGGCCTAGTTCTTCAAATTCTGCCACAATCGCTTTACGCGCAGCAAAACGATCAAGTCCATGTAGGCGCTCAGGAATTGGCGCATCAAACTCAAGCTCTTTACCGTCAAAGGTGTATGTTTCACCTTGGGTAAGAATAGCGGCGTCTTTATCGAAAATGTTGATCATCGGCATTTGATGACGCTTGCCCACTTCGTTATCGTTAAAGTCGTGCGCTGGGGTGATTTTTACACAACCCGTGCCTTTATCTTTATCGGCATGTTCGTCAGCAACAATTTTAATACGACGATTAACGATTGGTAATAAAATCTCTTTACCAATTAAATCTGTGTAGCGTTCGTCATCTGGGTTTACTGCAACACCCGAGTCGCCCAGCATGGTTTCAGGGCGAGTTGTTGCTACTACTATGTAGTCTTTTCCGTCTTGTGTTGTAACGCCGTCAGCCAGTGGGTAACGTAAGTTCCACATGTGGCCTTGCTTGTCTTTGTTTTCAACTTCAAGATCAGAAATAGCAGTGTGTAATTTAGGATCCCAGTTTACTAGGCGTTTACCACGGTAAATTAGGTTTTCTTTATGAAGGCGTACAAACACTTCTTTAACGGCTTCAGATAGGCCATCGTCCATTGTAAAGCGTTCACGATCCCAATCAACCGATGCACCAAGGCGACGAAGCTGTTTGGTAATAGTGCCGCCAGATTCTTTTTTCCATTCCCAGATTTTATTAATAAAATCTTCGCGGCCTAAATCGTGGCGTGTTTTACCTTCTTCTGCATGAAGCTTACGCTCAACCAACATTTGCGTTGCAATACCTGCGTGGTCAGTACCTACTTGCCATAATGTGTTGTTACCTTGCATACGTTTAAAACGCGTTAGGGTATCCATTATTGTGTCTTGGAAGGCGTGGCCCATGTGTAAGCTACCAGTGACATTTGGCGGCGGAATCATAATTGAATATGGTACGCCTTTGCCAGATGGCTTAAAGTAGCCTTTTTGTTCCCAGTCTTGATATAGAGACTGTTCAATATCTTGCGGATTGTAGGTTTTATCCATTACACAGAACCTTAAATAAGTACTTAGATTAGTTGGTTAGTTTGCCTGATTGGCTAGCTATTAATATCTTGCGTGGTGAGATTGGCACCGAGTTGGCGTAGCTTTTTAAAACGCTCGCGGGCTGCCTGTTTAGCAGCTGCTTCTACGGGTACAAAATCAAAAACTTGGTTAAACCGACGAATGTAATCCGGTAACTGAGTAGCCAAGTTAATTAAAACTTTACGATTGCCAACAGGTGGCGTAATACCAATTTCTACAGGTGCGCCGCCTTTAGGGCCTTCACCTTGTAAATTATGTGGCACAAAACTATCTGGATCGAATGCCCAAATTATTTCATCAATGGCACAGGCTGCTTCATTATCGTTAACACAAATAAACACACGCTGCCCATTTCGATACTGATCGGCCGCAATTTGAGCAGCCAAAGCAAAATGATCGTCAGCCTTAGCTGTTAACTCATCTTGTTGCTTTAGAACGAAAAATTTAGCGTTCATGTTCATTGTATCGGGGTTTCCCATGACATTGAATGTATACCAAATTGATATACATAAATTAAGAGGCAGATTTTGCCATATAACGGGGTTTGCTTCAATTAATACACAAATAAATAAGGCGCCAAACGGCGCCTTATAAACAGATATTAACTTAAACTAAACGTTTAATCTTGAGCTGCTTCACTTACACCAGCTCTATTTAGTAAATACTGAGTAAGCATTGGAACAGGGCGACCCGTTGCGCCTTTTTTAGCGCCACTGCGCCACGCTGTACCAGCAACATCTAAATGCGCCCAATTATACTTTTTAGTAAATTTAGACAAGAAACATGCCGCAGTAATTGTTCCTGCAGAGCGTCCACCTAAGTTTGTAAAGTCAGCAAATGGGCTATCTAGTTGATCTTGATAGTCATCCCATAACGGTAACTGCCATGCACGGTCGCCACTTTGCTCTGACGCTTTTAACAAATCATGTGCAAGTGGGTTATGGTTTGATAGTAAACCAGTTGCATGCGCGCCAAGGGCTACAATACAAGCGCCTGTCAGTGTTGCCACGTCAATAACAGTATCTGGGTTAAAGCGCTCAACGTACGTTAGTGCGTCGCACAATACTAAACGACCTTCAGCGTCGGTGTTCAACACTTCAACTGTTTGGCCCGACATTGTTGTTAAAATATCACCCGGGCGATATGCGTTTGAGCCAGGCATGTTTTCACAGCCAGCTAAAACACCAATAACGTTAATCGGCAATTGCATTTGTGCAAGTGCACGCATTGCACCAATAACACCAGCAGCGCCGCCCATGTCGTATTTCATCTCATCCATGCCTTCGCCTGGTTTTAATGAAATACCGCCTGAGTCAAACGTCAAGCCTTTACCAACAAGTACAATAGGGGCTTGGTCGTCAGCGGCGCCTTTGTAGTTAATAATCGACATAATTGATTCGTTATCACTACCTCGGCCAACAGCTAGGTATGAGTTCATACCTAGTTCTGCCATTTGCTTTTCGCCAATAATATCAACGGTGATATTGTCAAAATTAGTTGCCAGCTCTTGTGCTTGTTCCCCTAAGTACACTGGGTTACAAATATTTGGTGGCATATTAGCCACGTCTTTACACAGCTTACTACCTGCAGCAATGGCTAAACCATGCTCAATAGCACTTTCGCCAATCGTTAGTTCGCGTCGAGTTGGTACGTTAAACACCATTTTACGAAGTGGACGACGAGGGTCTACTTTTTTACTTTTTAATTGGTTAAACGTGTATAAGCAATCTTGTGTTGTTTCTACTGCTTGACGTACTTTCCAGTAAGTGTCGCGACCTTTAACGTGTTGCTCTGTTAAAAAGCAAACTGCTTCCATAGAGCCCGTTTCGTTTAAGGTATTAATAGTTTTAGAAATAATTTGTTTATATTGCTTATCATCAAGCTCACGCTCTTTGCCACAACCAACAAGCAATATGCGCTCGCTTAATACGTTTGGTACATGATGCAATAATAAAACTTGGCCTGGCTTACCTTCTAAATCGCCACGGCGAAGTAAATTAGAGATATAACCATCGCTAATTTTATCGAGTTGTTCACCAATGGGGGATAACCTACGTGGCTCGTAAACGCCAACCACAATACATGCGCTGCGCTGTTTTTCTGGGCTACCACTTTTTACGTTAAATTCCATTGTCACTCCTGATTTTGAGTCATTTAAGTTAGTAAGTTGGGGCTAAAAAAGTATTTTCTAGTCTTATCTACGTAACTTATGTAAGGATAATTCTTATTTTAGCTGATTTTGCTAGACTCTTACTGTGTAATTGAACTTTATATGCTTAAGGGCTACTAATGCAACATTATATCGTGCACTTAGGTAGGATAATTAAATTTGATGGCTTATAATAATAGCCTATTTGCCGGTATTAACTGGGTAAAATAGCTATTTAACTATTCAATTCTCACTATCGTAGTGAAATTCCATGTTTAACAGGGGCGAGCATTGCTAATTTTCCGTTATTTGACCGCTGAGGTTTTAAAATCGCAGGTCGCCGTATTTTTAACTTTAATGACAATATTTTTGTCACAAAAGTTAGTTGGTATTTTAGGTGATGCCTCTGAGGGCAGCATTCCTGCTAAATTAGTGCTATCGATGATTGCACTAAAGCTTCCACAACTAGCCTCGCTAATACTTCCGCTGAGTATATTTTTAGGCATTATTTTGGCTTACAGCCGTATATACGCCGATAGCGAAATGACCGTACTTAAAGCCTGTGGCGTAAGTGAATGGTATGTTGTGCGCGTAACGCTTATATCAAGCGTTGGACTTGCCATACTAGCCGCTGCATTGACTATGTATATAGCGCCGTGGGCAAGCGAGCAAGAGTATCAATTAAAAGAACAAGCTAAAGCCGATGCGGGGTTGTCTGCACTCAGGGCTGGGCGGTTCCAAGAAACCGGTAACGAAAAAGCCGTGGTGTTTATTCATAATATTGAAAAGGGCGGCAAAGAGCTCAATAAGGTATTTGTTGCACAGTTACCTGATAGCGAAAAAGGCAATCTAGCGCGCTTAGTATATGCACAGCAAGGTGTTGTGGTTGAAGCCGTAAATGGTGAGCAACAGCTAGTACTAACAGACGGTAAACGTTACGAAACAGATGGCACAACGCCTGCACTTAATTTAACAGAATTTGATGGTTACAGCGTACAAATACGAGAACAAGAAATAGAGCATCAACGCCGTAAATTAGAGGCTGTGCCAACTAACCAATTATTGGCTATAAATACACCTGAATCTATTGCTCAATGGCAATGGCGACTCGCTATTCCGCTATCAATCCCACTACTTACCTTACTGGCAGTACCGCTAAGTGTGGTTAATCCTCGCCAAGGTAAATTTGCAAAACTAGTGCCTGCTATTAGCTTGTACTTAGGCTACTTTATTTTACTAAATGCCGCTAAATTTGCAGTTGAAGATGGCAAAATCCCGCCTTCAATCGGCTTGTGGTGGATTCACCTAAGTGCCTTGTTTATAGGTGGGTTATTAATTATAAAAGGGCGACCACTGGGCGCTTGGCTTAAAGCCGTTGTAACTAAGCGGGAGTTAGGCTCATGATGAAAACGCTTGATTGGTATTTAGGCCGCAGTATTTTACAAACTACCGGCTTTGCATTATTGGTACTTGTTGGTATTAGCACCTTAATTAAATTTATCGACCAGTTAAAGTCGGTAGGGCGCGGCAGTTACGACTTAATGACCGCAATGCTTTACACGCTTTACACAATACCTGGCGATTTAGTGGTGTTTTTTCCGATGGCTGCGCTAATTGGTGGCTTAACGGGTTTAGGGGCACTTGCTTCAAACAGCGAGCTTGTAGTAATGCAAGCCGCTGGTATGTCGCGCTTACAAATAATTGGCTCAGTGATGAAAACCGCCGTATTTATGGCTGTATGTATGATGGCACTTGGCGAATGGGGTGCACCTGAAGCGCAATTACACGCTAAAGAAATGCGTAACCAAGCAATACATGGCGGTGATGTGTTTAATACACAAAAGGGTGTATGGGCTAAAGACGGCAGCAATTTTATTAATATTGAAGATGTAGACGAAAACGGCAGGCTCAACGGGGTAC
The DNA here is from genome assembly GCF_015864775.1 of Pseudoalteromonas sp. NSLLW218. NCBI lineage: Bacteria > Pseudomonadati > Pseudomonadota > Gammaproteobacteria > Alteromonadales > Pseudoalteromonadaceae > Pseudoalteromonas > Pseudoalteromonas sp. NSLLW218. The sequence goes on along the minus strand of NZ_JADYWO010000013.1, from coordinate 100,967 downwards.
ACATGTACCACTTTGATAAATCGTTAGAGCTTACCCAAATTACTAAAGCAAGAGATGCACTGAGCCGAAAAGATGGCTGGCTACTTCGTGACGTAAATAAGGTTATTATTACTAGCGAAAAAACCACAACAGAGCAATTACCAGAAGAGTTTTATTCTTCGCAATTGACCGCTGAAAAGTTAGGGGTTGTGTCGGTAAAACCGGAGTCACTTTCATTTACTGGGCTTTGGTCGTATTTAAGTTACTTAGAGCAAAACGAACAAGACACAAGTACCTACGAGCTTGCACTGTGGCGTAAGTTGATGCAGCCAGTATCTGTTGCGGTAATGCTGCTGGTGGCGCTCTCGTTTATATTTGGCCCGCTGCGTACGGTTACTATGGGCGCGCGTATTATTATGGGTGTTGTAACGGGAATTGTGTTTCACTTAACTAATGAAATATTTGGCCCTGTGGTTATGGTTTACCAAATACCTGCCATTATAGGCGCGGTATTACCTAGTATTATATTTATAGGCTTTGCGACATATTTGATGAATAAACGGGTATAGAGTACCTATTCAAAAGATGAAAAAGGGTGACCACGGGTCACCCTTTTTGCTTTTTAACTACCGATTAACCACCGCGTAATCCACGATTTAGAAAAATTGGAATTAATCAAGCTCACTATAAATACGTCTGTTTTCTTCTTTAGTAAGCGCAATAACTTCTGTTTTAGAGATGTAATCTTGCAGTGCTTTTTTGTTTTTAAAATCGACTAACACCACCAAATTACCTAAACCGAGTAAAGCGCTAATGCTGCGGATAATTGATTGCGGCCAGCTAATTAAATTACCCTCAAGAGTTTGTACTTTTAAACGCCATGCACGCATGCCAATGGTTTGCCCGCTTTTAGTCCAAAAGTAGCCAAAAAATACTAAGGTAACAATAATTAAAAGAGCGGTACGAATACCCGAAAGAAGATTTGAATTTTGAATAAAGGCAGACACATCCTCTGCGCCATTTAAACTAATTACATCGAGAGAAATAAGCCCTTGTACAGCAAATAAATACAGCACTACAGTTAACATCGCAAACGCAATAATGGCTAACGTATCGTAAACTAACGACGCAAAACGGCGCCAAAAACCAGCACGTGGAAACTCACCCGACATAAATACACTCTCACTATTAATATGCGAGCTAGTTTAGCAAAAAAGCTTACAAATACTAAGACATGTTAATGCTTAGAGGGGGAATTGATTTTATTGCTTTGGGTTATTACCTACAGGAGAAATAAAAAAGACCCTGCTATTGGTAGCAAGGCCTTTTAATTTATAGCGGATTTAACCTAGCTTAATAGCAAGGTATTTTATGTCGTCACCACTTATTTGCGGTAAAAAATAAATATCGCCGTATTTAAAATACTGCTGCGAGTTAATTATTACGGCCTGTGCTGCCTGAGGTAATGAGTCGTATGTTTGGCCCAAGCTATAGTCATTCACATTACCCACTTTTATTGCCTGGTTAAGACGGGTTGGTGGCTCATCAACGACCGTATAACCATTATTATCAGCAATGTAGTACACATTTTGATAAGTGTAGTAAGTCGTATTATGGTGTTTAAAGTGCCTGTAATTTCTTGGTAGCGTATTTATACGCAGGCCTCTAGGTGGCGTAACTACGTGGTAGCCTCTTTTAGCTTTACGGTAGTAAAGGCCGTCGTTAAACGTAAACGAAATACCATTAAATCTAATCGATGCGCTATTGCGTGGTAAATGGTTTATAAATCGATTTTGTCTGTAAGCGACTGAATTATTATGGTTTGTTAAGTAGTTATATTTGCGCTGGTTGTAGCGGTATTGTTCACGCTTTTCCTGCTTGTACTTAGCGAGTCTACGTTTTTCTTGCTTACGGTCTTCTCGTTTTTCTTTTTTATGCTCAATGCGCTGCTTTTTTTCATGGCGGCGTTCATCGCGTTTATATTCAACACGTTTGTCGTGATCACGTTTAAAGCTTTTATCATTCTCTCGCTCGTTTGGTGCTCCAAGCGCAGAGCCTGATACTGCGCCTATAGCGAGCAGTGCAGGTAGTAAAAAAGTAAGTTTCATAGTATGCCTCGTTTATGTTGTTACATAACTAAGTTCAATATTAACGCCTTAAACTGAATGGCAACTGATATGTGGTAGTTTCAGAGACGGTCCTTACAGCTTTTTACATTTTACTGACAGTTATTGACATACTTAGTTGTTTTTGACGATTTTAGAGGGGTATTTGTTCTTTGTAAGTTTATATATTATGAGAAATATTTTAATAATATTGCTATTAAATTATACACTTGGATTCTTTTGCTGGGTCTTAAAAACGTTATTTCTGCGTGTTTTGGATGGGGTAATACCAATAATAGAATTTAAGTGGTGTAAAAAGCTGAGTTTGCGGCGCGTTGTTTATTGCCGCAAACATGACTTTATATTTTAAAGGGTGCATTTATCTTTTAATAAACTTAAGGCTTGGGTGATAGGTTATGACATTAACTTTAACAAATGCTGTGTTATTAACGTTTCTTTTAACAACTTTAGCTGGCACGTACTTGATTACCTTAGTTTGGTTAATTTTTTTCAGTTCTCGTTTTAGCTGAACCTTTTTATATTCTTGCTTTGTATATCTATCATGTGGTGCTGCAAATGCAGAACTAGATAAAGTGCCAATAACTAATAGTGCAGGTAGTATAAATGTAAGTTTCATAATATTGCCTCGTTTGTGGTTAACATGGCTAGTATTGATGGTTGAAACTGAATGCCAACTGCATGTAAGGGCAACTGTAGAGAGGCTTTACACCCTTTTACTTATCTTTACTGTTCTTGACGCTAATACCAATTCACAGTAATACTTAATCAATTTGAGAGATTAAATCTAACGCTCACTTTATTAAAAAATGACTGATATATGGCTGTATAGATGTAGAAGGTAGAGCAATAAAATAGCAATTGTAGAGAGCAACTAATAACAAGATTTTAGCTGTGTTATCAACATAGTTGTCTCATCTCAAAACAGGTAGCTTAATTAAGCTACCTGTTATAAAGCCGTATCGGTTCTATACCAATTCCATATATACTTTAGACCCTAGTTACTTTTGATAAAAAGGGTAATCGCTATAACCCACTTCGGTGCCGCCATACATAGTGGCTGCATCGGCTTCGTTAAACGTCCAATTATTTGCTATACGCTCTGGTAAATCAGGGTTAGCTATAAACGGGCGACCAAATGCAAATAAGTCACCGTAACCTTCACCTAAAATACGCACCGCTTTTTCTACTGTGTATTTACCAGCATAAATGATGCGACCTGAAAATTCAGCTCGTACTGCTTTATAAAATTCTTGTGGTAAATCAGGAGCATTTTCCCAATCAGCTTCCGCTATTGATAAGTAAGCAGTACCTGCTTGCTCAAGCACTTTAACGGCTTGTACATAAGTATGATGAGGGTTTGATTCAACAAGTCCTAAATACACTCGTGTTTCATCTGTGCTTTCAAATAAAGGAGCAAAGCGAACACCTAAACGATCAGAGCCTACAACGTCACTTACCGCTTCAACTATCTCTTTTAAAAAGCGCAGGCGATTACTAAGCGTTCCACCGTATTGATCGTCACGGTTATTAGTATGTTCAGAAATAAACTGATTAACTAAATACCCGTTAGCACAATGAAGCTCTACGCCATCAAAGCCTGCTTCTAGAGCATTACGTGCAGCTTGCGCATACATGTTTACCAGTTCACCAACCTCGATAGTGCTTAGTGCACGAGGCTCACTTGGGTCAGCCAATGCGCCTTCACCAGGTGCGGTTTCAATAAATACTTTTACATTGTCAGCAATAATATCTGAAGGGCCAACCGGTTTACCTGAATTTGGTTGTAGTGTGGCGTGCGATACGCGCCCTACATGCCAAAGCTGAGCAAAAATAACACCGCCTTTAGCATGTACTGCATGTGTTACTTTTTTCCAGCCTTCAATTTGTGCTTGTGAGTGAATACCTGGGGTCCAAGCGTAGCCTTGTCCACGAGGTTCTATTTGTGTGCCTTCGGTAACCATAAAACCAGCCGATGCCCGCTGCGCATAATACTCAGCCATTAATTCATTAGGAATATTGCCAGGCTGAGTGCTGCGAGAGCGAGTAAGAGGTGGCATCACAATACGGTTTTTAAGTGTAAAAGGGCCAAGCTCAATTGATGAGAATAAAGGGGCGGTATTAACTAATTCTGATTTCATTTTAAATTCTCTTATAAAGCAAACAAAGGCTTAAATAGTGGTTAAGCAACATTGGCAGCATAGAGATTTAAGGATACAATTTGAAACAACACTTTTTTGTGCAGCATACAATTATGAATGGTATTAGTCGGCTCGATATAAAACAGTTAAGAGTACTCAGTAGCTTATTAGAACTGCAAAATCTTTCGCAAGTAGCCAAAAAAATGGGGTTAACGCAACAAGCTATTAGTGAGCAACTACGAAAACTACGAGACTTATTTGACGATCGCTTGTTTATTCGCCAAGGTAATAACATGGTTGCTACTCCTAAAGCGCAAGGACTCAAGGCGCCTGTTAATCATATTTTAAAGCAATTAGAATCGTTACTAGAGCCCGAGCTGTTTAGTCCGCAAACTTATAAAGGTGTGTTTACCATAAGCGCAACCGACTACGCCACGCAGGCTTTATTGCCGCAATTATTTAATATTACCCGCCGCGAAGCGCCAGGTTTAAAGCTGATTGTGCGCGACTTTGCGTCTGACAACGTTAATCAACTTATAACGGCAGGCGAGCTTGATTTATTGATTAGCTTTCCAGAATTTATACCCGACAATCTTTCTTATATCACTTTGTTTGAAGAACAGCATTTGTGTATTACCGGTATAGGTAATACTACTTACACTGAACCTTTGAGTTTGGCGCAATTTGCAAAGCATTCACAGCTAGTGGTGTCGCCATCGCGCGCTAATTTGCGCGGATCGCACGATCGGTGGTTTGAAAGCCAAGGGCTAAAACGTAATATTGTAATGTCGGTACCTAGCTTTTCAGCGGTGCCCGACATTTTGCATACAACCGATATGTTGGCGTTTTACCCATCAAGATTATTACCAAACAGCAAAGTTAAACAGCTAAAAATAGAAGCTCTGCCTCCTACATTTAAAGTAATAGCCGCATGGCATCCGCGTACCAATAACAGCCCAATTCATAAATGGTTGATAGAGCAGCTACAAAATTTATAACGATGTAAAACATCTAAAGTAATTACTTTTTACTGTTAAATTAGCAACCCAATATTTAGATTTAATCATTTAACCCCTCCTTAACCCTCGACCTAATAAGCTATGTGTAATAGTACGGATTAGGCATAGTTAAATGGTTTATTTTAAAAAGCACTCAACCGGTTTTTTACTTGCACTTAGTTGCACACTTGCTGCATGTAACAGTCAGTCAAGCTATCAAGGTAATGGCATATTGCACAGCGAGATCTCTATAAGTAAATAGCAGCGTACAAACAGATACGCCACACACTGCTAATAACACAAATAAGCCCGCCAATATTGGCTACGGTTTAGGGGTGGAGTTAAGCGAAAAAATAATAAAACAACACGGTTGGGTATACGAAGTAAACGATATGCCAGGGCGTTATGAAGTGGTGGTCGATTTTAGTTAATACGCTTTTTCTAATATTTGAATTTGAAATATAAAAACCGCGCTAAGGCACTTTTAAAAAAAGCTTTAGCGCGGTTTTTTATACTCAAAAATATTTAATTTAACGCTGAGAATATAAAAAACTTAGTGATAGTAATGTGTTAAGTAATTTGCTAAAACTGTAAATAGTAAAAAATATTAACGTTAGACTTACATGGAGTGTTAATTCATATGTTCAAATTCATAATTATTTTAATCTCAATTACTTCTTTCAACGCCTTGGCTGCAGAGAAAGTTAAACTTGGAGTTTTAGGGAACGTTGGATCTGATGGTTTTTTTAGCCCGACGATAACGTCATTTATTATTGAAAAAGTAGAACCTAATTCACCCGCTGAAAAAGCAGGGATTGTTGCTGGGCAGAAAATAATTTCTATAGAAAATTGTAAAATCCCAGGTTGCCCTGCTAGTGAAGCAAAAGAGTTAATGCGCAAGGAATCTGGAGAGATTTTACAATTACTTTTAGAGAATGAAGATGGTAGCCAAGTACCTTTAAAAATACCTATGAATGCTTGGTAAGCTTAATTAATTTTAAAGTGCCTAAATATACCCCAATCTATAAAGCATGGTTATTCCCAAAGCGTAGGTTTGTATAAATGAACTAGGCGCAGTAAATATTGGCAACGTTAGCGCTGCCAATATCACTCAACTGTGTATTAATAAAAGGGCAATTTACTTCTTTTACTTAAGCAAAGCGTTGATTATCGAGCCTTACAATGCCAATGATTATCGTGTTTAGTGCAGACCTCTTTTGTGGGCTTGGCTTTTACGACCATAATACTTGGAGAGTTGTGCTCAGTTACTAAAACAGGAGTAACCACTTTAACGACTTTTTTATGTGGTTTATGCGCACTGGGACTATGTTGATATACAGTGCAACCACTCATGGTAAATGCTATTGCTGCTACGCTAATAATTTTTAAAGATAAGTTCATAGGTATTTATCCTCTTTGCTTTGTATAAGCTTTAAGATAAACCTTTTTTTGTATAGTGCTGTCAATAAACGTAAGTGGAGTGTAAATGTTGCTAATGTTCACTAAGGCAATAGCGCATTTAAAGCTAATGCCTTTGTATTTGAATATTAGATTTGCACAAAAAAGTAAGGTCTAAAAAACCTATAAATCGCTGCGCCAGCCCATACCAGATTCTTCCATTAAACGCTCGTACACGCCTTCTATGTTAAGTGGTAACCATGCATCAAACTGTTTAAAGTCACTAAATTGATCTAACTTTATATTTTTCTTTATTTCATCAAGGCTTTGCCCTGCAAGTGCGCCTGCGGTTACTTGGCTGTAAAGTTGCTCTATATAACTTAAGTAACGTGTTACGTCAGCTTTGTTGCCAATGTCGGCATGTCCGCCAACAAAAGTATCAAAGTCATATTTGAGTACTGCTTGAGTTGAGTTAATCATGCCTTGGATATCGTAACTCCAGAGTTTTTGCCACGGCATTCTGCCAATAACAATCCAATCAACTACAAACAACGTTTTTTGCTTTTCGAATAATATACTAACCGAACCCCGCCCATCGTTTGGACCATGGTAATTTAGCTTTACCGTTGAACCACCTAAATTAAGAGTCAGCTCATCATCAAAGGTAAGAGTGGGCATGACCGTTTTCATTTGTGTGTTTTTAATATCTTGCGCAGCGAGTTTATGCGCTACAAAAGTGGTGTGCGGGCTTTTAAACACCTCGGCGCCGTAAATATGATCGCTGTGATTATGGCTATAAATTACGTATTTTACCGGTACGTTAAAGCGAGTTTTAATTTGCTTGTTTAACCAGGTGGCTGCTTTTTTATTAAGCGGGTCGGTAACAATTGCACCCTCAGGAGTGATTAAAAATACTGAGCGGTGTCTGTCGTCTATAAAGCGGTGGAGGCCATCGCCTAAGTCTTCAATTTCGTAACTTTGAGCCATAAAACCAATAAGTAAAAGGCTGGTAGCGATTAGTGTTTGTAATAAGCGAGACATGCACATTCCTGTTTAACGTTTTTTATAGGTTAGTTAAGTAAGAAAGTGCCAATAAGTAAAAAATTTCAATTTTTTATAGGAAAGATTGCGGGTTAAGACTAACTTAACCCGTTAATGGTTTTAACGAACTAGCTGATCGAGTAAATGTATTACTTGCTCACTGGCTGATTCCATTAAGTGTATATGTTTAACTGCTTCTACTTTTTTGCCTTGCTTAATTAGTTGTAGCGCTTGTACGCCGTTTTTATGTACTTCGCTATGCGGTTTATCTATTTGTTTGAATGCATTTAACGATTTGTATTCATTAGAGTCATCAGACTTATACCACTTACCTAAGCGGCACATAGTGTGATTGGTGAAATCGTCTACCGATTTATTGCTTTTGCCATTAGCAACCGCATAAACCTCACCTTTCCATACAATATGATCTAACTTAACAGTTTGAATAAATGAGCGAATAGAAGCCTGCGATATAGTGTTCTTCATGTTTGTGCAAAAACTAATAATGGATGCGTAATCGCTATTTAGTGATTCAAAATTACTTGAAAGCTGTGCATTGTTTTTTTGTATATCGTCGGCTGAATTAACGGTTACATCTGTTTTTTCTATTATTTCTTTAACAAGATCTGCAACCTCTTGAGCTGATTTATTGGTGTTAGTTGCAAGTACTCTTACTTCATCAGCTACCACGCTAAAGCCTCTACCAGCTTCGCCTGCTCGAGCGGCCTCAATGGCTGCATTTAATGCTAATAAATTTGTTTGATCAGATATTTTTGAAATGGTCGATACAAAGGTGTTTATACTACCTGCAAGGCTTGAAAGGCCAGATATATTTTCACTCATGCTACCCATTTTATGGGTCATAAGTTCCATCTCGCTGGCTATATGCATTAATGATTCGTTTGAGTTATTTAAAAGGTCATTTATTTTATAGCTAACTTGGCTTTCTTGCTCAATGGTTGAGTAAGACTCAAGCACAGTTTGGCGAACACCTTCAATTTGGCTTATGCAATCTATAGAACTTGAAAGTAAGTTTTCGGTAAACTGTTCATCATTTTCGGTTTGAGTAAAGCTTAATTGTTGTTCTAAGTGTTTGTTTTCTTGTGCTAGGAATTCGTTATGCGCAGTTAATTCTGCAATTTTTTTTGCAAGTTCTTCGTTATCATTTTTAGCCGATAGATACTTTTTACTTAAAACAAACATTCATAGTTCCTAAAATGTTATGGGTATATTTTTATTATAGTTGCTATTAATACTTTACTTTAAATATTTGTAATTATCTTATTTTTATACAAAAAAAAGCCATTTTTAAAAATGGCTTTATGAGAGCTTGTTGGATCAACGCAGTGAAATTTGTTGGTTTATTTCTTCAAAAATACCTGCATCGTCTATGGTTGAAGGAATTTGCAGTTTGTCGCCATCAATTAGTTGGCGTAAATTTTTACGCAGTATTTTACCTGAGCGTGTTTTGGGTAATCGCTCTACGCTAATAATGGTTTTAAGGCACGCTATAGCGCCTATTTGGTTTCTTACGGTTTGTATAAGTTCTTGCTCTACATCGGTACTTGAGCCCATAAAGTCATTTTTAAGCACGATCATTGCCATTGGTAGTTGGCCTTTTAGTGTGTCGGTTATCCCAAACACGGCGCACTCAGCAACAGCAGGGTGCGCGGCTACTATTTCTTCCATTTCACCGGTAGAAAGTCTATGGCCTGCTACGTTAATTACATCATCGGTGCGTCCCATAATAAATAAGTACCCATCTTCATCTATGTAGCCGCCGTCGCCTGAAAGATAATAGCCAGGGTACTGCGTTAAATAGCCTGCTTTAAATCGCGGGGTATTTTGCCAAACGGTTGGCATGCACCCTGGCGGCAGTGGGAGTTTTATTACTACAGCACCTTGCTCGTTTGGTGCACATTGCTCGCCATGCATATTTAGTATTTGCACATCAAAGCCAGGTGTTGGGACTGTTGAGCTGCCTGGTTTTGTTACTAATTCTTCAATGCCTACGGGGTTGCAGGCGATGGCCCAGCCGGTTTCGGTTTGCCACCAGTGATCGAGTATTGGCAGGTTAGTTTTTTCTTTAAGCCACTCATAAGTGGGAGGGTCTAGCCGCTCGCCTGCTAAAAATAAACGTTTTAAACTGGAGGTATCGTATTGGATAAAACCATCAGCATTTGGGTCTTCTTTTTTTATTGCTCTAAATGCGGTGGGGGCACTAAATAATGCATTTACTTTATATTCTTCAACCACGCGCCAAAATGCACTAGCATCGGGCGTTTTAACGGGTTTACCTTCATATAATACGGTCGCGCAGCGATACATTAGCGGCGCGTAAACTATATAAGAGTGCCCAACTACCCAGCCAATGTCAGACGCTGCCCAAAATACGTCGCCGGGCTTCATACCATAAACGGTTTCCATGCTGTATTGCATTGCCACTGCGTGACCGCCATTTTCGCGCACTACGCCTTTGGGTGTGCCTGTAGTGCCTGAAGTATATAAAATATAAAGCGGATCGTCACCATTTACAGGCACCGGATCTGCGCTTGTAGCGGTTTGCATTGCCTGAGTCCAATCTATGTCTCGTTTAGGCTTAAGAGTGGCCCTGACTTGTGGACGCTGATAAATTATGCAGTGTTCTACTTTGTGCATAGCTAAGTCTATCGCGTTATCAATAAGTGGCTTGTATTCAATAACGCTGTTTACTTCAACACCGCATGAGGCGCTAAGTATAAGTTTGGGCGTGGCATCATCAATGCGTACAGCCAATTCGTGTGCAGCAAACCCACCAAATACCACAGAATGAATAGCGCCAAGGCGAGCGCACGCCAACATACCAATAACAGCTTGTGGGATCATTGGCATATAAATAACAACGCAGTCGCCTTTTGTAACGCCTAACGATTGTATTACGCCTGCAAATTTAGCAACTTCTTGTTGTAGTTGTGAGTAGCTATAAGTTTGCTTTGTATTAGTGACTGGGGAGTCGTAAATCAGTGCAGTTTGCTCGCCAAATCCGGCAATAACGTGCTGGTCTAGCGCTAAAAAACTGGTGTTTAATTGCCCGTCGCTAAACCAATGATAAAGCCCATCGTCGTCTTGTGTGTATGCTTTTGTGGGAGTTTTATACCATGGAATATTTTTACTTTGTTCGAGCCAAAATTGGGCTGGGTTTTGTTTAAATGCATTATATTGCTGTTGATATTCGCCTGACATATAAGGCTCCTAGGCTAGTGTGTGAGAGAGACCTTACAAAATGTAGGCTTTTTTTAGCAAGCAAGCTATTCGACCTTGGTCGGCTAAAAGTTAATCAATATACTGGTTTTAAAAATACCAAATTGACAATACAAAGCGTGTGGTTCAGCATGGCGGGCAGTAAAAATAAGAGAAAAGACGATATGAGTAATGTAGTAAGAGTAGGGGTTGCGGTTATTATAAAGCATCAAAACACAATTTTACTAGGTGAGCGCATTGGCGCGCACGGTGCTAATACATGGGCAACACCTGGAGGGCATTTAGAGTTTGGTGAAAGTGTTGAGCAATGTGCAATACGTGAAGTGTTTGAAGAAACAGGTTTAAAGGTAAGTAAAATTACTAAGCTTGATTTTACCAATGATATTTTTACAGCAGAGAACAAACACTATATTACGTTGTATGTAAAAGCTGATTTTGAGGGCGGAGAGCCTGAGCTTAAAGAGCCTAATAAATGTTTAAAGTGGCGCTGGTGCGATATTAATAATCTACCAACGCCACTTTTTACATCACTAAAAAATTACTTATCTGAGGTTGTACTAGCCTAGTTATTTTGTTGGCGGTGTCGCAGGGCTCAACTCTAGTTTACTAAAGCTTACTTGAGCGTAATCGCCATTTTGTTTATCTTTAGTCCAATCGCCAGTACCTAAACAACCAGGGTACCAAATACCTTTCGCGCTTTTAGTACTACATTGGTTATAAGCGCCGGCTTTAAAGTAATGCCAATCTGCAGCGTAACCATGTGGATGGTCTTTTTCATCTACTTTGCCATAAGCATCTACGTTATTACCTAAATTAATAGAGTAGTTAACGTCTTCTTTGCCTTGTGCGCTAAATGTAAGGTGCATAACATTTTTATACACATTTACCGTGTAGCTAAATTCTTCACCTAGTGCAATACCGGCGCTGCCTGGCTCGTTAGGGTTTTCCCATGTATTACCCCAAACAGGGTAAGTAATGTCTGTACGGTCAGGATTTGTTTTAGCTAAGTTACGTTCGTAGTTCCAAAAAACTGAGCCTGTTTTATGTCCTGGCCATTTTTTGTAATATATTTTAAGTGGTTCATTGCCCCAGCCATAACCAAGCTTGGTATCAATAAGTGCCTGATCTTTACCTGCGTGAATTTGCCCTACAACAACCGAGTAAGCCGCTTTTTTATCAGGATCAGTCGCACGAAGTGCAACGTGATCTACTTTTAACGTTGCTTCCATTTTTCCACCAACAGAACCAAATCGATCAGATAGCGGGTGAACAGCTAAAGCAAAGTTGTTTTTAGAGTGTTTAGTTTTAATTTTAGTATTTGATCCACGGATCATTTGTCTAAGTTCACTACGGGTATTAGTAGAATTGGCACTTGTAAGCGCTTTATTAGGGGAGGTAAATACCATGTAGCCTTTATCATCAAGATAGAAAAAATCAGGGTGTGCGTAAGTCTGAATTTCTTCTACATCTATTTCATCAATTTTACCGTCGTTGTTTAAATCAACTGGTACATTTATTTTCCAGTGAGATAAATCAAACTTTGTTGCAGGTACAGGCGCATCGCTTTGCTGATTAGTGCTTTGGGTACTTGAACAAGCGGTAAAAAGTAAAGGGGTGATAACGGCTAAAGCCGTAAGTTTAAATGTGGATGTATTTTTTATCATTATTGTCTCTGTGTGATGAAGTAAAAATTGTGCGGTACAGGCATCGTTTAATCTCAATCTAGCATACCAATTTAACAATTAAAACTTACCAATTAGTAAAATTAAATATTTTTTAAATGATTTTTTGTTATACCAATTTGGTTGGGGTGTTTTTTAACGGCTTTTATGGAGGTGTTTGCGGTATGTATTTTTTATGTGCTTGGCTATTCTCTTAATGATGTTTAACGTGGCCTTTGGCGCTAAAGTGTAGTTTTTTTGGGGGGTATTAATTTTGTAGTTTGCCTTGCAGCGTTTAGCAAATAACTAAATAACCACTGCCAATAACTAATGTCGGGCTTTAACCATGGTTAGTGCTGCAAGTTAGTCGTGTTTGGTAATAAAAGTTGCCACTTGTTTAAAATGGCACGGTATTCACCATTTTCTTTAATATTATTTAATGCGTCAGAGAGTGCTTTAGCTGTTTTAGGATTAAGTTGCTTACTTGCTGCAAAATTAAGTGAAGAGGGCAGATCGCTTAAATGAATTCGTTTTGTTATTAGGCTAGGATCGAGTTCTAGGCTTTTTAACTCGTTATCAAGTGTAAGTGTATTAGTTACTACAAAGTCGATTCGGTTTTTATAAAGCATTTGCCAAAGTTGGTTATAGTAGCTGACCAGTATCAAGTTTTTGTTTTCGGTAAAGCCTTTTTGCTTTAAGTAGGCCTCACTCAGGTAGCCTCGAATGGTTGCTACTTTATACTCTTTAGCAAAATTTAAGTGAACGACTTCATCTACATGGTTTTTTAAACTAATTAAATAGGCATCTGCGAAGTACACTTCGCCTAACCACGTATATTTATTAATCCGCTCTGGGGTTTTTAACAAAGACAACATTATCGCGTTGGTACTTGTTTGATGCTCCTTAAAAACGCGGGCCATAGGCATTATTTCAAAATTAGCGGTTAAGTTTGTTTGCTTCACAACGGCTTTGGCAATGTCGACTAAAGCGCCGCTTACTTCACCTTGCTGATTTTTAAAGTGATAAGGAGGAAGGTCTTCAGCTATAAATGTGACGGGGTCTGCGTTACATATGGCACTATAAAACATAAATACACAGGCACTAAATACAACACGCACTAACATAAACAAATCTTTTTAAATAATATTATCGCTAGTGTAAAGATTGCTGCTTAAAAGGTATACATTTTATGTTTATTTAATGTAAATAAACAGCATTAGTACCTTACTTTGATTTAGCGCTTTTTGTAAATTTTAATGGCGAGCACTTATGCCAGCGTAAAAATGCGCGATTAAAAGAGCTTTGATCTTTAAATCCTAAAATATTAGATAAATCAGCAAGTGGCATGCTGGCTATTAATGCATCTGCACGTTTTTTACGTTCTTTTTCAAGTAACTGAGCAAAGGTTAAGTTTTGTTGTTTTAAGCGTCGTTGTAGCGTTCGGGGTGTTAAATTGAGCGCATCAGCTATGCCTATTAGGTTGCAGTTTTGCAAGGTGGTTTTAGCTGTAAGTAACTGATTAACTTTATCGTCAATACGCTGCTGGCTTTTAAAGTTAGAGAGTTGCTGCTCTGACAATTGCTTAAAAGTAGAATTAATAATGGCGTTATCGGTTTTAAAGGGCAGCGTTAAATAATGGCTCGGAAAGCTAATTTGATTATATTCAGCACTGCTTTTTACAGGGCATTTAAACCATGATTCAAGGGCGCGTCTTTGCAATGGCAACCAATTATAAGTGAAACTAATACTACTTGGCGAAAGCGTTAAGTTTATTAACTGGCGAATTACACTTACCCACGCGGTCATGTTTCGTAAAACTACATGCTCATTACAACTTTGATGAGCAATCCAACGAATAGTTGCTGTATCAGTATTTAGTTCAAACTTGGCCTTACCAATATCAGCCACCAAGCTGTCGTAGCTTAACAATGCTTTAATGGCACTGCTTAAGTTATCGCTTGATTCAATTAAGTAACCTAAAACGCCGTAGTCAGCAGTGCGAATTTGCTGACCTAGGGTAAAACCAAAAAGAGGGTCGTTAAGTGTTTTCTTGCCATAAACTAATAAAGCATTGTAACTATTTAAACTAATACGCGGCGCTAATTGATGGGTATGCTGATTACTAAATTCGTCAAAGCTAATAGCGTGCAAAGCCGTTTTAGTATTAATGCCTTGCGCTTGTAAGTAATCAAGAATACTTGAAAAGTAATGATCAGCTAATGTGTGCATTTGTCATCTAAAGCTAAAAAATAGTCGTGTATTAGCAAGTTTGCCACGTTAAATTTTTATATGCTAGTTGAATGCCTAATAACCTCTTGCTGTAAAAATGATACTTATAACAATTAAACAAACGCTTAATGCACAGCCAAAGCAAATAATAAGCACACTATTGGATCATCAACAGTTGCATCGATTTTTTAATGCCAAATTTAAGCTGCTACAAGCACAAAACGAAGGGCAAATAGAAGGCGGGAAAGGATCTGTTAGGCAAGTAAAAATAGGTAAAATAACGTTTTCAGAGCAAATAATCAGTGCCGATCAAAATCATATCAGTTATCAAATAGTAGGCGATAAACCAGTAGCTAATCATCGAGGCGATATATACCTCATTGCAAATAAAGACATCAATACTTTAGTTACCGAACTTAACTATTGCATAAGCTGCTCAGCTCCGTGGTGGATGCCAAATGCATTACTTAAATATGTTATTACAAAAGATATAACCCAAGCGTTAAACAATTTAAATAATTATTTTTTGGTGGGTAAAGCATGAACTCAGAAATTATTTTACTCGCTCTGAGCCCATTATTTTTGATATTTGTTTGCTCTGAGTTTATTAAGTTTAAGCGCTATTACGACATAAAAGATAGCTTAGCAAATACAGTGTTAGCGCTATTGCACCAAGGCGCCGATGCTATTGCGTTACTGCTATTAATGCCTTTATTTAATTGGTTGTATGACTATAGATTGTTTGATATTGAAGTGAGTATATTAAGTATTGCATTTGCATTTTTACTGCAAGATTTTTTGTATTATTGGTTTCATAAAGCATCGCATCATATTCATTGGTTGTGGGCTGCACATGTGGTGCACCATAGTTCAACTAAAATGAATTTCACCACCGCATTTAGGCAAAGCTTAATGTACCCCGTAGCCGGTATGTGGATGTTTTGGCTACCTATGATTTTAATTGGATTTGAACCGCTAACAGTATTTAGCGTGGTTGCATTAAATTTGGCGTATCAATTTTTTGTACATACTCAAATAGTGGGTAAGTTAGGCTGGTTTGAAAAAGTCTTTAATACGCCTTCGCATCATCGAGTTCATCACGCAATAAATGCAGGTTACCTTGATAAAAATTTTGCAGGTGTACTTATTATTTGGGATAAGTTATTTGGCACCTTTGTAGAAGAAGATAAATCAAAGCCTTGTAAATACGGCATTATAGGGCAGCTTAATAGCAATAACCCAGTCGTTATTACGTTTCATCAGTGGGAGCACTTATTTAAAAGTGTTTATAAGGCATCAGGAATAAAAGCTAAATGTAGAGTGCTATTTGGCTACCCTACAAGTAGCATTAAACATAAATAATGTTGAATAAGTTAAAAGTAAAACTGCATAGCTAAACTCATTGATGAATTATGGCTATGCCATTGAGCATGCTGTAATTTGCTGCGCAGCGATACATTGCGAGAAACAGCGTAATTCCATGTTATAGCTATTTCGCTGTGCTTACTTGCTGCGTTATCAGTTAGCCATAATATATTGCCAGTTAAAGCGAGTTTATGGTTATTGTTTATTTGCCAAATTACACCGGCTTCGCTGCCTATTCCTGTACTAAGTCGGTCGGTTATATCGCCTGTATTTAGCTCAAATTGACTAAGAATATAGCCGTGTACATTATTAGGATCGCCATAAGATTTACCATAACCTCCTTTTGTAAAAAAGCGGCCTAAACGTTTACTGTCACTTGGTTGTCGGTCAAAGCCCATTTTAAAGTTCCACGACCAGCTATCAAATACGCGATTATCGGGTGCAAGCGACATAGCATCTAATAAGTAAAAATGTTCAATATCTGCATTTCCTTCGTCAGTAATAGAGGTTTCCAAATCAAAAAAACTAATTTGTGCACCCGCTATAAAACCTTCAGGCCTATCTAGTAAGTCATGATACGCAAGCCTATAACCAAAATTTGTAAGGTTTGCTTGGTTATTATTTTGTACCCTACCTAGCGATACTTTAGAAGAACCATGACCTTGCTCTGGAGAAGCAATAGGGCGGCTTGGCTTAGTAAATGGCGAGGCTACTTTATATTTGCTGCGCATTAGGAGTAGCTTAGTTAGTCGCGGGGCAATTTCTTCACGATTTAATGCTTTATCGTAAAATTCAAAATTTAACCATTCATACGCCATTTCTAATATAGCGACTAATTGCGACTGTGAGTAATTACGAGTATTGAGAGAGCCACCTTGCATTAACTCTCTTGCATCATCAAGTTGTTCGTCAGTCATCTGAGTAGAGTAATGGTTTAGCTTAGTACCAAAAGCAGGGCGGTAATTAGGTGTTTGTAATAAGTTGTTATTTCTTAGTACTGCAACGGTATCTGATGGAATAGCTTGCATATTAAATGACGATGTTAAATCAAGGTCCTCTTGCGCAAGTTGTAATAATGCAAGTAATTGGTAAGAGCAGTTTTCATCAATAAAAAAGTAATCGAATGTAGCTAATTGTAGCTCCCACAAGTGCAATAAAATGAGCTCTACCTGTGGCTCTGATAAATTAAGTTTATATTCCCAAATATCACGAGATTCTAAGTCATTATATTCGCGTACTTTTTTATAGTACGGCATAAGTGAAAACTTACCTGGGTAGCTGCCAATCAAGCCTTTTAGTGCATACATAGCTGCGTTATCTGAGCCGTCTGGTTCTGCTGCAAAATTAACTGCGAATGCGAGCAACTCTTTATGGCGAGTCTGATCTTTTGCATCAATACGAAGTAAAGTGTGGCCAAACATTGATGATGGGCTATTCATAAATGCAGTTGGAAAAACTAACGTAACCCCTCTAGGGTTTATTATTTTTTGCCACGCCTGTAGCTCTGGGCAATTAAGTTCGGGCCAGTTATTTTTAATTTTTGTTTTTAGCCATTTATAACGTGCAGGAAACTGACAACGATATTGTGTTGTTTTTGGGTCAGTATTTTTACCACTAAATGCGGCTATAGTGGCTTTAAGTTCGTCATATGGGCTTGTTTTACCTGTAGGAGATAAAAAAAACTCAGCACTGTCTGCTTCACTTTTCCAATCACCTAATATGGCCCCGCGGTAGTGACCTAATTTAAGCCAGTAAGGGTGTGTTGCTAATGTATTTGTTTCAATACTTTGAGCGTTTGAGTAAGTACTAAAAAGTGCGAGCAGTAAACCAAATAATATTTTTTTCATAATCACTAAATTACAAAAGCCGCTAGAGAAATACTCCAGCGGCTTTATTTATACGTATAAAACCGGCTAATTTAGCTGATTAAGAAAGAGTATAAGAAGCAAGTTGTGCGTTACTTGCAAGAACAGTGTTTAGGTTTTCTAAAACTGTTTGTGAAGTCACGTTTTCAGAAGTAAATACTGAAGAAAACTGTGCTTGAGCAAGCTTATTGAACGCTGCTTTATCTTGATCTGCAACACCCCAAGCTTCAGCTAGAGTAGCTAAAGTTTCGCCTTCACCTTTTGACATATCACGAGCAAGTTGCTCCATGTTACCGTCAATGAATAAAGCGATTTTTTCTGAAGAAGTTACTGTACCAGTACCATCACAACCAAGAGTACCAAAAGTGATACCAAAAGTTTGGTTACCAGATGTACCGTTTGTTGTAGCGCCTAAAATTTTAACGCCTTTACCTTGCTGACCAGCAAATAACATAGAACCAAGACCACAACCAATATCTTGGTCAGCCATTGCGTTTGAGAAAGGAAGTAAAGATAGTGCAGCTACTGCGATTAGTTTTTTCATTTTCATAAATCCATATATGATTGTCTTTATTTAGGGTAAATAAAGTTCGCGGGAGATTCTAACAGACTTGCAGAGAAAAAGAACAGCTTAAAACATGAATATTTTACACTCTAAATTCTCTACTATATTAAAGCGAATGCTGGGAGAAACTTGACCAGCTCAATAATTTTTTATTGAACTGGTGGCGGCTTTTTACTTCTTGGGGCACCTAACAAAATACAAGTATGGCAGATACATACAGATAAAAATGCACTAATACCCAACGCACCGCCGTAGCCGTCAAGTTTTGGTACAAGGAACTCAAATAATATTGAAAACAAAATAGATGAGCTTGCTACGGTATAAATACCAAATCGATGTGGGGCGCTCATACCTATGAATGTGCCGCCAAAAAATACAATTGCGTATAAATCGGAGTTCAAATTTAAAGCGCTAAAAATTAAATAAGCAATAATGGAAAGTGAAGACGACGCTCTAACCCCATCAAAGCGACTATGCTTAGCTAAATAAAATGTTAAAAAAGCCCCAAGCAGTACAAGTAACGGGTATTCAATACTCATAATACAATTCCTTTAGCTAATACAAAAAGTGCCACGCTTGCAAAAGCTACACTGCCAAGCTTGCCACCAAAACCCGTAAACATATTCATAGTAAGCACATACAAACTTGAGCCAATAAGCGAAATAATAGCAATTTCCCAGTAACTGGTAATTAAATGGGTTGAACACATACCGGCAAAGCTACCAGCATAAATTGCAGCATAAGGATGATTTTTATAACGCGCAGGAAAGGGAATAAACGAGCCAATAAGCCCCGTTAGCGCAGCAGAAATTACTAAAGGCAGTGCAAAAGTAGTGTGCATAGCAAAGCAAGCTACAAAGCCTAAAAAGAAAGTAATGAATTTTAAAAGTAAGAATTTAATCATAGCGGCGCATTTTAAACTAATCCTTTTGCGCTTTCTAATACTCTCTAACAAATAAATGTTATAAGTAATTACACATTTAAAAAGCGTGTTTTTTAAACGACTTTTAGGTATTAAATATGCTTAATAGCGCTGCTGTTAATGTTCTATAAATCACAAATTATGTATAATGGCGATAATTTAATGTATTAAAGTGTTAACCAAGGGTTATTTATGTCTAACTGTTTACATCTGGCTATTCCGGCTGGCGATTTAAAAGTGGCTAAAGCGTTTTATTGTGACGTACTAGGCTGTAAAACCGGTAACAGTGAAGAAGGTCGCTGGGTAGATATAGACTTTTGGGGTAATGAACTTACCTTGCACCAGAGTGTTGAGCGCTTACCAACAGTTCGCCATGATGTTGATATGGGAGCTGTAGCAGTACCCCACTTTGGGATTCACTTATCTGAAGATGAATTTAATGGATTAAAAAAACGTATTGAAGATGCGGGTATTGAATACCTAGATAAACCATACCGTCGTTTTATTGGTGATGAGTTTGAGCAAGAAACGTTTTTTATTGAAGATCCAAATGGCAATGTGCTTGAAATGAAAACCATGGTAAACCCAGAGATTTTATTTAAAAAAGTATAAATGCTGTTGTTTAAGTTAAGCTAAAAAACCACTTTAATAAGTGGTTTTTTTATAACTATTAATCAGTATTTTGATAAATTACTTAATATTTACAGGTGAAAAAAATCACACTACATGCATGATTTTTATTCACTCTACAATGTAGGTATAGCCACGTAAACTCGATTCCAACTCTCATACTTTATTGTTATTCATGCTGCTTAAACTCATAATTGCACCTTTGCTTATTTTACTAATAACATTCGCCCAAAAACGCTTTGGTAGTTTTGTTAGCGGCATAATTCCTGGCTTGCCTATCACCTCGGGCCCAATATCTTATTTTATAGCATTAGAGCAAGGTAAATTATTTGCTGCAAACTCTGCTGTGGCATCTTTATATGGAATGAGCGGCATAGGTTTATTTTGTTTTAGTTACTTGGTTGTATCACGAAGGTTTGGAATGCTTAAATCGCTTTTTACAGCGTTAAGTATTTGGTGTGTATTTAGCGTTATTACTTTATTTTTACCAGTGAATATTATTGTGGCGAGTGTGGTTTCGCTTTGTATTTTACTCGGTTTAACTATTATCTCTACAAAGCTAAATATATCAGTTGATGCAAAACCATTAAATGCCCGCTGGGAGCTTCCGGTAAAAATGATATTAGTGACGAGCTTTATCGTGCTTGTTACGTTTATATCACAGCATATAGGGTCTGCGTGGAGCGGGTTAATCTCTACCTTTCCGGTTATTTTGGCGGTAATGGGCAGTGTTGCCCACTTTAGTGACAAACAAGCCTCAACGTTTAAAATTCTTAATGGCGGTATTATTGGTTCATTAGGTGGGTGTGTATTTTTTGCGGTGATTGCGTTTATGTTAAAACATAATTTTATGATTTGGCAGGTGTACGCAACAGCTGCCATTTGCTCAACGTTATTTACTATTATTTTTAGCCAACTTATTAATCGCCAATTTACTAAGCAAGCTTTGCTAAACACCAAAAAAGCAGTGCTTAAGATTAACTCGCTCGGTTAATTTACATCTCTAAGACCATTATCTTTAGCTATGTAGTTGAGTTAACATTTCACTAGGTGTTTTATTAAAGTGGCGTTTAAATTCGCGGCTAAATTGCGATGGGCTCGTATAGCCAACCTTTAATGCAGCTTCGTTGGCTTTACTTCCACTAGTGGTTATAAGCTCTTTAGCCTTAGCTAAGCGTACTTTTTTTAAATACTGCAAAGGTGACTCAAACGTTACTTGCCTAAAAGCACGATGGAACGACGATACGCTCATGTTTACATCTTCAGCTAATCCTTCAACTGTAATTTGATTGGCATAACTACTGTGCATAGTTGAGAGCGTACGGGCGATACGCGCATAATGCCCATCATGCATAGCAAGCCCTATTAAAGTATGTCCTTGTGGCCCACAAAGTACACGATATACCAATTCTTTTACTATATCTTCGCCAAAAACGTCAGCCTCAATGGGGTTATTAAGCACGCTAAGTAAACGGTGTGTTACTTGCTCCATTGCGCCATCTATTTTAGCCGATTGAACGCCACTCATTTGCCCAGTAGTGAATGGCTTATGTGTACCAATTTGGTTTACTAATTTATGTAACATTACCGGGTTTATATCTATAACAATACCCATAACAGGTAGGTTGTTATCGGTAAAAGCTTCGCATTCAAGTGGCACAGGCACACCTAAAACAAGGTAGTCGCCTTCACCATATTTTATTTGATGATCAGGAAAATGAATTATCTTATGTCCTTGCCCAACAATAATAATACCTGAGTTATATATAAGTGGCTGGCGCGGCGAGCTTTTACTTGCACGATGAAAATACACACCTGGAATAATGGTTTCCATGTTGCCTTCAAAGTTAAGTAAATTATTGTGCTCTGCAAATTTTTGCATCATGTTGGCTATTGAGGACATTAAAGCATCTACTATCGTACGAATTTTGCTTAAAATATCAATGTTGACAGTTTTAGGCAAGATTTTGCGAGTTATTGGGCTTTTTTTATGTTTGTTTTGCCACTAATATGCACTCATTGAAGTTTAGCTTAGTGAGTAACTAAGCATTATATTTAGTATTTAACCGTCACCTAGGAGCAAAATAATGAAATTTAGCTACGTAAACCCAACACTTATCCAGTTCGGCCAAGAACAAATTGCCTCACTAACTGATTTGATCGCAAAGGATCAAAAAGTACTTGTAGTGTACGGCGGCGGTTCAATTAAAAAGAACGGCGTGTACGACCAAGTTGCAGCAGCACTTGAAGGCTTTGACTGGGTTGAATTTTCGGGTGTAGGCGCTAACCCAACTATAGAAGTACTAGACCAAGCAGTAAAAATTTGTAAAGAACAAGGCATCGACTTTGTACTAGGTGTAGGCGGCGGTTCAGTAATCGACGGCGTTAAATACATTGCAGCATCTGCAGTTTATGATGGAGAAGGTTGGGATATTCCTACTGGTAAGCACACTATTACTAGTGCATTACCAATTGGTGCAATATTAACATTGCCTGCAACGGGTTCAGAGTCTAACCAAAACTCAGTTGTGAGCAAAGAAGCAACGAAGCAAAAACTACCGTTTGCATCACCAGAAGTACTTCCTAAATTTGCGATTATGGACCCTGATGTAATGAAAACATTACCACAGCGCCAACTTGTGAATGGATTAGTAGATGCATGGGTTCATACCTGTGAGCAGTACCTAACATTCCCTGAAACAGCATTGGTTCAAGAAGGTTACGCAGAGGCGCTTTTAAGAACGCTTAAAACACTGGGCGATAACTTTGAAAACCAAGACGATGCATGGCGTGCAAACCTTATGTGGGCAGCTAACCAAGCACTTAATGGTTTAATTGGTTCTGGTGTATCGCAAGATTGGGCAACACACATGATTGGCCACGAACTTACAGCTGCTTACGGTGTTGATCATGCTCGTTCACTTGCTATTGTTCAGCCTTCTTTACTACGCAACCAATTTGCAGTTAAAAAAGCAAAGCTTGAGCAAATGGGTAAAAACGTATTTGGTCTTGAGCAATCTGACGACTTAGCTGAGAAAACAATTGAAGCAATTGAAGCGTTTTACCACAGCCTTGACGTAGCAACTGTGCTTACTGAGCATGGCGATGATAAAGCAGCTGCGATTGACAACATTATTGGCAAACTTGAAGCGCATGGCATGCTAGCACTTGGTGAGAACCAAGCTATTACGCTTAAAGAAAGCCGCGAAATTTTAGAGCAAGCTGTTGCTTAATCATTTTAAAGTAACTTAAAACTTAAAGCCGCTAACGTTTAAAGCTAGCGGCTTTTTTGTGAGTTATACCAATCCGCAATAATACTTAATCATTTTGCGGGGCTAAACGTATCGCTATCTGCGTTAAAAAATTCTCATTTAGAACAACTAAATAGCAAATTTTTTGCCTAGTTATCAACACGTTTTTCCATCCTCAAAATAGATCACTTAATTAAGTGAATTGGTATTAAATAAATTAAAAACACTGCATTGATAATTAACCAATAATGCTGGTATTAATGTTTGCAAATGATGATAGTAAACTGTGCTCAACGGTTAGAAGAAATCTAACGCTCAAATAAATTAAACAGGACTAAAACTCATGAAATTGCTAAACACATTACTTAGCTCAAAAGCAGGCGCAGCAGCATTAATTTTACGAGTGCCTGTGGGCCTTATTTTAGCTGCGCATGGTGCACAAAAATTATTTGCTTGGTTTGGCGGTTATGGCCTTGAAGGTACAGGTCAATGGATGGCGAGTATTGGTTTAGAGCCAGGCTACTGGTTAGCAATGATGGCCGGTAGTGCAGAGTTTTTTGGTGGTATTGCCTTGGTTATTGGTTTATTAACACGCCCAGCAGCGGTTGTTGCTGGCTTTACTATGCTAATTGCTATTTTTAGCGTGCATATTAGTCATGGTTTGTTTATGGCAAACAATGGCTACGAATATGCGTTAACGTTACTTGTTGTAATGGCTGCACTTGCCATTCAAGGAGCGGGAAGTTTTTCGCTTGATAACGTATTAGCTAAAAAACTAGCTAATAAATAACGTTTATAAATTTAAAAAACAGCGGCCAATTTGGCCGCTATTTTTGTTTAAATTATTTAGCAGATAATGTTAAAGAATAGCTGTACTGTTTTTGTTCGAGTAAATATTCTTTATGTGTACTTGGGCTCCATGAATCATCGCCACCAACCCCCATATGTTGATGATCAATATGTACATGTACGCAATCATCAGCAATTAGTTCGTTAGTGTGTTTCGCCTGAGTTAACATGCTTTGAGAATACTCGCTAGCTGCAAACAAAAACGCGCCAGTCACGGTTAAGTTATTAATACTCAGTAATTGGCAATCGCTACGCAGACCATTATCAGTTGGGAATATATACGGTGTATGTAGCTCATTTAAGCTCAAGCTGTAATAACCTAAACGTGCTGCGGCTTTGCGATCTGGGTAGTTTTCGAAAGGCCCTAAACCTAGCCAGTTTATTTTTGTATCGCTTTGCTTATTAAGCGTTGTACTTAGCCCTATACGCGGCATTGGCGGCAGGATATCGTTTAAGTGCACGTTAATATTTAGGCTAATATTACCGGTATTATTTAGTGTATATAGCCACTGTGTTTGAGCCTGTAGCACGCCGTTAAACTCGTAATTAAATACACAAGTAATACGTACATCAACACTTGATTGCACTGCGTGAATTGAGCTACATGTGCGCTGCCATTGCCCTATACCTGCACGCAACCAACGAGCCTCCCACGCATTAGGATCTAGGTTATCTACTTCGCTTACACCAATGTCGTTATCAAGTGGCGCACGATAAAAGTTATCAACCAGTGGGCTACTAATAACCTGAGTATCGTTTTGTAACCACTGGTCTATAAGCCCTGATTGCTTGTTAAAAATAAGTTTAAACTTATCGTTTTCAATATTTAGGTGGGAGTCAGTTTCATTAACACTTATAGCGCTTTGCTTAGAGGTTGGTGTAAATGATTTATCGTTTAAATTATTACTGTTCATTAGCTTAAACTGCTCGGTATCCATAATATGTTGAGCGTTTGCAAAGTGTGAGTCGTTAATTAGCGCTACATCTAAATTAAGGTAATATTGCGCACCTTGCTCAAACGCTGTTTTAGTTTTAATCGTTAACGTGTGCGTACTTTGCGGCGCTATATTAAGTACTTGCTCGCCTTGCTCAACACACACGCCATTTTGCATTAATTGCCAAACGAGCTTTTCGTTATCGGTGTGCCTAAATACGTAATCGCTAAATACCTCAATGGTGTATTGGTTTTGATTTTGCTCACGCAATGTAAATTGTAAATGCTGTTGGCTGTATTTAGCTTCAAACAGGCTAGGGTGTGGTGTTCGGTCTGGGAACAATAACCCGTTTATACAAAACTGTCGGTCATTTAGTTCATCACCAAAGTCGCCACCGTAAGCCCAGTAATGCTCACCGTTTTCGTCAGTTTTAGATAAACCTTGGTCTACCCAATCCCAAATAAAGCCGCCTTGCAAACGCGGGTATTCTCTAAATGCTTGCCAGTAATCGTCAAAGCTACCTAGGCTGTTACCCATTGCGTGAGCGTATTCGCATAAAATAAGCGGGCGAGTTTCACCTGGTAGGCTTAACCATTTTTTAATTGAAAACTTAGGTACCGCATCGTCTTTAATATCGGTATCTACACGGGCGTACATAGGGCAAATAATATCGGTAGCCGTTGTATTTGCACCGCCGCCTTCGTATTGCACTGGGCGAGAAGGGTCAAAGCTTTTTGACCAGCCATACATAGCATCATGATTTGCGCCGTGTCCGCATTCGTTTCCTAGTGACCAAATAATAATTGAGGCGTGGTTTTTGTCGCGCTCAACCATTTGCGTATAGCGCGACATAAATGCACCGGCCCACTGCGGATCGCTTGCTAAACGCCCCATAGGAAACATGCCGTGGGTTTCTATATTGGCTTCGTCCACTACGTATAAACCTAGTTCGTCACATAACTCGTAAAAGCGTGGATGGTTAGGGTAGTGAGCAGTACGCACGGCGTTAAAGTTATTTTGCTTCATCAGCTTAATATCTTCAATCATATCGGCGGTAGTAACTGCATGACCGTTTTCTGGGTGGTGCTCGTGGCGGTTAACGCCGCGAATAAGTAGCGGCTTGCCGTTTAGACAAAGCTGCCCGTTAAGCATTTCTACTTTTCTAAAGCCAATGTTGTAGGCTTCTACATCTACAGTGTTGCCTTGCTCATCTAACAGGCTTACAACACAGCTGTATAAGTAAGGGGTTTCGGCGGTCCATTTGTTAGGGCTTTGTATATCAATTGTTTGAAATACAACATCGCTCCAGCCACCTTTTTCATCAACACGTTTATTGTTAGTGCTTTGAATCTGTGGCTCACATAGCGCCTGTTCCCCATCAAAAACTTGCACTGCTACTTGATAGTTATTTGGCGCATTAATCGCGGTTTTTATATGTAGCGTTGCATCACGGTAGCAAGCGTCTAAATCGGGGGTTATAAACACATCACGTATTTGGTTTTGCGGTTTTGTAAGTAAGTTAACATCGCGAAAAATACCGCTTAGCCACCACATGTCCTGATCTTCTAAGTAACTGCCATCGCTCCAGCGAATAACCATAATGGCAATACGGTTGGTGCCTGCAACTAACAGTTCGCTTAAATCAAACTCGCTTGGCAAGCGGCTATCTTGTGAATAACCCACCCATTGCCCGTTACACCAAAGGTGAAACGCCGAGTTAACGCCTTCAAAAATAATATGATTACGCTGAGCTAATTGATCCGCCGTAATCGTAAATTCAGTGCGGTAACAGCCTGTAGGGTTATCGCTTGGTACAAAAGGCGGGTTAACTGCAAACGGGTATTTAACATTACAGTAAATAGGTTTATCAAAACCGTGTAATTGCCAGTTAGAAGGCACAGTAATGCTTTGCCAGTCGCTGTTTAGTGTTTTACTTAGCAACGACTCATCGACCGCTTCGGGTTTATCAAATAATTTAAAATCCCAGTGACCGTTTAAACTTTGCTTTTGCGATTGTGTGTTAGTACGGGCATGTTCAACGCTTTTAAAACCATTGAGTGGGCTGTGCGCTTTTACTTGATTAACTTGTACTGAAATTGGGTTTTCCCAATCGCGGCGATTAATTATGTGCTGTAAAGAGGTCATGTTTATCCTATTGCATAAGCGGGCAATTATAATGCGCTAAATATAGCTAAAAATAATCGCAGGGGTTATGCTTAAAGCTCTCTTTTATTTATCCAAAACTATCATTGTAATTATGCGCTATAACATTAAAGACATACTCGATATTGGTCCGCGTTGTATAGAACGCTTTATTGATTCACAAACGCTCGCGCAAATGCCAAACCTTGAAATAGCACTTGCGGGTTGCTCAAACCTATCGGGTCGTTATTGCGTAGCACGTACAGCGCCATTAGAACATACACTTTTTTATACGCTCGCGGGGCAGGGTAAATTAACCACACAAAATGAGCAGTACACGCTCAATGCCAATACACTTATTGTGCTACCCGCTAAGCAAAGCTTTGAAGTTAAAATTGATGCTGAACATTGGGATATTATTTGGTTAAACCTTGCAAACACTAAACGTTGGCAACATTTAAACTTAGCGCAAGCATTGGTGTTAACCGATCAAAAGCTTGAGCCGTTACACCTGGCTATGGAGCTTTTATATAGCGAGCCTAATGCTAATTTACGCGAAAGCGTCATGCCTATTTTAAGTCATTACTTAAATGCTACGCTGCAAAATAACTCACAGGGTGCGGCGCATAACCGTTTAATTAGTTTGTTTGAAGAGGTAGACAAGCGCTTGCAGTTCAATTGGACAATAGAGGTAATGTGCGAACATGTGCATTACTCATCGCCGCATTTGCATCGTTTATGCCAAGCGCAATTTGGTAAAAGCCCAATACAACAACTTATTTATTTACGCATTGAACGGGCTAAAAACTTATTGTTAAACACGGCTTGGCCAATTTCTCATGTGGCAAGTTATGTGGGGTATTCTAATATTTTTATTTTTTCCAAACGTTTTAAGAAGTCGGTGGGTATGTCGCCATCAATGTATAGAAAGTAGCTCGTTACTTTTTGAAGTGTTTAATGTATTGTGCGTGCGTTGTTAATTGTATTTTTGGATTTTATAGGTCGCAATGCGCTCAAACTACTTTTTAGTCGTGATACTCCTAGTGCTTGTACACAGCTTTATTAGCTGTGACGCGGCCGTGTATCATTTACAAGAAGAAGTCGATCACGTTACCCATATTCATTCTCAAACAAGTTTAGAAGATGAAGACGCTCAATCACCTACTGAAATTCATGCCCATCAACATTGCCACTGTGGTTACTACAGTACGCTAAATCATCCAATAAGTCCTGAGCAAAGCCAAGCAACGCAGCCTGCTTGTTACAAAGGCTTAAATTATCCGCCAGATGTTCCGCCGCCTAATTCACTTAGCTAGTTTAATTATTTTTTTAGATAATTTCAGTGCATTTTATTGCCTGCGCTTATATGCGTTAAAGGTACTATTTTGCCTATTTAGGGTGCTTACGATTTGTAAAACACCCACTGTTTGTTAAAAACGGACACGCTATATGAATAAAAAACCAATAATGCTGGTGGCACTACTGTGCGTATTGCCTGTATTTAGCGCATTTGCTAACAGCGAAAATCAAAAAGTATTAACCCTTAAGCAAGCGCTTACAAATACTGAGCAGCAAAACTTACAGCTTAAACGCTACCCTTATCATCAAAAAATATTGAGTGCGCTTAAAACCCAGGCTGCGCTTGCACCTAATCCAGAGATGAGTTTTGAAGCTGAAAATTTTTTAGGGACCCACGGCTCCCATGCATTTTCGGGGGCGCAGTACACACTTGCACTGAGTCAATTAATAGAGCTTGGCGATAAACGGCAGAACCGCGTTAATTACGCGACTGCAAATATAAAAGCGCAAACAATTGAGTATAAAAATACGCGCTTAGCGCTTTTTGCTACTACTACTGAGCGTTATTACCAAGTACTTAAGTTTCAGGCGTTAATAGCTTTAAATAGTGAGCGTAAAAGTACTGTTAAGCAGGCGCTTAAGGCAATAGAAAAACGCGCTGAAGCGGGCGCAGTTTCACAAGCTGATGTAACACGTATGCGCTACGCATTAAGCCAAGTAGATCTAAATACCGTAATGCTACAAAGTGAATTTGAGCGCTCGCGCTTAGCACTAAATGAGCTTTGGCAAAAGCAATTACTCAGTGATTATTATGCTGGGGATTTATCTATAATTACTGAGCTTAAAAATGAGCAAGCATTACTTGATGCAGTAAATACAGCACCAGACTTTGCTTTGTTACAGCAGCAATATATGCAGCAAACGGCTAACTTATCGCTACAAAAATCAAACGGGGAAAGTGATTTAACACTTAGCGGCGGCGTGCGTTATAACCAACAAACAGATGCCAGCTCGTTTGTATTTTCGTTTTCTATGCCGCTACAACTGAGTAATTCTAACAGCGGTAATATTGAAGCGGCTCAAAGCCAGCTTGCACTGCTGAATGAGCAGCAAGGGCAGTTACGTATTCAACTTCGCCAGCAAATACGCACCTTGTACGCGTATTACCAAGGTAAAGCTGCGCAAGCAATGCTGTTAACGCAGCAGGTTATTCCACAGGCGCAAACGCTTATAAAGCAAAGCTTAAAAAGTTATCAGCAAGGGCAAATTTCGGTATTGCAATTACTCGACGCTCAACAAGCTTTATTTGATTCTAAACGCGCACTTATCACCACTCATAGCGAGCTATATCAAGTGCTACTTACTCTAGAGCGTTTAACTGGCCAACCTTTAATCGAGACTCATCAATCATGAATAAAACTCTTATCGCATTATTAATTACCCAGCTGTTTGCATTCCCGCTATTTAGTAGCACGGCTATGGCATCTGACGACAATCA
This sequence comes from Pseudoalteromonas sp. NSLLW218, assembly GCF_015864775.1. Lineage (NCBI taxonomy): Bacteria > Pseudomonadati > Pseudomonadota > Gammaproteobacteria > Alteromonadales > Pseudoalteromonadaceae > Pseudoalteromonas > Pseudoalteromonas sp. NSLLW218. The sequence goes on along the minus strand of NZ_JADYWO010000013.1, from coordinate 70,836 downwards.
TGAAGAAAGTCACGAAGAAGGTCATAAAGATGAACACGCAGAAAAAGGTCCTCACGGCGGATTTTTACTAACCAATAACAAACTTGATTTAGAGCTTAAATTAACGCAGTTTGCAGGCAATACGGAACTGCGAATTTATGGCTTTGATAATAATAAAGCCGTTGATATAAACCAGTTAAGCGTAACTATTAATGTGCAGCGTTTAAGTGAAAAACCACAGCTTGTTCGCTTTAAAGCTGAAGATGACTATTTAGTAAGTACCGTAAGTGTAAACGAGCCGCACTCATTTAAGCTTGATGTTATCGCTAAGTATAAAGGGGCCGAAATAAATTATCATTATGAGCAAGAAGAAGGGCGCACCACATTAAGCGAGCAAGCAATTGAGCGCGCTGGTATTAAAACTGAGACCGCAAAGAGCGGCGCAGTTGAGCTAACTGATACTTTATTTGGTGTAATAGCGCCAACAGCGCACGGCACTGTTGAAGTAATGGCGCCTTACACCGGTTTAGTTAACGATATATTTGCCAGCATTGGTCAAAACGTTAAAAAAGGCGACAAGCTTGCAAGCGTAACTAACCGCGAAACACTGCAAAATTACATCATAAAAAGCCCGATAACCGGCGTTATTACCGAGCAGTATTTAAAACGCGGCGAACTTGCCAGTAGTGCGCTAATGCAAATAGTAAATCTAAAAACGGTATGGGTTGAGTTATCGGCATTTCCTGAAAATATTGAAAAGTTAGCCATAGGTCAAAACGCTAAAGTGTACGACTTACATCATCATTTAAACGCGCAAGGCGAGGTGTTTTTTATCGCGCCAATGATGAGCGGCGGGCATATTGCGCGCGCTCGGGTTGAGCTTAAAAATCCAGACGGGCATTGGCGACCAGGCATGCACGTTAATAGCGATATTAGCACTGCAAATATAAATGCGGCTGTACGCGTTAAAGCGACTGCTATTCAGGAATTTAACGGTAAATCTAGCGTGTTTATTAAAAGCGGTAATGTTTTTGAAGTACGCGCTGTAAAGCTCGGTGCTAAAAATAGTGAATGGGTTGAAGTGTTAGAAGGACTTTCTGTTAATAGTGAGTACGTAACTGAGAACAGTTATGTAATAAAAGCAGATATTTTAAAAAGCGGCGCTAGCCACTCACACTAGGAGACAGCATGATTAACTGGATAGTTTCTTTTGCGGTTAAACGCCGCATGATGGTGCTTGCACTAACGCTTTTATTTGCAGGATTTGGCGTATACAACACACAAAACTTAGCGGTTGACGCCGTACCCGATATTACTAACGTGCAAGTGCAAATAAATACCAAAGCGCCTGGTTTTACCCCGCTTGAGAGCGAGCAGCGCATTACCTATTTAATCGAAACTGCGATGGCGGGCATACCAAAGCTTGATTATACTCGTTCGATTTCGCGTTATGGGCTCTCGCAAGTAACCGTTATTTTTAACGAAGGCACCGATATTTACTGGGCGCGCCAGCAAATTAGTGAGCGCATTCAAAGTATTCGCTCAGATTTACCTGCCAATATTGAGCCAAACTTAGGGCCAATTGCCAGTGGCCTAGGGGAGATTTTTACTTACTCGGTGCATGCAAATAAAGACGCATTAAAAGGCGATGGAACCCCATTTAGTGCAGAAGACTTACGTACTTTGCAAGATTGGGTTATTCGCCCGCAGCTTTTAAAAGTGAAAGGCGTTACCGAAATAAACAGCCAAGGTGGCTTTGAGCGCCAGTACCAAGTAGCGCCAATGCCCGAAAAACTACTTGCTTACAAGCTCACGCTAAGCGATGTTATTACTGCTCTTAAATTAAATAACAGCAATCAAGGTGCCGGATTTATAGAGCGCTTTGATGGGCAATATTTAGTGCGCTCACCAGGGCAATTAAAAAGCATTGATGATATAGCCAACACGGTTGTTGCTAAGCGAGATGATGCACCCGTTCGCATAAAAGATGTGGCTAACGTGCGTTTAGGAAAAGAGCTCAGAACAGGCGCAGCCACTTATAATGGCGAGGAAACCGTACTCGGTACTGCCATGATGTTAATTGGCGAAAACAGCCGCGTAGTTGCAAAAGCCATGGCAAATAAACTTAAAGACGTACAGCTAAGCTTGCCTGAAGGTGTTGTGGTTGAGGCAGTTTATGACCGTACAACCCTTGTTGATAAAACCATAGAAACTGTAAAAACTAATCTGTTCGAAGGTGCTGTATTAGTGGTTGTTATTTTACTGCTACTACTGGGTAACGTAACTGGCGCATTGATTACGGCAATGGTTATTCCACTGAGTATGTTATTTGCCATTACAGGTATGGTGGGTAATCGGGTATCGGGTAATTTAATGAGTCTAGGCGCAATCGACTTTGGTTTAATTGTTGATGGCGCTGTTATTGTGGTTGAAAACTGCCTGCGTCAACTCGGTATGGCTCAGCATAAACATGGCAGGTTGCTTACATTAAACGAGCGTTTAAATGTGGTAACCGCCGCCACTAAAGAAGTGTTCAGCCCTGCCGTGTTTGGCATTTTAATTATTATGCTGGTGTATTTACCGTTATTTGCACTGAGCGGGGTTGAGGGCAAAATGTTTCAGCCAATGGCATTTACCGTTGTTGCCGCACTAGTTGGCGCACTTATTTTTGCCGTTACCTTTGTACCTGCCGCTATTGCGGTATTTGTACGTGGCAAGGTGAGTGAAAGCGAAAATGCAGTTATGCGCGGTATTAAAAAAGGCTATAAACCGCTACTTGGTCTATCGCTTAAGTTACCGTGGGTGATGGTATGTATTGCGGGTGTTTTAGTGATTGCACTTGGCTTTAAAGTTAAAAATATGGGCGCTGAGTTTTTACCGCAGCTAGATGAGGGCGATATAGCCATGCATGCACTGCGTATTACCGGTACCGGTATTGAGCAATCGGTAAAAATGCAAAAAGAGCTAGAGCAAGCCATTTTAGCCATACCTGAAGTTGAAAAAGTATTTTCAAAAATTGGTACGCCCGATGTAGCAAACGATCCGATGCCACCTAACGTTGCCGACACTTTTTTAATGTTAAAACCGCGCGATCAATGGCCAAATCCTACTTTATCTAAAGAAGAACTCGTTAAGCAAATTCGCCATTTAGTAAATGAAGTGCCAGGTAATAACTATGAATTTACGCAGCCGATAGAAATGCGCTTTAACGAGTTAATAGCCGGTGTGCGCGCCGATGTTGCAGTGCGTATTTATGGCGATGACTTATCAACATTAAAACAGTACGGCGAAAAAGCCACAGCCTTGGTGCAAAACATAACAGGTGCAACCGATGTACGCCTTGAGCAAATGGAAGGTTTGCCAACGCTTTCGGTTACGCCGCTTCGCGATCATATGGCGCTACTAGGTTTAACCGTAACCGATATACAGCAAAGTGTGAGCGCTGCGGTAGGCGGTGTGCAAACAGGGCTTATTTTTGAGGGCGATAAACGCTTTTCGTTATTAGTGCGTTTGGATGAACGCTGGTCTAGGGATATAACACAGCTTGCGCGTTTGCCGGTGGCAGTGCCAAAAAGTGCTAACCCAGACCTTGCATTTGTACCGCTTGGCGAAGTGGCGACAATCAGCATTGAAAAAGGGCCTAATCAAATAAACCGTGAAAGCGGCAAACGTAACGTAGTGGTAACTGCAAATGTAGAGGGGCGCGATTTAGCAAGCTTTGTAAGTGATGCGCAGGCGGCTTTAAATTCAGATCTTAATTTACCAAGTGGTTATTGGATTGAATATGGCGGCACGTTTGAGCAATTAGAATCAGCAAGTAAGCGTTTATCGCTGGTGGTGCCGGTTACTTTATTACTTATATTTGGCTTATTGTACAGCGCCTTTGGATCGCTGCGTGATTCGTTAATTATATTTAGCGGCGTACCACTTGCGCTTACCGGTGGTGTGCTTGCGTTATTGCTACGCGATATGCCGTTATCAATATCGGCAGGCGTTGGCTTTATTGCCCTAAGCGGCGTAGCCGTATTAAACGGTGTGGTTATGCTGTCGTTTATTAAAAAATTAAGAGCCGATGGGCTTAGTTTAATTGATGCGATACAAACCGGTGCACTTTCGCGCTTGCGCCCAGTATTAATGACCGCTTTAGTGGCAAGCTTAGGGTTTGTCCCTATGGCGCTAAATACAGGCACCGGTGCTGAGCTACAAAGGCCACTGGCAACCGTGGTAGTTGGCGGTATTATTTCATCAACTCTACTTACGCTATTAATATTGCCTGCACTTTATAAATTAGTGCATGCGAAGTTTAATAAGCAAAAAGAGGCTGAATTAGCTTAAGTATTAGCTATTAATAGTGTAATCAAAAAAGCAGCTATAATTATAGCTGCTTTTTATTTGGGTAATTATTTAGCAAAAATACTACATTAATTATACTGAAACAGATTATCCCAACGTTCATCTAAAATAGCTTTTGCATGGTCTAAACTTATTGCGCTATACACGTCATTAGTGCACGTTACTAAACGCATACGTACCAGCTTTTCAAGCGCGTCAGTAATTTCAAAATCAAGATCGCACTGGTATTTGCTTTTAAACCACGCTTCTATTTGTTCATCAAGCATTTGTGCGCTTAAGCCACTTTCTGATTTTAATAAAAAAGTATAAGCAAGCAGGGCTTCTTTTATGTCTTCTTCTTCGGCAGCATCAATAAGCGTGTGAAAAACACCCGCGTTGTTATCGAGGTTTTTAAAGTAGAGATTATCGCTAAGCGCTTTCATAAATTTAATTTTACGGTTTTTAAACTTACTCCATTCTTTAAAAATAAAGCTGCCAAATACTCCCATGCCAATAGCAAAGGTAATAAAATGTTGTTGGGTCATTTCTACAGCTTCACTTCTAAAACCACCCCAAAAAGCAAACAGAGTAAGCAATAATACGATTGATGCGCCAAGTTTAGTTATAAGTACCACTGCACCGCCAACTAAAGCCGATGAGCCAATAATTGCTTTATCGATAGGGCGCATGCGTACTTCACTATTAGGAAATAGCATTTCGAGATCGGCCTTTGGTACATTTTGAAACAGCTTTACTATGGTTGAACTTGGCTCAAATCCCATTGGTGTTTTATTTTTAGCTTTAAAATAAGCGCTATCTTTAAAGCGAATAAACACAGCAACACGGTCGTAATTAGTAAAGTGCAGCGGCTTTTTACGAAGGCCCCAAAAGCTGGTAATCGTTTCAGTGAGTTGCGACTCGCCACGGCGATAAAATACGACTTCTTCAAAGTCGTCAAATTCAACTTCAAGGCGCACCTTAAATAGCGACTCTTCATTTAATGCATCTTGTAAGTCTTCATTGGTGATCACTTCAAAATTAGCGGCATTAAGCACCTTGGCAAAATCTTTAGCAAACTCACGTTGGCACTGCGCTTTTTGATCAGCCGATACTGGCGCTAACGATCGCGTGTCACTGTTGGGATCAAAAGGGGCGTAGTTGTTTTTAAGTGATTCAAGTGTTGCGTGGTAATCGTAATGAATAAGGCTTGCTAGTAAATCGCAGAATTGTTTAAACGATGTTTGTTGTGTGTTGTTATTGAGCTCTTGGCTACACATATCAACAATATCTTGCTTTCTAAAGGGAATAAAACGCGCACTTTGCATAAATTAATAACTACTGTGATAGGGAATCTAACTACATGCGCACATAATAAAATATTATTATAGATATTACTAATTTGTTAATGCATTAGAACCTGATAAATTTAGTACACTGTTTTCAGCGTGTATTAACCTAAATATGTAATTATTAGCTCATTGAATACTCTTGTTCTTATTTATAAGTGAAAAGGATTTACTATGGCCATTCAAAAAAAGCTAAAAGAAAAAACACGTAATTTTATTGATTCTAAGCATATGCTTAGCGGTATTACAGTGGCGTCGTTTTTAGAGTCAACCATAGTGCCTATTCCACTTGAGGCTGTATTAGTGCCGTTAATGCAGGCTCGTCGTGAAAAACTATGGCTTATCGCGTTAATGGCGACTTTAGGTTGCATAGTGGGTGCATTGTTTGGCTATGCGTTAGGTTATTATTTATTTGATGCGGTTGGCGATTGGATTATTAATACGTTTTCGAGCCCTGAGCAATTTGAAAACGTTAAACAACAAATGCAAGATCAAGGTTTTTGGTTTGTAATAACACTGGGCATAGTGCCTATTCCGTTTCAAATAGCGATGCTTGCAGCAGGCGCGACTAAGTACTCTATTTGGCTATTTTTATTGGCTTCGGGTATCGCGCGTTCTATTCGTTACTTTGGCTTGGCCATTATTGTTTATTATGCAGGTAATGAAGCAGAGCGAATCATTAGCAAACATAAAACTAAGGCTATGATTGGCATTACTATTTTAGTATTGGGATTGTGGGGACTTAGTACCGTAGTTTAAGTATAAATTTGGGGGGTATTGTGGGTTTTATCTTCGCGAGGGTTTTTATTATTGTGCTATAGTTTTTAAATGAAGTACTGAAAAACCTAGCAATTAATATGATTGAAACTGTAAAACTTACCGTTAAACTTTCTAATTTTTATAAAATGCCTTTGATCAATAAAGTTTTAAGTTTAGCTTTATTGATCTATATTGCTATTTTTTCAGCCTACTCCCTAACCAACTTCCCTCCCTTGCAAGTTCAAAACAATGTTTACGGTTTTACCACCGATTTTATTAATTTAATTGTACTTGTATTTTTATTTTGGATGGTCCAATGCTCTGAACTATCTAAGCAGGCATATATTTTTTCTAGTTTAGGTTTATTACTTTGGAGTATTGGAGCTACTGCTGATGTACTAGATGAGTTAGTTGTGCAGCCTTACTGGGTAAGTATTTATTTTGAAGACTTATGCAGAACCAGCGGCATGCTTTTAACTTCCTATGGTTTATTTAAAACGATGCGCTTTGTACAAAGTATCAATAACCGATTAGCGCGTGAGCTAATCATTGACGATTTAACTAAGGTGCATAACAGACGTTATTTTTATCAGCACGCTAAAGATGCTCAGCTCTCACCTTTCGTTATTTTAATTATCGATATAGACCACTTTAAAGCAATTAATGATGAATTTGGTCATGACGTAGGTGATGTAGTGCTTAAAGAACTAGCAACTAAATACGACAATGCTTTTACGTATAAAAACAAATTTGCTCGCCTCGGCGGTGAAGAGTTTGGCGGCTACTTGCCTACAAATAATATGATGCAAGCGTGTGATTTTTCAAAACAATTAATTACCATTGCGCACACCATAAATGTTCAAAATTCTCGCCACTTAACAGTAAGCATTGGTGTTGCAATGCAAACGCCTAATGAGCCTTTAGATAAAGTAATGAAACGCGCTGACCAAGCTTTATATTTAGCTAAAAAGAATGGTCGAGATCGTTTTGAAGTTGCCCCGTAAGCGTTTTTAATTATATAAAAACACGTCCTTATTGTTTGCACATTTACTACACTTTTTAACGTTTTCGTAAGGAAATGTCAGTGAGGGTAATGCTTTGTAAATCATGAAATTAAAATAGAATGTTTGGGTCATAATGGAGATATTAATAATAAGGAATAACCTTAATGACCAACTCCCTTTTAAAAGCTGCATTACCCTTAAGTCTAATTACTATTTTGTCGGGCTGTGGCTCTGATGATAGCTCAAGCTCTACAGGTTACATCCAATTGTATAACGGCTCTTACAATAGCCCATACACGCGTTTGTTTGTTGAAGAAACAGAGCGTTCAGGCGCTGATTTTGCCGATGTAACTACTCGCCATAACTACAGTACAGGTACTTATGATGTAAGTTTTGAATACCTAGATGCTAACGACAGCTATATAACAATTAGCGACCAAGAAATTTCTATTAAAGGTGACAAAACACAGTTAGTAGTAATGAGCGGCAACTTCGATGAACCTACATTTACAGAGCTTAGCGTACCTATCACAAGCGATACGGGTGAGTTTAACTTAGGGTTTTATAATATTGCAGGGGAAGACACTAACTACGATATTTACTTAGCAACTGATGATGGCGTATTTGAAAGCGCGACACTTTTTTCATCGGCTCAATATTTAAGTGAGTTAGACCTGCAAAGCATTGATGAAGGTTATTACACTATTTATATAACTCAAGCGGGCAGCAGTGATGTTGTGTACGAGTCGTCATCTGTTTATTTATACGACGAAGCAAGCTATGTAGCAATGATCCGCCCAAGTTATGCAACAGAAGAAGGCGGTATTACGCTTGATGTAGTAACCGATAATAATTACGTTACTGAGCTTAAGCACCAATCTGCGTTGGGGCAATTACGTTTTATAAATACGATTGATGACTACTCGCCAGTTAGCTTTTCGGCTACACGTGGCACAACTGTAAATACAACAAATACAGTCGCTAGTGATTCGTATACAGACTATGTTGAACTTTCGCCTAATAGTTACAGCGTAGCGATGTACGACGAAGAAGGCACAAAGCTTGCCGATAACTTTTTAATGACGCTAGAGCGTGAGCAAAGTGCGGTGGGTATTTTTTATAACGACGTTGATAACGGTCTACGTATGATGAGCGTTGAAGAAAACCTAACGCCAAGTAGTTACAGCCATACAGTATCGGTTGTAAACCTAATTGAAAGCTATGCAGGACAATCGGTTTCAGATGTTGATGTATACTTTACACTTAACGGCGAAACGGTAGATGACACCAGTAACGTAGTTGATGGTTTAGATAGATACGATCAAGAAGAGCAGGTTGTAGATAACGAAGTTTACACTGTTTATGCTGTATATGAAGACAACGGTCAGCAAATTGTGCTTATTCAACAAAGCGATATGGACTTTACACAAGAGGGTAATTACATATTGATTTTAGAGCATGATGAAACAACAAGCTCAGGTTATAAAATGACCCTAGAGCGCACTATCACCGATAGTGTTGAATAACCCTAAATATATTAAGTAGCGTAAAGCCTAAGTACTTTAAGTGCTTAGGCTTTTTTATCGAACAAAATTTACCTACTTATTAATAATTAGGTACACTCAGGGCATAATTATTAATAAGAGTGTGCCATGGATGATTTAGTTGGGTTAGCCGTTATAGCAATACTGGTTGTAGTTGCCGGTGCTATTTGCGGCTTAATAGCGCTAGTGCAGTTAAATGGATTAAAACAAGAAGTTGCTGTTTTAAGGGCCAAAGTCACACACTTACAAACACATAAACCGATATCGCAAAGTGAACCTCAAAGCGAAGCATCTACTGCTCAGGTAGCGCTTTCAAGGTCTGAGCCAATCGCTTATAAAGCACGGTCAAACTTAACGCCCCAAAGCGTGTCACCACCTGTAATAAATCAGCCATCAGCACCTCCTAAAAAAGCCAAACCAGCTAAAGCATCAGCCATAGAGTTACTCTTTAATAAACTACGCGCAGGGTTTGAAGAGAACTGGATGACCTGGATAGGCGCAATAGCGCTTGCGTTTGGGGGCATATTTTTAGCTAAATACAGCCTAGAAGCGGGATTACTCTCGCCAGTAATGAGGTTGAGTTTAGGCGGTTTATTTGGGCTTAGCTTAATTGCAGCCGCGGCTTATTTACATCATAAACGCATTGTATTTGAAGGCTTTAATAACTACATACCCGCAGCGCTTGCAAGCGGCGGGTTTATTACCTGTTTTGCTTTAACGCTTTTAGCTTACAGTAGCTACTATATGCTTAGCCCTACCGTGGCATTTTTTGCACTGGCAGTTATTGCGATTAGTGCAAGTGCAATGGCGCTTAGGTTAGGCCCATTATTGGCTGTATTAGGTATTATTGGTGCTTATAGTGTACCAATATGGGTTAGCACTGGCAGTGGTAACTTGTTTACATTATTTATGTATGTTGGCTTTGTAAGTTTGTCGGCTGCGTTAGTTGCACATAAAGTACAGCGAGCTTGGTTGTGGTATTTATTATGGGCAGGGCACATTGGCTGGTATTTAGTTGGTTTTACGCTACTTAAAATTAATACCGTTTGGTTGATGGGGACGTTTGCTTTACTTAGCATTGTAGGGTTAATTGCTATACCGCGATTGGGCTTAAAATTGAGTGTTATTGAGCACCGTCCGCACAGTTTAAAACGCTTAATTAAAGTGCTTCCTGATCATGCATTATTACTCTCCTTTATAGCGCCCTTAATATTTACCATGCTAATAAGTCACTTCAATATGCAGTGGCAAACAATCGGCGTGTTATGTATTGTACTGATGCTATTTTTAGTACTTAAAAATAGCCGCTGGGATATTTGGCAGGGCGTAGCGTTAGTTATTTCAACGCTATTAGTGATAGGCGCTGAACGCACGCATCTTTCGCCAAACCTATTTGATGACGCACTCTTTATATTCAAAAATGAGTATGGTTTGGGCTTATTACTCGGATTGTTACTTACCGCTTTTGGACTTTATTACGGTAAACAACAGATTAAGCGTTTAGCATTTCATGTTACGGGAGCATTTAGCGTATTTGTAATGATAGGGACCTTATATGCACTTATTCCTAATTCTGCGTTAAGTACTGCATATCCACTCTGGGCCGTTGTATTGTTTGTAGTGGCGGCTATTTTAATAAAGCTCGCGCAGCATAATACAACGCTATTTCAGCGTTTTACTTATTGGGTAGGCGCTAATGCCAATATTACGTTAGCAATTACCATGCTACTAAGTGACAGCGGTTTAACTATTGCACTTGCTGTACAAGTATTACTTATAAGCGTACTTATTAAACGCTATAGCGTGCCTATGCCGCATTGGCCTATAAAAGCCTTGGTTGCTGCGTTATTACTGCGCCTTACGCTTTCACCTTGGACGCCAAGCTACGATGCGCTAACAGTATTTGGTTTGCATTGGAGTATTGTGGTTTATCCGTTATGTATCGTGTTATTTTTTGCCGCAGCTAAGTGCTTTGACTCATCAAAACTTAAAATATGGCTCGAAGGTGCGGCGCTTCATTGTTTAGCGCTTTTTATTACCACCGAAACAAGTTATCAGCTAGTAGGGCATTATCCGCAATTTGATTCACTTAACTTTTACGAACAAATACTCCTTACCTGTAACTGGCTGGCATTAGGGTGTGTGTACTTACACAGAGCAAAACTTGCCGGTACTTTAGCTAAGTTATACCAAGTGGCGGGCTTTGCACTTGCGGGGTTAGCAGGGCTTTTAGCTATTAAAACACTGCTTGACGACAACCCATTATTTGAATCACTTTACATAGGTGAGTTGCCAATATTTAACTGGTTATTACTATTGTGGCTAGTACCTGCAGGATTAACGCTTTGGCTGGTCAAGCTTGTAAAACCAATAAATGCTAAAGCTACGCCATTTATATTGGCCGTTGCGGGTGGCTTTATATTATTGGCAATAAACAGCTTTATTCGCCAATACTGGCAAGGTCCTTACATTTACTTATCAAAAGGCGCAAGTAACGCCGAACTTTATAGCTACTCTGTCATTTGGTTAGTAATGGGTGCGAGTACTGTTATTTTTGGTCATTTAAAAAACCAGTTATTAATACAAAAAGTAGGCTTAGGCTTACTAGCTGCAGTTATTGTTAAAGTGTTCTTAATTGATATGGCTAATTTGGAGGGGTTGCTTAAAGCGCTTTCGTTTATTGGTTTAGGGCTTTCGTTGGTGGGGCTAAGTTGGTTGTTCCAAAAGCTTAGAAGCCGAGTAAATCCAGTTTAACTTTATGAGCACTTTATAAAGCAAAGCCCAGTGAAGATACTGGGCTTTTTGTTTTACGCTATTACTTGATAGCTTTTAACTAGAATACTTTTAACTAGATCACTTTTTACTAGCTTATTATGTACTGTGATTAAGCAATGCTTTTAGTTTGCCCGGTTTAATTGGCTTACTTAAATAATGAATATTAGCAGCTTTAGTTTCTTGCTTAAGCTCGGTGTCGCGCACTGCGGTAATTAAAATAGCGGGTACTTGGCTTTGCCAAATTTCGCGCAGGGTTTTAATTAGCGTTATGCCATCGCAATCACTACCTAATTGATAGTCCATTAAAATAACATCGGGTGCACGGTTTTGTTTAGCATGCGCCAGTACATTATCTACGTTATCAAACAAGGTGTAATTAGCTTGCCACTTTTTAAGTAAGCTTGCCATTGCTGCTAGGTTTTCAGGGTCGTCATCCACGGCAACAATATTAATTGCTGCACGGTTTTCTATTAGGCTGTTTGTCGTACTTTTTTGTTGCACAAACTGCTCATCGCCATAAGGTACTTCAATGCTAAAACGGCTACCTTTATTAGGCTCAGAATGAACATCAAGCGGCAAACTTAATAAGTCAGCCATACGTTTTACAACACCCAAGCCTAAGCCTACGCCTTTGTTATCGCCCGACTCAACACGGTAAAAGTCGTTAAATATTTTAGCTTGCTCAACTTCGCTAATACCTGGGCCTGTATCCCATACTTCTATTCGTAAATTGTGTTTACGGTTTCTACAGGCAATTAATACACGGCCGTTATCGGTGTATTTTACTGCATTAGAGACCAAGTTTTGAATAATTCGGCGCAAATAGGTTATATCGCTGTGCACAATTTGCTGGTGTGAACGCACACTAAGTTTAAGCCCTTTATCACTTGATAAAATAGCGTATTCACTTTGCAGTGGCGCTAAAATATCTTCGATATAAAAGTGGCGAGGGGTTGGGGTCATAGCGCCTTGTTCTAGCTTGGCTATTTCAAGTAATGCAGACATTAAATGCACGGTTGAATCGAGACTGTCGCCTAGTTTTTCAAAGCTGTTTTGGTTAGTGCTGTCGAGTTGCTTTTCGTCAATGGCAGCAAGGTATAAACGTGCTGCGTTTAACGGCTGTAAAATATCGTGGCTCGCCAGTGCTAAAAAGCGCGTTTTACTGTCGTTGGCTTGCTCTGCTTCTCGTTTGGCTAAAGTAAGTGCTTGCTCGGTTTGTACACGGCTATCTATTTGAGCTTGTAAGTCTCTATTAATGGTTTGCACTTCTTGAGTTCGCGCTTCTATGCGGTTTTCAAGATCCATGTTTACTTCTTCAAGCGCATTTTGCGTACTTATGTGGTTTGTAATATCCGAAAAGCTGGTAACAAATCCGCCATCGGGCAGCGGATTACCAATCATTTCGTATACTTGGCCATTACGACGGTGGCGAATAAAGTGATGCGAGCTGCCGTATTTTAAATGCTGCACACGTTTTTCTACTTGGCGCTCTATTTCGCCAGGGCCACATTCACCCCGGTTAGCGTTGTATCTAATAATATCTTCTATGGGTTGGCCTACTTCTAAAAACCCTTCAGGGTAGCCGAACATTTCGCTGTAGCGCTTATTCCAAGCCACTAGCTTTAAATCTTTATCGACAACCGAAATACCATGACTTAAATTTTCGAGTGAGGTAAATAACAGGTTTTGATTAAACTGCAGCGCTTGTGTGGTCTCGTCAAAAAAGTTTACAACTTCTTCAAACGCCATGCGCTTACCTGACGATACCGTGTGTATTAATGCTTGAGCCGACGATGCGCCCAGCACGCCTGTTAAAGCGCGTTCGCAGTAGGCTATAAATTCAGGTTCTGGGTGTGCGTTATTATCGCTTAAGTGATGGGCGAGTGCGTAATGGGCCAATACTTGTTGGCTGCGCTGAATACCTAAAAAGGTTTGTAGGAGTATTTTAAAGTCGTAAACAGTGGCTTTTACGTCTTTATTTAAGCGCCTTGATAAAATAGCCTGATCTTTAGGATTAACAAAAGCAGCTGCCTGAATTTTATCAATTAAGCGCTCCTCAGCCCCTAGTGAAAAACTAATATAACAACCAATATTGGCAAACAAAGCTATTAAGGTTCCACGCGTGATAAGTGTTTGTTGTAGCTCGCTATCAAGGGTTGTGCTGGCATCGAGTATTGGCAGCATTAGAAATAGTATCCAGCAAATAAAGCCAGCCACTAAACCTGCATAAACCCCATAAGCATGACCTTTTCGCCAATATAAACCACCCACAATAGAGGGCAGTAATTGTGTAACAAGTGAAAAAGCCACCAAGCCCATACTTGCCAGTGCACTGCTGTGGCCAAACCATTGTTGATAGAAATAAGCCAAAATTAATATGCCTGCAATAGCAAAGCGCCTTACTAGTAAAATACGAGACTTATAACTGGTGGTAATTAAGTTGCGTTTAAATTTACGACGTAGCATTAACGGTAATACCACATCGTTTGAAATCATCGTGCTCAACGTTAGCGTGGCTACCACTATCATTGCAGTAGCGGCAGATAAACCGCCTATAAATACAAAGGTGGTTAAAAAGGCATTGTCGTTAATTAAAGGTAGGGCAAGTACAAAGCTGTCGGGTGAATAGCCACTGCCAATTTCAGGATGAATAGCCGCTGTGGCAATAGGTAAAATCATTGCGGCGGTTAATAGTAAATACAGCGGAAAAGCCCAGCGAGCGGTAAGTAAGTGACGTTTATTTTGATTGTCGACCACGGTTACATGAAACTGACGTGGTAAACATATAATAGCCGCCGCAGCCATTAAAGACTGACCAATAAAGTTAAAACTAAAAAAGTTAAAGTTAGTCCAGTGATCCCAAATCGATTCGGTTACTTTATTTGCAGCGGTTTCGGGCAAGTTAAATAGTGTAAATACTGCAAGTCCAGCAACAGCAATAAGGGCAATCAGTTTAATCATTGATTCAAATGCAACAGCAAGCATTAACCCAGAACGATATTCAGTTACATCAACCTTGCGTGTACCAAAAAATATGGCAAACAAAGCCATAATTAATGTAGCCGAAAGCGCGAGCATATCACCGGATATTTTAGTGCTACTTTGCAGCAGTAAAAAGCTGGTACTGAGCGCTTTTAATTGCAGTGCAATGTAGGGAATAGTCGCTAGTAACGCGATTACAGTAACCATAATCGCCGTAGTTTGGCGTTTGCCGTAACGAGCTGAAATAAAATCGGCAATAGTGGTTATGTTTTGCTTTTTACTCACAAGTACCAATTTACGTAAAAACCCTTGGCCGAAAAAAAACAACAAAGCAGGGCCAAGTAAAATGGGTAAATAACTCCAACTGCTGGTGGCCGCTGTACCTACCGAGCCGTAATAAGTCCACGACGTACAATAAATGCCTAATGACAGTGAATATACAAAAGGATGGTGGCTAATACGCTTTGCCAAAGGTGTTGTTTTATCGCCCCAGTTGGCAAGCCAAAACAGCACACCTATATAACTTAAAGCAACAATAATGAGTACGGCAGTCATGTTGTTATTAAACCTTATTATTTTAAATAGTTCCTCAACCCTATGAGGAATTAACACAATACCAGAACTCCTAGCGAGTGTGCGTGCAGATTTTTATTTCTAAATGGTATTTATATTTTAAGTTGTTGAATTTAAGTGGTTAAATTTAAATTTGTAATTATATTAGACTAATGTCGCAGTATTAACTAATTTGTAACATTTCCTGTATTTTAAATATCCATAAATGATTAACTTTATGTAATTAAAAGGTTTTTGGTTTTTTAAATAAAATTCAATCTGCAGTTTACGTAAACGTTAACAAGCTGTTACGACTATGGTCTCAATTCAATATTTAACCAGCGTTGCTAAATTGGTAAGCGAAGATAAAAAACCACTCATCGCGATATTGCGGTGCTTAAAGGGGAAAACAAAAATGGCTTTTAAAGATGAAGAACAAGCAAAAGCTTATTGGGCAGAAAACATTTCACTGTTATTTAAACTATTAGCAGTGTGGTTTATCGTGTCTTTCGGCTTTGGCATATTACTGGTTGATGTACTTAATGAAGTGCGTTTTTTTGGGTTTAAACTTGGCTTCTGGTTCGCCCAGCAAGGCGCGATTTATACCTTTGTTGCTTTGATTTTTGTGTACGTTTTCAAAATGAATACGTTAGATAAAAAATACGGCGTAGACGAATAGGAGCTAAGCAATGGATGTTCAAACACTCACGTTTATAATTGTTGGTTTAAGCTTTGCGCTTTATATCGGCATAGCAATTTGGGCCCGAGCGGGTTCAACTAAAGAGTTTTATGTAGCAGGCGGCGGCGTACCTCCTCTTGCTAATGGTATGGCAACAGCCGCGGATTGGATGAGCGCCGCGTCGTTTATTTCAATGGCGGGTATTATTTCGTTTGCAGGTTACGATGGCAGCGTTTACTTAATGGGGTGGACTGGTGGTTATGTACTATTAGCTATGTGTTTAGCGCCTTACTTACGTAAATTCGGCAAGTTTACCGTGCCTGACTTTATTGGCGACCGTTACTATTCACGCACCGCACGTTTAGTGGCAATTGTATGTGCCATATTCATTTGCTTTACTTACATTGCAGGGCAAATGCGTGGCGTAGGCGTGGTATTTTCACGCTTTTTAGAAGTAGAAATTGAAACCGGTGTTTACATTGGTATGGTGATTGTATTTTTCTACGCCGTTCTTGGCGGTATGAAAGGCATTACCTACACGCAAGTAGCGCAGTACTGTGTACTTGTATTTGCATACCTTGTACCAGCCATTTTTATCTCGATGATGATGACGGGTCACTTCTTCCCACAAACCGGTTTTGGTGCCACATTAATTGGCAGTGATGGTGTGTACGTACTTGATAAACTAGACGGCTTAAGCGCTGAACTTGGTTTTGCACAATATACCGAAGGCTCTAAGAGCATGATTGACGTGTTCGCTATTACTGGCGCGTTAATGGTAGGTACTGCTGGTTTACCACATGTAATTGTTCGCTTTTTCACTGTACCTCGCGTAAAAGACACGCGTATTTCTGCAGCATGGACACTTGTGTTCATCGCGATTGTTTATACCACAGCACCAGCGGTTGCCTCGTTTGCTCGTGTAAACATGATTGATACCATAAACGGTAAAGATGGTAGTGGTACAGCTTACGCAGAAGCACCAGGGTGGATTAAAAACTGGGAACGCACAGGTTTAATTACATTTGATGACAAAAACGGCGATGGAAAAATGTTCTACACGGCGGGTAAAATCACCGATCCGAACAGTGCTAACGAAGTAAACGTAGACCGCGACATTATGGTATTAGCTAATCCAGAAATTGCTAACTTACCAGCATGGGTAATCGCACTTGTAGCTGCGGGTGGTATTGCCGCTGCACTGTCTACAACAGCAGGTTTACTACTGGTTATTTCGACCTCCGTTTCGCACGATTTACTCAAGCGAACTCTCAAGCCCGATATTACCGACAAGCAAGAGTTACTTGCAGCGAGGTTGGCAGCCATGGTCGCTATTGTTATCTCCGCGTACTTTGGTATTAACCCGCCTGGATTTGTGGCATCGGTAGTGGCATTTGCATTCGGCTTGGCGGCAGCGAGTTTCTTCCCAGCAATTATTATGGGTATATTCTCTAAAACAATGAACCGCGAAGGCGCAATTGCAGGCATGGTAACGGGTATTGGCTTTACCGCTGCGTATATCATTTTCTTCAAGTTTGTTAGCCCAGAGCTAAACAGCCCTGAAAACTGGTTCTTAGGTATTTCACCTGAAGGTATTGGCTTAATTGGTATGATTATTAACTTTGCAGTAGCTGCAATTGTTCTTAAGTTTACTAAACCTACACCAGTTGAAATTCAACTAATGGTTGAAGGTATTCGTAACCCTAAAGGATCGGCTGAAGCGCATGACCATTAGCCACAATTTATAAGTTACAGTTTAGAAAACATAAAGCACCAAAAGCCCGACTTTAGTCGGGCTTTTTATTTGTTTAATAAATAAGTACATTGGTGTTGTGTATACTTTTTAATGAGTACAACAATGAGTGTAGAGCAACAAGAAATAGCCCAATACGTTTGTTTGCAAGCGCCTTTTACACTGCTTGATAGCAGCGCATACGAATATTTTGTAAATCATCTTGATATTATTTACCTCACCCGCGAAAACCAAACGCAGTGGTTACAAAGTGAAAACCCTAAACTATTTTTAATTCGCTCTGGTTTGTACGACCTAGTTGATGGCAAGGGGGATGTTGTTACACGCTTAGCGCAAGGTGATTATTTTGGTTTTCCGTCGCTGTTAACCGGCGAAGCAATTCAAAATAGGTTAGAGGTACAAAAAGAAGGCATAGTGTATATGCTCTCTCAAACGCATTTTGATTATTTACGCCGAGAATACAAATCGTTTGAGCAATATTTTGTACGCGCTCATGCTAACCGGTTGTTGTCATCGCATTATAAAAGTAAAAACGATAGTTGGTCTGAACGTAAAATATCAGAGCTGATGACCCGCACAGCAATTACACTTTCGCCCGATGCAAGTATTAGGCAAAGCGCTAAAAAAATGAAAGAGCATGGTGTCTCGTCAATAATGATAACGCAGCACGCACACTTAGTGGGAGTTGTGACTGACCGCGATTTACGTAATCGAGTACTTGCTGACGAGGTAGACCCACAAGATGCAGTCAGCAGTATTATGACCGCCAAGCCCAAGTTTATATTTGAAAATAACCGGGTGTTTTCGGCGCTGCACTTAATGCTTAAATACAATATTCATCATTTGCCCGTGCTCGACGAAAACCATAACCCGATAGGAATGATAACCAGCACCGATTTACTGCGCCAACAAAAAAGTGACCCCGTACAGCTTATTGGGCGCATATACAAAGCGCATACTGTTACTGATTTAAAACGCTACGCAAAAGAAATCCCCGAACTTTTGCGTGGCTTTTCGTACAATATTGACGACATATCGCTAATTGGTAAATTACTCAGTGGTTTAACTGATGCGCTTACATCGCGCCTTATTCATTTATTTCAAGAAGATCATGGCGCAGCACCGACCAGCTTTAGTTTTATTTGCTTTGGCTCACAAGCACGAGAAGAACAAACCCTGCATTCAGATCAAGATAACGGCTTATTACTTCCAAACGACTTAACTCCCGAGCAACACGCTTACTTTAAAAGTATGGGAGAGTTTGTATGTGAAAACTTAGTTGAATGCGGTATTAGGCGTTGCCCAGGTAATATTATGGCAAGCAGCGATGAGTGCCGAATGAGCGTAAACGACTGGAGTGAGCGATTTTTTAAATGGATAAAAAGCCCCACACCTGATGCAATGCTTAACTGTAAAATATTTTTTGACCTGCGATTTATTGAAGGCTCAAATACTTTATACACCGCTTTTTGCGAGCAATTAATTCGTATATCGCGTAACGACTTATTCTATGCCGCAATGGCAACCGACATAAGTAGCAACAGCGTGCCAATTGGTTTATTTAATAAATTTAAAACCGAAAAAACAGAAAAAAACGACAAATACATAGATTTAAAAAAACGCGGTGTCGTAATTATAAATGACATAGTGCGGTTATACGCCTTAAAAGCGGGTATTAGGCGCGCCAACACACAAGAGCGATTAGACGCACTACTAAAACATAAACTGATCAGCAAAGAAGATATATACAACCTAAAAGACTGCTGGCGGTTCTTAACGCAGCTTCGCTTGAGTACACAAATAAACGAAGAGGGCTTACCGAGTAACTGCATTAACCCTAATAAATTAAACTCACTAGAGCGCCATCAACTAAAAGAAGCGTTTTACCTTGTTAAACAAGCGCAGCAAGCCGCCGCGTTTAAGTTTGCTCGCGGCAGCTTATAATGATGGATTACTAACATGGTAAAAAAGCTGCTCACTCGGTATTTAAAGCGCCGTAAATTACTAGGCAAAAATGCCTTACAACAACGTTATTTGGTGATTGATTTAGAGCTCACTGGCCTTGATGCAAAACAGCACGAAATTGTATCACTAGCGTGGGTGATAATAGATAACCAATGTATAAAAATGAGCGAGTCGCAGCACCTTATAAATAAAGACGTAAAAAGCCTTGAGCAAAGTCCTGTTTTTCATGGGATTAGTGATGATGCTATAGCAAAAGGGCAAAGCCTAAATAGTATATTAACGCAGTTAAGCAGACATTTTAGCGACTGTATTTTAGTGTTTCATAATGCCATGCTCGACTGGGGATTTTTAAAAATAGCGCTTAAAAATGCCAATATAACGATACGTCCCAAACTCATAATCGACACACTCCATATTGAACAAAAGCGCTTACTTCATCATTCAACTGAAATAAAACAAGATGATTTAACCCTAAATGCCTGTCGCACACGTTATGAGTTACCGAGCTATCATTGCCATCATGCCCTTACTGACGCACAAGCGACCGCCGAGTTACTGCTAGCCCAGTGCCATCAAATAAGCCGTGGCAAAGAGTTGCAGTTGAGGTCAATAATTTAACAAAACTACAGCATTTACTAATTACTTTGTTAAGATAAGAATTTTAAAAGGATTTATTATGGTAATTGAAGCCGCCAGTAAGTATTACAACCAGTTAAACAATGACCTTAAAGCAGTTAAAAAATACATTCATAATAATTTTGGTGTGTTTCTTACTATTCTTTACTTACTGGGTAGTTTGTCAGGTGTCGTGTATCTTTACGTTTTACTTAATAACTTCTCGATTGATGTATTCAACTTTATTGAAATAAGTGACTTTTTACTGGCACTGATTTCAAATCCTTTACTTATTACTCTTTATACTACGCTCATCGTTATAACTGCTATTTATTTCAATTGGCGCTCAGGACACACACCAGACCCTAGTAAAACAAACATTTTAAAAAGACTTTATTATGGCTTTTGTTACCCGTACTATTTATTAAAACCTAGTTATACAGCGGTATTATTTTTAGCACTTATAATACCTACATACCCTACTATATTGGCGCATTTTCATAGTAAAGATATAGTAAACGAAAAAACAATGAGTTATCACTTATCATTAAATTATCCAATTGCTCAGAGTAAAGTAACTCAACTTCAAAATGTTCAAATAGTAGCCTCAACAATTGGGAATTTATTTGTTTATGATAATAAACAAGATAAGTTACTTATTATTTCACAAGAAAATATTTCAGCATTAATACCTAACCTACACCAAGAAAAAACGATTAAGCCAAAGTCAAAAGCTGCATCAAGCACACAGTAATTAAACATTCGCAGAAATACTATTGACTGTTATTTATTAACGCATAACTCAGCATGGCACTTTATTCAGGGCAAATTATGAAACTCATTACCACTATTTTTCTAACCTTATTTCCTCTTATCACTTTTGCCAATTCAAGCTTACCTACAAGCCGTCAAATTTCGGTTCAAGGGACTGCAGAGGTGATTGCCAATCCTGATATCGCTAAAATACTATTTCAAATTATAAGTATTAAAAACGAACCTTTAGCAGCTAAGAACGATCTTGATAATAAAGTTAATTTACTAATTGACGGACTAAATCAATTTGAAATAACTGCCGATGATGTAGTTGCCTCAAGTGTTAAAGTTGAAAAAACGGGTATGGATTACATTGAAACAGGGCATCAAGCTCCTGCTGAATACGCAGCTATAAGGACCTTTGAAGTAACACTAAAAAACATTGAAAGAGTGAATGATTTAAGTGATTTTTTATTGAATTTAAAAGTAAATGCGATTCAAAATACTGAGTTTTTATCTTCAAAAGCTGAGCTGTTACAAGCACAAGCCACACAACAAGCACTTAATAACGCAAAAGAAAAAGCAAACGTACTTGCTAAGTCCTTTGGTACAAAAGTGGGTGAAGTACGCACTATTAGCTCAACTCAAAAAAGCGTTTACAGTGGCTTTGGTGCAGCGGTTAAAAAAATAGATAGAGTAAATCCAATGAGCGATTCATTTCCTAAAGCTCGCAAAAATTATTTACAACAAACGATAAGCTTTAAATCATCAATAAACGTGGTATTTGATTTAGAGGTAGATGAATAAGTTAAAATTTTCATTTCAAATACATTTACATAATGTAAGCTGGCTTTAAGTTTTTGATTAATTTGAAGGTAGCCATATTATGAGCGATGAAAATAACACGTTAAAAGCCCAAACTGAGGCAAAAATAGCAGCAGGGCGTAAAGGTAATCCTGATTTTATGAAAGGTGTTGATGAAACGATTGCACAGGCAAAAGCGTTTCAACAAGGTGCTAATGCACTTGATTTAAACCAAAGCGCACCAAGTTTTGAGTTACCAAATCAACATGGTCAATCGGTGCAGTTAACCGAGTTACTTGCTAAAGGGCCTGTAGTTGTTACTTTTTATCGTGGTAGTTGGTGTCCGTACTGCAATTTACAGCTCAAAGCGCTTCAAGCACGCTTGCCTGAAATTCATGCGTTAGGCGCACAATTGGTGGCTATTAGCCCGCAAGTACCCGATGGCTCACTTAGTGATGATGAAATAAGTAACATGGATTTTTTAGTACTGAGTGATCAAAATGCCGATGTAGCAGCAAGCTACGGCGTAGCATGGCAAGTACCTACATTTTTACTAGAGCATATGCGAGTAGACCGAGGCCTAGATTTAGAGTCGGTTAATAATGGCAATAGTCGTGTTTTACCGATCCCTGCCACCTTTGTTTTAGATAAACAAGGTAAAGTGACTTGGCGTTATGTTGATGTTGATTACCGTACTCGTTCTGAGCCAGAAGATATAATTAACGCATTAAAAAATTTAGTATAAAAACTTAATTTAAAAAGTCAGAACCATCAAAGAGCTTGCAATGCGTAAGCTCTTTAACCTTAATTTAAAGTTTCTAATGCTACCCTCTTATAATAATGCTCAAGGTCGATTACAATACAGCCATCTAAAAGGCGTATTGCCTTTATCTGCACGCTAAAAGAGTGGATTTTATATTTCATGGCAATCAAACTTGCAATTAATGGTTTTGGTCGTATTGGTCGAAATATTGTCCGCGCGTTATACGAGTCTGGTTTGAGCGACGATATAAAAATTGTTGCGATTAACGAACTTGCTGATCCTGAAGCTATTGCTCATTTATTAAAATACGACACATCCCACGGTCGTTTTTCTTTTCCTGTAAAACTTGGTGAAGACACCATTAGTGTTGCAGGCGATACCATTGCACTTTTTTGTGAAGAAAACCCAATTGAATTACCTTGGCAAACGCTCGATGTAGACGTTGTACTTGAATGTACGGGTGTTTATCACTCGCGTGAACATGCGCAGCTACATATTACTGCAGGCGCTAAAAAGGTGTTGTTTTCACACCCGGCTGATAACGATGTTGATGCTACGATTGTGTATGGCATTAACGACGATGAGCTTAAACGCGAGCACACAATTGTGTCTAACGGCTCGTGTACAACTAACTGTGTTGTGCCGGTTATTAAAGTATTAGATGATGCATTTGGTATTGAGTCGGGCGCTATTACAACGATTCATGCGTCGATGAACGATCAACAAGTGATTGATGGTTATCATCATGATTTACGCCGTACACGCGCTGCAAGCCAATCAATTATTCCAGTTGATACAAAGCTCGCCCGTGGTATAGACCGTATTTTACCTAAATTTAAAGGCCGTTTTGAAGCCATCGCCGTACGTGTTCCTACTATAAATGTAACGGCAATGGATTTAAGTGTAACGGTTAATACCGATGTAGATTTAAACGCAGTAAATAACGCACTTAAAGCACAAGCAAAAGACCGCTTAGAAGGTATTTTAAGTTATACCGAAGAGCCGCTTGTATCGGTTGATTTTAATCACGACCCACATTCTTGTATTATTGATGGCACACAAACACGTGTTAGTCACAAACGACTGATAAAGTTATTAGTATGGTGTGATAACGAATGGGGTTTTGCTAATCGCATGCTCGACACAGCGCGTGCTATGATGGCAGTGAATAAGTAATTTATTAATATAATAATTTTAAACGTATTTTTCAGGTTCAGTATCGTTAACTAAGGAGATGTTCATGTCGGTCATAAAAATGGCAGATTTAGATTTAAACGGCAAACGCGTATTAATTCGTGAAGATTTAAATGTACCAGTTAAAGCAGGTAAAGTGACGTCAGATGCGCGTATTCGTGCAGCACTACCTACTATTAAATTAGCGCTTGAGATGGGTGCTAAAGTAATGGTTATGTCACACCTTGGCCGTCCTACGGAAGGGGAATATGATGAAGAGTTTTCGCTAGCACCTGTCGCTGATTACTTAAACGATGCCCTTGAGCAAACTGTACGTTTAGAAAAAGATTACCTAAACGGTGTTGATATTGCTGATAACGAAGTTGTTGTTTTTGAAAATGTGCGCTTTAACAAAGGCGAGAAGAAAAACGACGAAGCCTTATCTAAGCAACTTGCAGCACTGTGTGATGTATATGTAATGGATGCATTTGGTACGGCTCATCGTGCACAAGCATCTACCCATGGCGTTGGCTTATTTGCTGATGTGGCATGTGCAGGTCCATTGTTATCAGCTGAGCTAGAAGCGTTAGGCAAAGCACTTGATAACCCAGCGCGTCCATTAGTAGCGATTGTTGGTGGTTCTAAAGTATCTACTAAGCTAACCGTTTTAGATTCACTTTCTAAAATTGTTGACCAATTAGTTACTGGCGGCGGTATTGCAAATACCTTTATTGCTGCATCAGGTAGCCCAGTTGGTAAATCGCTTTACGAACCTGATTTAATGGATGAAGCTAACCGTTTATGTGCAGCAGCGATTGCTAATAATGGTGAAATTCCGGTACCGACTGACGTAGTTGTTGGTAATGAGTTTTCTGAGTCTGCTGTAGCTACGCTTAAAGATGTAAGCGAAGTGACAAGCGATGATATGATTTTTGATATTGGTCCTGATACAGCGAGCAAGCTTGCAAAAATTATTGCAAATGCGGGCACTGTTGTATGGAATGGTCCTGTTGGCGTGTTTGAGTTTGACCAGTTTGGTAATGGTACTCGTGCTATTGCTCAAGCAATTGCTAACTCAAATGCATTTTCGATTGCGGGTGGTGGTGATACCTTAGCCGCAATTGATAAATACGGCATTGCCGATAAAGTTTCTTATATTTCTACTGGTGGTGGTGCGTTCTTAGAGTTTTTAGAAGGCAAAAAACTTCCAGCAGTTGAAATGCTAGAGTCGCGCGCTAAGTAATTTTAGTAGCGTAAGGTGAGGGTTAATAGCCCTCACCGACAATTAATTATTAAATACCTCTCACCCTAATTTAATAGTTAATTTAGACGGAATATTACTGCAAAGCAGTGGTTTTTCGTGGCGTTGTTATAACGCCAAACTAACACATCCGTTCAAACTAGATGGTAGGGAACTACTGTCGATAAATTGGAGAATACCCAATGGCTTTAATCAGTATGCGACAACTTTTAGATCATGCAGCAGAGCATGGTTACGGCGTACCTGCTTTTAACGTTAACAATCAAGAGCAAATGCGCGCAATAATGGAAGCGGCTGACAAAACAAACAGCCCAGTAATCGTTCAGGGATCAGCTGGTGCACGTGCTTATGCTGGTGCTCCATTTATTCGTCATATGATTTTAGCAGCCGTTGAAGAATGGCCACATATCCCCGTTGTTATGCACCAAGATCACGGCACATCGCCAGGTGTATGTCAGCGTTCAATTCAGCTTGGTTTTTCATCAGTAATGATGGATGGCTCGTTAATGAGCGACGGTAAAACCCCTTCAAGCTACGAATACAATATAGAAGTAACGCGCGAAACTGTTGCTATGGCGCATGCCTGTGGCGTATCGGTTGAAGGCGAGCTAGGTGTGCTTGGTTCACTAGAAACAGGTGAAGCTGGCGAAGAAGATGGTGTTGGCGCAGAAGGGTTACTAACCACTGAGCAAATGCTAACAGATCCTGAAGAAGCAGCTGACTTTGTAAATAAAACACACGTTGATGCACTTGCAATTGCCTGTGGTACTTCGCATGGTGCTTATAAATTTACTCGCCCACCAACCGATGACATTTTAGCGATTGATCGTATTAAAGCGATTCATGCGCGTATTCCTAACACGCATTTAGTGATGCATGGTTCGTCTTCTGTTCCACAAGAATGGTTAGAAATTATTAATCAGTATGGTGGCGAAATTCCAGAAACTTATGGTGTGCCGGTTGAACAGATTGTTGAAGGCATTAAGTTTGGTGTTCGTAAGGTAAATATTGATACCGATTTACGTTTAGCATCTACCGGTGCAATTCGCCGTCATATGGCGCTAAACCCATCTAATTTCGATCCACGTAAATACCTAGCTGAAGCTACAAAAGCAATGACAGAGATTTGTGTTGCACGCTATAACTCGTTTGGTACTTCTGGTCAGGCTAGTAAAATTAAGCCAATTTCACTTGATGAAATGCACCTTAAATACTTAAGCGGCGAACTTGATCCTAAAATTAGATAATAAGTCTATTTTAAAATAAATAGTTTAAAAGCCAGTAACCCAGTTGCTGGCTTTTTTAATGCCTGTACTTTTATATTACAGGTTACTGCCTCTGTTGATCAGATCACTGTATTACCAACACCTTACTTTGGGATCACGCATTTACTAACACAGCCTTTTCGGATCATTACTTTACTAAGCCAAATGCACTTTTTCGCTATTTTAGGCTCTGAGATAATTTGATCGTTATTTATTTGTACAAACAATCAACAACTTATGGCTTTGACTAGGTACAACTCTGATCTGAGGGTAGATCGGCTTGGTAAAAATCTGATCCTTTATTTGGAGCTTAGTAAAATTTAGATCTATTTTTAAACGTATTGATTGTTACACAGGCGGGTTTGTTAATTTTAAAATAGCTTTAAAGTTACTTTTAAACGATCGATCTGTAAAAAAGTATTGGTTAGTAAAACAATGATCCCAGCTAATTTTGTATTATTTAATGATTTAACTAGCGACAAAAAGTAGATAATTTCAAAAATTAGCTATTTTATAAATTTATCGTAAATCTCTAATTATTACGTTAAATATTAAAAAGGTTTTAAAAATATGACGTTAATGAGGTTTTTTGTCACTAATTTGTGTTTTTTTTACCACCATTTTAATTTACACGTTACACTTTCATAAAAATGTCATACTTAGTCATAATAATGAAAACTAATTCGATAGCGTAAGAGATAAATTGGAATGTCACGTAAAGTACTAGTCGTAGATGACGAAGCTCCTATCAGGGAGATGTTGGTTTTTGTTTTAGAGCAAAATGGATTTCAAGCAATTGAAGCAGAAGATTACGACTCTGCTATTGCAGCTATGGTTGAACCTTACCCAGATATGGTTTTACTTGATTGGATGTTACCAGGTGGAAGCGGTATTCAAATTGCTAAAAAGTTTAAGCAAAACGAACACACCCGCCAAATCCCAATTATTATGCTTACAGCCCGTGGCGAAGAAGAAGACAAAGTACGCGGCCTTGAAGTAGGTGCTGACGATTACGTCACTAAGCCATTTTCTCCTAAAGAGCTTATGGCACGTATTAAAGCGGTTATTCGCCGTGTATCGCCAACCTCATTAGAAGAGGCTATTGAAGTACATGGCCTGCGTTTAGATCCTATTTCGCATCGTGTTACCTCAGAAGGTAACGAGCTTGATATGGGGCCAACCGAATTTAGATTACTGCACTTTTTTATGACCCACCCAGAGCGTGTTTATAGTCGTGAACAACTGCTTGATCATGTATGGGGAACTAACGTTTACGTAGAAGATCGCACGGTTGATGTGCACATTCGTCGTCTGCGTAAAGCAATTGGCCCACTTGGACACGACCGTTTAGTGCAAACTGTACGTGGTGCTGGGTATCGTTTTTCAAGTAAGCTGTGATCAGCTTAAAGCTTAGCTAATGTGTGAAATATGCATGTATTACTACTCTAAGGTAAAGTGAGTGTATGTATCGAGTTGTTAATAAGCAGGCGTTAGTAAAGCGCCTGTTTATCTATTTTTTACCCTTACTATTAATTGGTGTGCTGGTTGGCGCGCCATTTTTGCTTTTATTTTTAGGATCTTTTTCCCTCCTTATTTGGCACTACCATCAACTTTATCGTTTGAGCGATTGGCTACTTAATCAACGTAGCTTTAATCCACCAGAGGGCGAGGGTGCATGGGAGCAAGTGTTTGAAGGTATTTATCATCTGCAGCACCGTAATCGTAAAAAACGTAATGAGCTTGCTGATTTAATTCGTCGCTTTCGCGATGGAGCTGAAGCAGTACCTGATGCGGTTGTGGTATTACAAAACGATTTAAGTATTGTGTGGTGTAATCAATTAGCGCTTAAAGTGCTTGGCCTGCAGTGGCCAACCGATCACGGTCAGCGTCTTGATAATTTAATTCGCGAACCTAAGTTTGCTAAATACATGCACAAAGGCGAGTTTGATGATGCGCTTGAGCTGGATAATGGTCATAGCGTTGAACAGGTACTTGAGTTTAGGGTAATGCCTTATGCAAGCACGCAACTTATGGTTGTTGTGCGTGATGTAACGCGCTTAAAACAGCTAGAACAGATGCGTAAAGACTTTGTAGCCAATGTGTCACATGAACTACGTACGCCGCTTACAGTGGTTACAGGGTATCTTGAGATGATGGAAGGTGACATGATGCCGCCGCCAGCAATGTGGAACAAAGCGCAAAATACCATGCTTGAACAATGTAAGCGCATGGATAGCTTAGTCAGCCAGTTACTATCGCTTTCACGTATTGAGGGGGCACGGCGTCAAGACAACGATAAAGCTATAAACGTACCGCAATTACTTGGTTATATTCACACTGAAGCAAATTCAATTAACCAAGACAAAGGCCATGAGCTTATTTTTAATATTGATAAAACCCTTGATATTAAAGGCTCTGAGGATGAACTGCGTAGTGCGTTTTCTAATTTAGTATTTAACGCGATTCATTACACAAAACCCGGTGGCAAAGTGGAAGTATGTTGGCAACGCAAAAACAATAAAGCATGTTTTAGTGTTACCGATAATGGTGATGGTATTGCGCCTGAGCATATTAACCGTTTAACTGAGCGTTTTTATCGTGTTGATAAAGCCCGCAGCAGAACAACAGGTGGCTCAGGTTTAGGGCTTGCGATTACAAAACATGTACTAACGCGCCACGATAGTAAATTAAATATTAGTAGTGAAGTTAACAAAGGTTCGTGTTTTTCTTTTGAATTTTCAATAGATAAGATAGTTTCGCTAGCTAAGTAATTAGGCTGAAAAGCAAAGTCATAAAAGTGTCATTTAAGAGTAATGTAACTGTCATGTACTCACTTTAGAGTGGGCAGCAGTTAGAAAATGGGACGAACAAACCGGAGAACCCTACATGAAATTTAAAAACTTAGTTGCCGCAATGGGTGTGGCTGTTACAACTTTCGTATCTGCACAAGCAGTTGCTTTAGACCAAGATATTCCTGAGTATCAAAAAATTAGTGGTGTTTCAGGTAACTTCTCATCAGTAGGTTCTGACACTTTAGCCAACATGATGACGTTCTGGGCTGAAGAGTACAAACGTATTTACCCAAATGTAAATATTCAAATTCAAGCGGCAGGTTCTTCTACTGCGCCACCGGCACTTACCGAAGGTACAGCTAACCTAGGTCCAATGAGCCGTAAAATGAAATCTAAAGAAATCGAAGCGTTCGAAAAACGTTACGGTTACAAACCAACAGAAGTACGTGTAGCTATTGATGCACTTGCAGTATTTGTACATAAAGATAATCCAATTGAAGGCCTTCGTATTGACCAAGTAGATGCGATTTTTTCATCTACTCGTAAATGTGGCGCATCAGAGCAAGTTAACCGTTGGAGCGATGTTGGTCTGACAGGTGACTGGGCAGCTAAAGACGTTCAACTTTACGGACGTAACTCAGTATCAGGTACTTACGGTTACTTTAAAAAGAAAGCACTGTGTAAAGGTGATTTCCGTAATAACGTAAATGAGCAACCGGGTTCTGCATCGGTAGTACAGTCAATTTCATCTTCATTAAATGCAATTGGTTACTCTGGTATTGGTTATAAAACATCGGGCGTACGTACAGTACCGCTAGCTAAAAAAGGCGATAACTTTGTTGATGCAACACTTGATAACGTTGCGCAAGGTAAATATCCGCTATCGCGCTTTTTATATGTTTATGTGAATAAACACCCGAATAAGCCGCTATCACCTATGGAAGAACAATTTTTAAGAATGGTACTTTCAAAAGATGGTCAGCAAATTGTAGAAAAAGATGGTTATGTACCACTTTCTGCAAAGCTAGTAAAAACAGAACTTAAAAAGCTTGGTTTGAACTAATAAACCATAAGCAATAAAAAACCGCTCACTGAGCGGTTTTTTTGTGCCTAAAATTAAAAGTTTTAGGGGATTAAATATTACCTAATTTTTCGGCTTGCACTTTACACTGATTGTAGCTCTCAACACATTTACCAGAGCATACTTGTTGCTTTAAGCTATCAGCAGTTGTTTGCTGTTCACATGTACTTTCGCATTGGTAATTTTGTTGAGCACACTGATTCATTTCAGGGTTTTCAACTTGGTTTTGGCAACCTACTAATAGTGCAAAAGTAAGGGCGACTACGCTTGTTTTTATTAAAGTGTGCATGCTTCTTATCCTTAAAATGGAGTCGCAATAATATTAAATTTCGACTTGAATATTGTCGATCAATCTAACACCACCAAAATAGGCTGCGGCTAAAATAACAAATTGAGTATCTTCGATTGTAGCAGTTTTTAATGTATCTCGTTGAGCAATCTCAAAATAGTCTGGCTTTAGGCCTGCTTGCTCTAAACTTTGTTTAGCTAAGCTTTCAAGTTTTACGAAGTCTTTATCGCCACTTTTAAGTTGCTCAGCGCACGTATTAAGTGCTTTAAATAATACGGTTGCTGTCGCTTTTTGCTCGTTCGATAAGTAACCATTACGCGAGCTCATAGCAAGGCCAGAAACTTCTCGCATTGTAGGTACACCAATAACTTCAACCGGAATTGATAAGTCGCGTGCCATGGTTTTAATTACTTGCAGTTGCTGAAAATCTTTTTCACCAAAGCAGGCGTAGTCTGGTTGTACAAGGTTAAATAACTTAGTCACTATTGTAGCAACGCCTCTGAAGTGGCCAGGACGTGAGCCACCACAGTAACCTAATGAAATATCAGGCACATCTACAAAGCTTTGTGCACCAAGTCCATTTGGATAGATTGTATCTACACTTGGAGTAAACACAATATCAGTGCCTAGTTCAGCAAGGCCTTGCTTGTCTTCGTTTAGCGTACGAGGATAGTTATCTAAATCTTCGTTAGCACCAAATTGCATTGGGTTAACAAAAATACTCACAACGACTTTATCGGCTAAGTTTTTTGCTTTTTCTACTAGCGAAAAATGCCCACGGTGCAAGTTGCCCATTGTTGGCACAAGTGCCACGCTAAGGCCAGCTTGGCGCCATGCTTTAATTTGACTACGTAACGATCTAATTTCAGTAATTGACTGCATTATTTAAACTCGTGTTCAGCGCTTGGAAATGCGCCATTTTTAACGTCTGTACAATACTTTTGAACGGCTGTAGGCATATTGCCTGTTTCGAGCAAAAAGTTTTTAGAAAATTTAGGAATGTAACCTGCGGAAATACCAACAAGGTCATGCATTACCAGTATTTGGCCATCAGTTAGGCTACCAGCACCAATACCAATAGTTGGGATACTTAGAGCGTCTGTAATGCGTTTAGCCAATGCACTTGGAATACATTCAAGTACTAATAATTGTGCGCCAGCGGCTTCTAGGGCTTTTGCATCATCAATCATTTTTTGTGCTTTGTCTTCTTCGCGACCTTGTATTTTAAAGCCACCAAATACATGTACTGACTGTGGTGTAAGGCCTAAATGCCCGCAAACTGGAATACCTTGTTGAGTAAGCGTTTTAATGCTCTCGTAAAGCCATTCTCCGCCTTCAAGCTTAATCATGTTTGCGCCAGCGCGCATAAGTTCAGCTGCATTTTTACAAGTATCACTTACGCTTGAGTAGGTCATAAACGGTAAGTCAGCAATTACAAATAATTCGCGACTACCGGCGCGTACACAGCGGGTATGATATGCAATATCTTGATTGGTTACGCCAAGGGTGTCATCGCCGCCTTGTAGTACCATGCCCAAAGAGTCGCCCACTAAAATAACTTCAACGCCGTTATCATGAAATAACTTTGCAAAACTAGCGTCGTAGGCTGTTAATGCAGTAATTTTGTTATTTTCTGCTTTCATTTTATTTAAAGTAGAAACGGTTATTTTAGACATAATATCCTCGCAGGCAAAAGCCTAGGTTAATTACAGAGGTAATTGTTGTAAGTCGTTGAGCGGTAAGTTATTTGCAATGGTTTTTAATGCAATGCCGCTTGGTAAAATAAGTTCAGGTGCAAGCTCTAATAGTGGATAAACCACAAACTCGCGATTATTCAAACCATAATGAGGCACAGTTAAGCGCACCGTATTTATAATTTGATCACCAAATAATAGAGTATCTATATCAAGAGTGCGTGGACCCCAACGCTCAGCTTTTCTTACTCGTCCATGCTCAAGCTCAATGCTTTGTGTTAAATCAAGCAATTGCTCTGGCTTAAGGGTCGTTTTAATACACGCTACTGCATTGATATAGTCAGGTTGATCTTGTGGGCCCATAGGCTTACTAGCATAGTAATGCGATACGCTTATAAATTCACAATTGGGCAGCTTTTTAAGCGCGATTACCGCGTTATCAAGCTGCTCTTTTGGTGAGTTTAGGTTGGCACCTAAACCCAAATAAACACAGTACATGTTATTACTCAGCTGGCTTTTTAGTAGGTCGACGGCGCCTTCGCGGCTTAGGACCACCTTGATGACCTAAGTTTTTAACCATCTCTTTTTGGCCGTTTATATCTTGGCTTAAGTATTGTGTCCACCACTGGGCAAGCTCAGTATGCTGTGTTTCGCCTGCGTCTACGCGTAAGAGTAAAAAGTCGTAGGCGGCTTTAAAGCGAGGTTGCTGCGTTAGTCTGTAAGCACGTTGGCCTGCGCGTTTATCTAAGCGGTGCTGAATATGCCAAATATCGCGGGCGCCTAGAGTAAAGCGTTTAGGAACCGCAATGTGTTGTGAGTTATCGCTGAGTACTTTATTCATTGCTTGTGCGAAAGCGTCGTATTCTGCAAGTTGCTCTTGGCTTTGAATCTTTTTAGTACGTTCAAGCAGCGGAAACCAAAGTAGTGCGGCAAAAATAAACGCTGGTGTTACTTTTTTATCAGCATTAATGCGCTTGTCAGTATTTTGAAACATTTGCTGAATAAGCGTGTGTTCTAAGCCACTTGGGTTTTTATCTAAGATTTTATCAAGCTCAGGAAACAGTGAGCGGAATAAGCCGTATTTACGCAGCATTAAAAAGTTAGCTTCGGCCTTGCCGTTTAAAAACAGCTTAAGAATTTCTTCAAATAAACGTGCTGGCGGAATGTTATCAAGCAAACTTGCAAGCTCGCTAATTGGCTTTTCACTTTTAGGCGCAATGCTCATATCAAGTTTAGTAGCAAAGCGAACTGCACGTAACATACGAACAGGGTCTTCGCGGTAACGCGTTTCAGGGTCGCCGATTAGCTCAATTTGTTTAGCTTTAATTGCCGCTAAGCCGTTGGCGTAATCGTGAATACTAAAATCTTTGATTGAGTAATAAAGTGCATTGATTGAAAAGTCGCGGCGCTCTGCATCTTCTTCAATACTGCCAAATACGTTGTCACGTAGTAATTGGCCTTCATCGCTTGATTGGCTTATTTGATTTTTGTCTTCTTGCGCTTCGTGATGGCCACGCATAGTCGCCACTTCAATAATTTCACGGCCAAATACAATATGTGCTAAGCGAAAGCGACGGCCAATAAGGCGACAGTTTCTAAATAGTTTTTTTACTTGATCTGGCGTTGCGTTAGTAACTACGTCAAAATCTTTTGGCTGTTGGCCTAACAATATATCGCGAATACAACCACCAACAAGGTAGGCATCGTAGCCACCGTCTTTTAAGCGGTATAATACTTTGATTGCATTTGGGCTAAATTGTTTGCGAGAAATACCATGCTCACCACGAGTGACAACAATAGGTTCACTGCTTACAGAAGCGCTTTCGGCACTGGTATTCGGGCCGATTATTTGTCGGCAAAATTGAAAAAGCTTGGAAATAATAGTCTGTCTCCTAGAAGGTGTGATTGACTCTGCATCGCAATCAAAAGTTACAGCAAATAAGGCGGTTATAGCCCAGTACTAGCTGTTTGACGTAATTAGCATATATTTAGGCGGCTATCATATACCAGCAGGGTTTAAAAATTAAGTTGATGTGTTGAAATTAAGCCGTTTTTAGCTATTTTATTTACTTAAATGTGTAAATTGGACTTTCTGACTACGTGGATGCTGAGAAATTTGTATTTCGGATACTTGTGGTACCTGTTTTAAGCTAAAGTTTTTAATTCCCCAAGCGATTAATTGTTCAATATTTAAATCGATTAAATCAGCTATAACAGGCAACCCTAAAAACTCAAATGCACTAATTAAAGCTGGCTTTGGATTTTGTTTGCTAATGGCGGGAGCATAGTTTTGTTTAGATAATTTGAAACCAGGCTTGGCAACCGCTAAAGGTAAATGAGCAAATTCAGGCACAGGGCTATTTAGTTGTTTAAACAAACTAATTTGCCTTGCGGTTGGCTCAATCAAATCAGCGCCTCTTACAATTCGATTAATCCCTTGATCAATATCATCGACGACCACAACAAGTTGATATGCAAATAAGCCATCGCTGCGTTTAATTAAGTAATCTTCATGGGAAAGGGCGCTATTTACTGTTATATCACCTTGAATTAAATCATTAAATTGAGTAGTTGGATGTTGCTGAACTAAGCGAAGCGCACCGGACTCCGTATTATGGTTAAGTGCTTGGCAATGCCCTTGATAAATACCGCCAATGGCTTTAATTTGTTTGCGAGTACAAGTGCAACCATAAACAAGCTTTTGTTTTAAAAGTGAGTGGGTAATATCTTGGTATAAAGGCTGACGCTGCGTTTGATATACAACAGGTTCGTCCCAGTGAAGGGCGTAGGCATGTAAGGTATTCAGAATATCGGAGTCGGCGTTTTTAACCACGCGCGTAGTGTCAATGTCTTCTATACGAACTAACCAATCTCCTTGGTTAGCTTTTGCATCTAGATAACTACCCACAGCCGCTACAAGTGAGCCAAAATGTAATGGCCCAGAAGGAGACGGTGCAAAACGACCGCGATATTTACGCATAGGCGCAGTAACGGCTGTAGGAGACATAACTAATTAATAAGTATTAATTAGCCGCGTCCAGATTGCTTTTCTTTGATTTCTGCAAGTGTTTTGCAGTCTACGCATAAATCGGCAGTAGGACGTGCTTCTAAGCGACGTATGCCAATTTCGATGCCACAAGACTCACAAAAGCCAAAATCATCTTCTTTAATCAAATTAATTGTTTTTTCAATTTTTTTGATTAATTTACGTTCGCGGTCACGAGTACGAAGTTCTAACGAGAACTCTTCTTCTTGTGCAGCGCGGTCAACTGGGTCAGGAAAGTTAGCAGCTTCGTCTTGCATGTGTGATTTAGTACGATCAACTTCGTTACGTAAATCATTACGCCAAGTTTCTAAAATCGCTCTAAAATGAGCACGTTGTGCATCATTCATGTACTCTTCGCCTGGTTTTTCTTGGTATGGTTCTAAACCGGCTTGAGCCAATAAACCATGTTTCTTTTGGTCTGGCATAACTCTCTCCTAAATCCTTAATTTAATGCCTCAGCATTAGCCGGCGGTATAAATAACAGAATCTTATACCCTAGGCAAATTTATTTTTAATTAATCGAATTAGCTTCAACCATGCTTACTGAGTAAAAAGTGTATTAATAGTTTATTTACACTTTTAATTAATTCACATATTCGCTTTCTAAAACTTGCCTTGTTATATGGGCAAAAGCTTTAAAAACAAGTTAATTTTTATAATTCACTTTGTATAACTTTTTTTAATTTGAGTACTTTGCTTATTTTGCAGATTACGCTTAGTTCAATCCCTTGGTTTAATACATTACTGTTCAAATACTATTTTTTTATGAAGTAAAACTTCATTAGCAGAAATAGTGGCTTTGTATGCTAATACTTCAACGCCGGCTATTATTGCTTGGCTTAATAGCGTGGCGTATTTTTTATCAATATGCGCAGCTGCACTCACGGTATTTATTCCTTCATGTAAAACAGCGAACAGTAATACTGCTCGGTGGCCTTGTTCGATCATTTCTATTAGTTCGCGGATATGTTTTTGTCCACGCAGTGTTTGCGCATCAGGAAAGTAGCCTTGCCCGCTTTGTGGTGCATCTTCGCTTAATAATGTGACTGATTTAACTTCTACGTAGCAATCAGGCTTATTTTCGTCTGTGAGTAAAAAGTCGATTCTGCTGTTTTCGCTGCCGTACTTTACTTCGCTTTGCAATTGACTGTAGTCGAGTAGCTCGCTTATCACATTATTGTTTATTGCTTCTTCTACTACTTTATTAGCCACCGCTGTATTTACACAAATAAGCTGCGATAGGTTATTTTGCGTAAGCTCTAATGAATGCGGGTATTTTCGTTTTGCGTTATCGCTTGTTGAATAAAAAGCAGCAAAACCAGGCTCTGCGCATCCCGTCATTTTACCTGTATTAGCACAGTGGGCGGTAAATTCACTGCCATCACTTAGTTGTAAATCAGCTAAAAAGCGTTTGTAGCGTTTTAATAAGGTAGCAGGTTGCAGAGTTGGCGTGTACTTCATGATAACTTCCAAAGTGTAAATACTGCACAGCAGTGTGATTTATGTTATTTATCTCAAGCTGTTGGGAACTTAAGCGCTCTATAGTAAACTCGGTGGCACATTTAAGTGCAAGGGTATTCTAACATGAGTGAAAAATTTGTTGTTCAACTAAGCGAACAAGCAGCAGCGAGTCATTGGGGCGATAATGCGTCATTGTCTTTTAATGAGCGCGGTGCAACTGTTCATTTGTCTGAGCAAGAAACATTGAAAAATGTTCAAAAAGCTGGTCGTACTATTGCAATCCAAGGTATTAAAAACGTTGAATTAGCAGGCGATGCTTGGTGTACAGAAAGCCAGTGGGCTTTTTATCAAGGCTTTGTAACACCAAAATCGTTAAACGGTGTTGAGTTTGTTGATAACGCACAATCAGATATTAAAGAACTTGCTCACTTAAAAACGTCAGCAATTTGGGCACGTGAAATGGTTAACGGGACAGCCGATGACATTTACCCAGAGAGCCTAGCCGAAAAAGCAGCTGAGTTTATTCAATCATTAGCGCCTGAACACGTAAGTTACCAAATCATTAAAGGTGATGCGTTACTAGAACAACAGTGGATAGGTATTCATGCTGTTGGTCGCGGTAGTGTTCGCCCACCAGTATTGCTTGAGCTTGATTACAACCCAACAGGCGACGAAAATGCACCAGTAAGTGCAGCGCTTGTAGGTAAAGGTATTACGTTTGACTCAGGTGGTTACTCAATTAAATCAAGCGAAGGTATGCTTGGTATGAAGTGCGACATGGGCGGCGCTGCAACAGTAACTGCAGGTTTAGCATTGGCTATTAACCGTGGTATTGAAAAACGTATTAAGCTGTTTTTATGTTGTGCTGAGAACTTAATTTCAGGTCATGCATACAAATTAGGTGACATTCTTACTTATAAAAATGGCACAACAGTTGAAATTGTAAACACGGATGCTGAAGGTCGCTTAGTACTTGCTGATGGTTTAATGGCAGCTGGGGAGACTGGCGCTCCACTTATTATTGATGCAGCAACACTAACTGGTGCAGCGCTTGTTGCTGTTGGCCAAGAGTACAATGCATTATTTGCACTTGATAAAGAACTTGTACGTGAAGTTGAGAGTTTTGCATCTCAAGAAATGGAAGCTGCTTGGCCACTGCCTCTTGAAAAATGGCATCAACAAAACTGCCCATCTCCTTATGCTGATACGGCAAATAGCCGTGCACAAAAAGGTGGCGGTTATGGCGGTGCATCGAATGCGGCAGGCTTTTTATCGCGCTTTGTGCCAAACGATGGCAAAGGCTGGGTACACATCGATTTAGCGGCTGCATTTAACATGGGCAGTACAAGCCAATGGGCAGCGGGCGCAACAACGCAAGGTATGCGTACGGTTGCTCGTACACTACAAGAAAAAGCATAATATTTACTAAATTACGCTTTTTACGCTAAAAATAGGCACCCTTGGGTGCCTATTTTTTAATTTACAGGCAAGCAATTTTATTTCATTTACGGTAAAATCCGTCGCCAATACCTGTTTGAGTTTAATTTTTGCTTAACTCTAAGCTGCGCTCAAATCTTATATCCACCACTGGGGTTTCTAATTATGTCAGATAAGTGCTACATCACAGCTCAACAGCTGCTTGAAGATTCGTTCCGCGTAGCGGCACAAGTATACCAAGATGGCTTTCGTCCTGATTTTATTATTGGTATTTGGCGAGGTGGTGCACCGATCGGTATTGCTGTTCAAGAGTATTACGATTACAAAGGCATTGAGACTGACCACATTGCAGTGCGTACATCTTCTTATTACGGTATTGGTAAGCAGTCGAAAGAAATTAAAGTACACGGCTTACATTACATTGTAGAGAACGCAAATGCAGGTGATTCATTACTAATTGTTGATGATGTATTTGACTCAGGTCGTAGTATTGTTGCATTAAAAGAAAAGCTTTCAGAGCTTATGCGCTTAAACTTGCCACGTGATATTCGTATTGCATGTCCGTACTACAAGCCAAAAAACTCAAAAGTAGACACTGTTCCAGATTATTATATTCATGAGTCTGAAGAGTGGTTAGTGTTCCCGCATGAACTATCGGGTTTAACACCGGATGAAATTATTGCTGGTAAATCTGATCTTGCGAAAATTCATGACATTTTGCTAGAGAAGTAATTAGTAATTTGTATAAATAAAAAAAGGCCGTTAAGGCCTTTTTTTATTTTAAAGCTGAGCAAAGCTATCTACATATTCACTTAGCTTTGGAATATCGACGGCTTGTAAGCCATCGTTACTTCTAAGTACCAAGCCTTTTTCTACGAGTTCTGTAACAACACGTCTGTAAGCTCGCTCAGTGGTAGCAAAGCGTTCTGCTTCAGCATTCACGGTAGGGTAGGCCCTAAGTAGCGTAGGGTTGTTGTTCTCGGCTCTTAGCAAGCAATCTTTAGCTATGTTATAGCTAAGTGGTAGTAATAACTTATCTAGATTGATTTTTTGGTTTTCCTGAAACTTAGCCGCAATGGTTTGTGCGGTGTATAAGCTCAGTTCTGGTTTTTCAAGTAGCAGAGCACGCCAATGTCTTAATTCAATAAGGTTATAGGTTACATCGCTAAAGCACGTAACTGTATAAATACATGGATTATTATTTAGCGCTTCTATTTCACCAATAAGGGTATTGTTACAATCCAATTGACCTAACAGCAGGCGTCGTCCATTACCTACGTCGTAACTAAACGACACAGTGCCACTGCGTACAAGCACAAGCTTGCTTAAAGGCTGATCTTGATGGATCAGGACTTCTTTTTTTGATTGTTGATAGCTACTACCGGCAAAGGTTAAAAGCTGATCAACAAGGTAACTAGAAAAATGGTATTGAAACATCAATGTGCTCTTCGGACATTTGTCCTATTTATTACATCTTAATGACGATAGCATTAAGACACTAAGAATTTACGCTAACTTGCTATTAATATTATTAGCTTTGCTAAGAGTATTATTTTACCTTCATTTCCCGTGTAATGATTTAAGAATTTGCTGGTATTTTCCGGCAAACTTTTTCAGGTTTTTTAAGC
Organism: Pseudoalteromonas sp. NSLLW218; assembly: GCF_015864775.1. Taxonomy (NCBI): domain Bacteria; kingdom Pseudomonadati; phylum Pseudomonadota; class Gammaproteobacteria; order Alteromonadales; family Pseudoalteromonadaceae; genus Pseudoalteromonas; species Pseudoalteromonas sp. NSLLW218. The sequence continues at coordinate 31,104 of NZ_JADYWO010000013.1, read as the reverse complement.
AGGTTAGCTTTTTTATTTTGTTGTAACTTTGCAATACTTATAAGTGCCATAAGCTAGCAGTACATGTAATGCTAACCTAAAGGCTAGGAGAGAACAATTGAGTTGGGAATATTTAGGTTATATTGCATCAGCTTTATTGGTTGCATCGTTAACAATGACAGATGTAGTAAAACTACGTTGGTACAACATGTTTGGTTGTATTGTATTTACTGCATACGGTGTTGCCATTGGCGCAGTGCCTGTTATTTTTACCAACGGCTTATTGTCGCTTGTAAATTTATACCACATTATAAAAATATATCGCCAACCTAAAGTTGAAGACGCTAAAAGCTAAAATAAGTTATCTGCACAAAGTAAGTTAATGGTTTTAATTAAAATCAAAAACTTTAGTTTTTGTGCAGTCCAGCTTGAAGCGTATATAAATAACTTCACACCACTTTATATAACTTACCTTGATGATCCTTTGAACCATTCTGTAACCTCCTATTTGAAAGGTGATTACCATAGGTTTTAATACGTCGAACGTTAGCTAATACCAACCTGCATAAATCTTTGATCAATTTAACGAATTAAATTGCACTATAACGTCGTTAAAAATTTTTTATTTAGAACAACTAGATACAAAAATTTTTGCCTAGTTCTAGCGTAATTTTCTCAACGTTAAATAGACCCCGTATATAAGCAGATTGGTATAAACTCTGTTCGCGGTTAATAAATATATAAATAAGTGCTTCAAAAAATTCCATAAAAAAATCCGATAGCAGTAAACTGCTATCGGATTTTTTATCTGTTATAACAACCTGCTTATATATGGGGCTATTTAACTCGTTAAATTGTTAAATATTTACGCAGGTTGGTACTATGGTATTTAGGTATTTACGCTTTTTCTAAATCTTCAACGTCACCTAAGCCAGCAGTTAGTTCTTCAAGTAATTGCTTTATCTCTTCAGAAGCTAAAATAAAGTCAGCATCAAGTTTTAAAGCCATATCTTCTTTAGGAATATCTGCGTTTTCTTCTTTTAGAGTTTCAGAGTAGCTTAAACGTTTGATAGAGCCATCGTTTTGTAGCATAAACTTAAGACGCTCTTGCCAATCAAGTGCAAGTTTAGTTACGCGTTTACCACTTTCTAAATGCGATTTAACTTCATCACACGATAGGTCATGACCTTTGAGCTTTACTTGTGCGCCGCTGTCGTCTGCTTCTTCAAGTTCAGCGTCTGAGCCAATAGCAAAGCCTTCTGGTGTACTAAAGTTAGTTAACCAATCAGTTAAAAACACATCTAAATCGTAGTTAGCAAACGCAGGTACAACCGGAAGCGTTCCTAGCGATTTACGAAGTAGTGCTAGTAGCTCTTCTGCTTTATTAAAGCTGCCACTATTTACAACAACCCAACCGTTTTCTTGGTCAATAAAGGCAAATTGTAAGCTCGACTTTTTAAATGCTTGAGGTAGAAGAGTATGAAGAATGTTTTCTTTTAATTCGTCTTTTTCTTTCTTTTTAACTGGGCGGTTTTCTTCAGCTTCTATCAGATCAACTTTCTCAGCGACTAGTTCGTTGATAACAGAAGCAGGGAGTACTTTTTCTTCACGTTTAGCGCAAACTAAAATACTTTTTTGAGAAAAGTGAGCTAGTGTTTCGCCGTGTTTTCCAAATGCTTTTGTCCAACCAAATGTTGCAAGCTCTTGACCAGTACATGGGCGAAATAAATCTTGCTCTAATGCTTTATCAAAATCTTCTTGAGTGTATGAAACGTCTTGCTTAAAGCGGTAACAAATAAGGTTACTAAACCACATAGGGGAATTGATCCATTTAAAAATTTGTACAATCATAGCAATAAAAACAGTATCTCGAAATGACTGATTTGTTACTGTTGAATATGAACAAATTTAACGCATGTAGTTTTATTTATTCATATTTATCAAAAATAGGCAGTGGCTTAGCCATGTTCTTCGGAAATTGAATATAGTAACGCAGACCTCTGCCTGGTTCACTCGTTGCATCAATCGATCCACTTAGGGTTTGCTTAACTAAATTAAGCATTATATGGGTACCTAATCCGCTACCGCCTTCATCGCGCTTGGTAGTAAAAAATGGGTCGAATAATTTTTTCAATTGCTCGTTGGTAACACCATTCCCATCATCTTTGTAATCAATAGTTAAATTGGTGTCATCTGCGCTGATTTTAATATCCATTACACCGTTACTTTTACCTTCAAAGCCATGAATAAGTGAGTTCATAATTAGGTTGGTAAAAATTTGGCTTATAGCCCCTGCGGGTAAATTTAAAACTAAATCATCTGGGCATTCTAATTTTATAGTATGAGATGTCTTTTTTAATTTTGGGTGCAGTGAGCGTATGACTTCGTTAGTGTAATCTTTGAAGTTAATTGTTCTCACTGCCTCACTGGCCTGATCGACCGCTATTTGTTTAAAGCTAGCAATAAGTTCAGAGGCTCTATCTAAATTAGTTGTTAGTAAGCTAGCGCTTTGCTTCGCTTCGTTAATGAATTCTTCTAGTGCTTTTGGCGAAAGCGTTTTTTCGGTATAAGCGTTTTCGAGTTTATTTAAGCGTTCTTGTAAAAATGATATTGCCGTTACACCTATACCAATAGGGGTGTTTATATCGTGTGTAATACCTGCGACAAGTCCACCTAGCGCGGCCATTTTTTCTGTGCCTAATAAACGTTCCTGTGCAAGGCTCAACTCTTCTATATAACGTTGAGATTCAGTTTGCTTTGTAATTAGTTCTTGTTCTGTACTTCGGCGTAAATCAACTTCTTCTGTGAGTACAATTTTTTGTTTTTCGAGTTCGTACTTTTGCTGCTGTAAATCCATCATTGCTTGGCTTAAATTTGATGTTTTACGGGCTACATCTTGTTCAAGTTGTATGTTGTGCTGATCGAGCTTTTCGTTACTTATAATGAGTTCTTTTTGGGTGTGCTCCAGCTCTTTTCTATACTGAACTACTTTATCAATTAGTTTGTTAAACGACTGCTCCATCACTTTTAGTTCGTTATGCTCCTCTGTTTCTATTTCTATGTGTTGACCTTCTAGCTCATCCAGTTCTAAATTTTCTAGCTGCTCAGTGAGCTCAGCTAAAGGGTCTGTAAGAAGTTTTCTAAATGCCATTAAAAATAAAATGATCAAAAAAGTGGTTTTAATCATTGCGTTACCAATCAAAAAGTAGATTGATACCATAATGCGGCTAAAAACAACTTCTCGACTTGAGAATAAGGTAACGTCGCCAACTTGGGTTGCACGGCCTGAAAATTCGAAAATAAGTGGAAAGGTATAACCAAATAAACCCGATTTACTATCTTCTAAAATTACTTCTTCTTGTACTAATTGTTGGTTATATAGTTTATGTATATCGAGCGAACGTCCTAGCTGTGAAATAATTTCACCGCTGTCATCTCGAACTATAATCCCTTCAATCATGGGGATGGCGAGTAGACCTTCTGCTGTTGTAATTGTTTGCTTGGTATTAAGTTCCCAAATAGCGCGTGTTAAGCTGCGACTAAAGGTTTTTTGTAATGTACTCAATTCATCACGGATATAGTCTTTAGTATTAACGTATTCAGCAAGCACTTGTCCGCAAGTCACTACAAAGGTAAGCAAAAAATAGACGGATAAAACGCTAGTCAGCAGCTTCTTAGAAAGACTTTTTTGTAACATGAGTGACTTGTTCATCCTTTATTATTTTTGTAACGTTACGATAGTAATTTAAAAGTTAGTCAATAAACCTCTAAAAATAAATAAAAAAGTTAAAATTTAACAAGATAAGCCCAAAAAGCAGGCGTGTAGCATCAAAGCAATTAAAACAAGCTATGAGTTAGTAAGTTTGTTATCTATTAAGTATTTAAGGTTTTATTGGTATTTGCCTTGGTTAATTATATCTTAAACGGATTTATTCTATATTTATCATTGTATTAAATTATTAATGCGCTGAGTGCTTGGAGGCGTGTTAAAGTGTCTAAAATGCGAAGGAAGGTATTTTAGTAACCTTTTAATAAATTTGATGGTTGTGTAGTAGTAAACATGATGAAATTTTCGATATTAGTCTGTGACGATTCTGCAGTCGCCCGTAAACAAGTTGTGCGGTGTTTGAATGAATGTATAGACGCTCAAATACAACAAGCTACAAATGGAGCGCATGCTCTAGAACTTTTACGGGCACAAAGCTTTGATTTGCTATGCTTAGACCTCACGATGCCCGAAGTTGATGGTATACAAGTACTCGAGACTATAAAAACAGAAAAAATAGAGTGTTTTGTTTTAGTTATTTCCGCCGATATACAAGAGAAAATGAAGCAACGAGTCGCTCAACTTGGCGCAATAGACTTTATCGATAAACCTATCAATAAATCTAACTTAAACGAAATATTGCATAAATTTGGCATTCATTAGGTTTTTTCATGTTAAAAAAGGATGTTTTATCTTTTGATTTAGGGTTGACAGCATAGCCTTTGTTAAGGCAGTCTTAACATATGAAAACAATTAATCGCGTACTGACCATTATTATTACAACCATCATTCTTACTGGATAGTGGCATAGGTCGGTGCAACAAATTTAAAGGCCTGTGTTCACTTAGAACACAGGCCTTTTTTCGTTTTATGGGATGAGGAACATAAATAATGCGAGTTTTAAAATTTGGTGGGTCTTCGCTTGCCGACTATGCATGCTTACAACAGGTAGCTCAGCTAGTTAAAGCACAATTAAAAGATGAAATGTTATTGGTACTTTCTGCTCCCGGTGGAATGACCGATTCGCTAGTTGCACTTGCAAGTGCCGCAGAGCAAGGCTCAGACTTTTCGCAACAATGGCAAGCATTGGTTAGCCGCTGTGAAGGTTTAAAAGCTGACGTTGAAAAAAGTGGTGGTGTAGTTACAAGTTGGCCAAACTTAGGCGAGCTTAAAAATAAACTAGATGGCGTGTCACTTATACAGTGTTGCCCTGATCAGGTTCGCGCATTTGTGATTAGCTTTGGAGAGCGCGTGAGCGTTTCTTTAATGCAGGCTTTATTGAGCTCGCATGATGCAAGATACTTAGAAGCAACCAGCTGTATTGCTTCAACGGGTGGCTACATTGATGCAGAGGCTGATTTAGTAACAAGTAAAGCGCGCTTTCAAGCTGTGCTTAAAGAAAGCCCTGCAACTATTTATATCATGCCTGGTTTTACAGCGAGTAATGATAAAGGTGAGCTTACAACGCTTGGTCGTAATGGCTCAGATTACTCAGCAGCAATTGCAGCAGCATGTTTAGAAGCTGAAATTTGCCAAATTTGGACAGACGTTGATGGTGTATACAGTGCTGATCCTCGTTATATTAAAAAAGCGACTAAAGTAGATTTTTTATCTTATAAAGAAGCGATGGAGCTTTCTTACTTTGGTGCAAAAGTACTTCACCCTAAAACAATTTTACCATGTGCTAAAGCGGGCGTGCCGTGCGAAATTAAAAATACGCATAACCCAGACGCACAAGGCTCATTAATTGGTAACGATTATTCATCAGATGAGCCAGTAAAAGCGCTTTCGAGCCTACAAGACCTTGCAATGTTAACTGTTTCAGGGCCAGGCATGAAAGGCAAAGTAGGTATGGCGTCTAAGGTATTTAACGCGCTTGCTCACGATAACGTATCAATTGTATTAATCACTCAGTCATCATGCGAGTTTAGCATTAGCTTTTGTGTGCACGAAACAGACCTAGCACTTGCACTTGACGCGCTACAAACTGCATTTGAGCTTGAGTTACAAGCAGGGCTTATTGAGCCTGTACAAGTGCAGCGCAATTTAGCCATTGTTACTTTAGTGGGCGATAACATGCGCGCGCACCGTGGCTTAGCGGCTAAGTTTTTTGCATCTCTTGCACAAGCTCAAGTAAATATTGTGGCAATTGCACAGGATTCTACAGAAAGTGCTATTTCTGCGGTAATTGATGGTGAGTTATGTAACGACGCCGTGAAAATATGCCATGAAAACTTTTTCACGCATGTGCCGTCAATTGATGTGTTTTTACTAGGTTGTGGCTTAGTAGGGCAAGAGCTTATTAATCAGCTTGAGCGTCAGCAAGCGTGGCTTGAAAAACGTAATATTAAACTTAACTTGTATGGTGTTGCTAACTCTCGTCAATTACACCTAGATAGTGAAGGTATTGCTTTTGGCGATTGGCAGCAAAAATTGGCCTCATCTGAGCAGGCATTTGATTTAAAACTAGTAGAGCAGTTTGTTAAGCAAAATCATTTAGTAAATCCTGTACTTGTTGATTGTACGTCGTCGGATGCACTTGCTGCGCAGTATGTAGACTTTTTAAATGCAGGTTTTCATGTGGTTGCTGCCAATAAAAAAGCAACAACAAGCTCATACACGTATTACCAAGATTTAATTGCAGCAACGCAAAAGAATAATCGTAAATTTTTATACGAAACAAACGTAGGTGCAGGCTTACCAGTAATCGACAACTTACAGTCATTATTTGGTGCGGGTGATGAGTTATTAGAGTTTAGCGGTATTTTATCAGGTTCACTTTCGTATATGTTTGGCGCACTTCAAGATGGTTTATCACTTTCTGAGGCAACTATTAAAGCCAAAGAAAGCGGTTTTACTGAGCCCGATCCTCGTGATGATTTATCGGGTACCGATGTAGCACGTAAGTTATTGATCATTGCTCGCGAAGCCGGTATGAAATTAGAGTTAAGCGATATTGAAGTTGAGTCTGTATTACCACCAGGTTTTGCACAGGGCGATAGCGTTGATGAGTTTATGGCAAAACTACCAAGCTTAGATGCTGATTTTAACAAGCTTATTCAAAGTGCTGCTAGTGAAGGCAAAGTACTTCGCTATGTAGGCACAATTAAAGAAGGCCACTGTAAAGTAGGTATTGAAGCAGTAGATGCCAAACATGCACTTAGTGTCATTCGTGATGGTGAAAACGCGCTGGCTATTTTAAGCCAATATTATCAGCCACGTCCGTTTGTAATTCGTGGTTATGGCGCTGGCTCAGAAGTAACAGCCGCAGGTGTATTTGCTGATATTTTAAAAACGTTATCGCGCTAGGAGATCGTTATGATTGAAGTATATGCTCCGGCGTCTATTGGTAATTTTGCTGTAGGTTTTGATGCACTTGGCGCAGCGCTTGCGCCAATTGATGGCAGTTTATTAGGCGATGTAGCCGTTGTAAGCGCAGCACCAAGCGACGAATTTATTTGCACAGGCGAGTACGCTCACAAGTTACCAAGTGATGCTAATGAAAATTTAGCGTACCAGTGCTTAGTGCATTTTAGAGCGCATGTTGCGCCTAATATGCCAAGCGTAAAGCTCGAGCTTAAAAAGAACTTACCAATTGGATCTGGACTTGGCTCTAGTGCGTGTTCGGTTGTGGCTACTTTTGCTGCCCTTGATAAGTTTGCAAAAACTAATTTAAGTCAGGTTGAGCTTATTGAACTGATGGCTGACTTTGAAGCTGTAGTAAGCGGCGGTCGTCATTACGACAACATCACACCATGTTATTTAGGTGGTTTGCAGTTAACTGGTGATTTAATTCCTGATAAATCAATTACACTGCCTGTTGATGAAAACTGGTACTACGTTGCTGCGTTTCCTGGTTTTTCGCTTAATACCGCAAAAGCGCGCTCTGTTTTACCAAAAGAGTTGAGCATGCATGCAAGTGTTGAGTTTGCTCAGCGTTTATCGGCATTTAGTAGCTTGCTGTTAACTAATCGTTTTGACGATGCGCTAAGCATAATGAAAGATGAAATAGCAGAACCTTACCGCGCACCGCTTATTAAAGGTTTTAGTGAAGCCAAAGCAAGCTTGCCAGCGCTGGGCGCTGAAATAGTCAGTATTTCGGGCGCAGGACCCACCTTGTTTAGCGTATGTAAAACACTTGAAGCTGCACAGCAATGCGCGCAGTGGTTAGAAACCAATTACATTAACGAGCAAGGCTTTTGCCACATTTGTAAATTAGATAACGACGGCACGCGTCAACTAACAGTTTTATAGGATAGGTAGTCATGCAATTACATAATTTAAAAGATAGCTCACAAAAAGTGTCGTTCGTTGAAGCCGTAAAAACAGGTTTGGGTCGTAACCAAGGTGTATTTTTTCCAGAATCACTAGCCCCACTGTCCGATGTTGATGCATTGCTTGATATGGACTTTGTTACGCGCAGCGGCAAAATATTATCTCACCTAATTGGAGATGAGCTACCAAGCGATACTGTGGCACAAATGGTTAAAAATGCATTTAACTTTCCCGTTAAGCTGGTGGAAGTACAAGATAACACATACTGTTTAGAGCTGTTTCATGGTCCTACACTTGCGTTTAAAGACTTTGGTGGTCGCTTTATGGCAGAGTGTTTAACGCAGTTTAATAAAGATGAAAAAGTAACTATTTTAACAGCAACATCGGGCGATACCGGTGCAGCTGTAGCGCATGCTTTTTACAATAAACCAAATATCGACGTAGTAATTTTATACCCTAAAGGCAAAATTTCACTTGCTCAGCAAAAGCTATTTACTACGCTAGGTAACAATATTCATTGTTATGCAGTTGAGGGCAGCTTTGATGATTGCCAAGAGCTAGTTAAAAATGCCTTTTTAGATGAAGAAGTTAAATCAACACTTGGGCTTAACTCAGCTAACTCAATTAATATTAGCCGTTTAGTTGCTCAGGTTTGTTACTACTTTGAAGCCATTGCACAGTTACCGAAAGAAAAACGCGCAACAGCGCATATATCAGTGCCTAGTGGTAACTTTGGTAATGTGTGCGCCGCAATGATTGGTGCGGTTATTGGTTTACCTGTAGGTAAATTAAGCGCAACAACAAACCAAAACGATACTGTGCCGCGCTTTATGCTTGATAAAAACTGGACGCCAAATGCAACACTTGAGTCGCTTTCAAATGCGATGGATGTAAGTAAGCCAAACAATTGGCCGCGTGTACAAACAATGTTAGATAATAACTGGTTTAGCTACGATAATTTTTATTCAACAAGCGTAAACGAGCAAGACACGCAAGCCGTGATGAAAAAAATTCAACAAACTGGCTATATTGCAGAGCCTCATACTGCTATTGCTTACCAAGGTCTTGTTGAAAATCGTGCACCTGGTGCCGCGGGTATCTTTTTAGCGACCGCTCATCCTGCTAAGTTTAAAGAAAGCGTAGAGGGTATTCTAAATATTGAATTAGGTATGCCAAAACCACTTGCTGATGCACTAGCAAAACCATGCCTAGCAAGCGATATGAACGCCGATTACGACGCGTTACGTACCGAAATACTTGATAAACTAGGCTAAGTTAAATTACAAGAAAAAGCGGCTTGAGCCGCTTTTTTTATAACTTTAAACGGATGAATACATTTAGTTATATTTACTAATTAAATGTAGTAAATATAATTCATTTAAAATTATTATGGCTTTATAAAAAAATATCATCTTAAAAGGGCTGTGAAATAGTTTCAATCCCTGTTTAAATATCCTCAACTTAAGAGCGTAGGCAAAGAGTCGTTTAAAGCGTACAATAAAGCCTCTAAAAAACACCATACACGTTGCCCTAGGAGACCCCAATGTTAGAACGTAGCATGAATATTTCGGATTTTGATCCAGAGTTATTTGACGCGATAACCAAAGAAACTGCTCGCCAAGAAGAGCATATCGAACTAATCGCTTCAGAAAACTACTGTAGCCCACGCGTACTAGAAGCGCAGGGTTCACAGCTTACAAACAAATACGCAGAAGGTTACCCTGGCAAACGTTATTATGGCGGTTGTGAGCATGTAGATGTTGTTGAGCAATTAGCAATTGACCGTGCTAACGAATTATTTGGTTCTGACTACGCTAACGTACAGCCACATGCTGGTTCGCAAGCAAATGCAGCTGTTTTTCTAGCATTATTAGATGCTGGCGATACTGTACTAGGTATGAGCTTAGCTCATGGTGGTCACTTAACTCACGGTTCTCACGTAAGTTTTTCTGGTAAGCTTTACAACGCAATCCAATACGGACTAGATGAAGCTACGGGCGAAATTGATTATGCACAAGTTGAAGCACTAGCACTTGAGCACAAACCAAAAATGATCATTGGTGGTTTCTCAGCGTACTCAGGTATTGTTGATTGGGCTAAATTCCGTGAAATTGCTGACAAAATCGGTGCTTATCTGTTTGTTGATATGGCTCACGTTGCGGGTTTAATTGCGGCAGGCGTTTACCCAAGCCCAGTTCCTCATGCACACGTTGTAACTACAACTACGCATAAAACACTTGCAGGCCCTCGTGGTGGTTTGATTATTTCTGCATGTGGCGACGAAGCAATCTACAAAAAGCTTAACAGCGCTGTTTTCCCTGGTGGCCAAGGCGGTCCTTTATGTCATGTTATTGCAGCAAAAGCAGTGGCATTTAAAGAAGCACTTCAACCAGAGTTTAAAGTATACCAAACACAAGTTGTTAAAAACGCAAAAGCAATGGTCGCAGTTATGCAAGAACGTGGCTACAAAATCGTATCTGACAAAACTGAAAACCACTTATTCTTACTCGATTTAATCGACAAAGATATTACTGGTAAAGATGCAGACGCAGCCCTTGGTAACGCTAACATCACAGTTAATAAAAACTCAGTGCCAAACGATCCACGTTCACCGTTTGTAACATCTGGTTTGCGTATTGGTTCTCCTGCAATTACTCGCCGTGGTTTTAAAGAAGCAGAATCAAAAGAGCTTGCTGGCTGGATTTGTGACGTACTAGATAACATCACTGATGAATCTGTACAGGCGCAAGTTAAAGAAAAAGTTAAAGCAATTTGTGCAAAATTACCTGTTTACGCTTAATTGCATAAGCAGCAGTAATTTAGAGCACAACAGGCCCTAATTTTTTGCTAAGATAAAAGACTGCTATTTAGCGGTCTTTTTTGTTTTAAAACGGAAGTACCGAGTTATGCATTGTCCATTTTGTACCGCAAAAGATACTAAAGTTATTGATTCACGCCTTGTTGGCGGAGGCCATCAAGTTCGCAGGCGTCGTGAGTGTAACGACTGCCACGAGCGCTTTACTACATTTGAAGGCGCTGAACTGGTCATGCCTCGTGTTATTAAACAAGACGGCAGCCGTGAACCATTTAACGAAGATAAATTATTAAATGGCTTAAATCGCGCACTCGAAAAGCGCCCAGTGAGCACAGAGCAAGTAGATGAAGTAGTGAATATAATAAAATCGCAACTACGCGCAACGGGCGAGCGAGAAATTTCAAGCCATTTGGTGGGTGAATGTATTATGGAAGCCCTCAAAAAGCTCGATAAAGTAGCGTACGTAAGATTTGCCTCTGTTTATCGCTCGTTTGAAGATATACGCGAATTTGGCGAAGAGATTGCCCGCTTAGGGGAGTAATACCAATTTTATGAAACATGATCATTCTATCGCATTAAATAGCGCACTCACTGCGTTAAAAATTATTTATATAGAATAGCTATATGTCATAATTTTCGCCTTGTTATTACGCTATTTTCTTAGCGCTATAATAGATCACTTATTTAACGCAATTGGTATAACAATGCAAAGCCAAACTACTTTTACCGAACATGACGAAATGTATATGGCACGCGCCATAGAACTTGCCAAAAAAGGCGAGTTTACTACCACGCCTAACCCTAATGTTGGCTGTGTATTAGTTAAGAATAATCAAATAATTGGCGAGGGTTTTCATCAATTAGCAGGTCAAGGCCATGCAGAAGTAAATGCACTGGCAATAGCGGGTAATAATACACAAGGTGCAACGGCTTATGTAACGCTTGAACCTTGTAGTCATTATGGGCGTACGCCACCGTGTGCTGAAGGCTTAAAAAAGGCGGGCGTTGTAAAAGTAATTGCCGCTATGGTTGATACAAACCCACAGGTTGCGGGCAAAGGCCTTAAAATACTGAGCGATGCCGGTATTGAAGTTGCTTATGGATTACTTGAATCACAAGCACGCGCACTTAACGTTGGCTTTTTTAAGCGAATGGAGCAAGGCTTACCTTATGTGACCTGTAAAATGGCAGCAAGTATAGATGGTAAAACAGCGCTTAAAAATGGACAAAGTAAGTGGATCACAAGTCCAGCGGCTCGCCAAGACGTACAATTATACCGAGCGAAAAGTTGCGCTATTTTAACTGGTGCCGATACCGTGTTAGTAGACGATGCTAAACTTAATGTGCGACTAAGCGAGTTGCCTTGCACGCTACCTACCAATTTACCGCTTCGCCAGCCCGTGCGTGTTATAATTGACTCTCAAAACCGTTTAACGCCCAACCTTGCTTTATTTAAAATCCAAAGTGATGTAATAATATTTACGACTAAGGTTGATAAATCATTGCAATGGCCGCATTTTGTAAAACATATTGAAGTATGTGAAAGCAATGGCAAAGTTGATTTGCAGGCTGTTTTAGAAAAGCTTGGGCAACTAGAGTTTAATAATGTTTGGCTTGAAGCTGGGGCAACACTTGCTGGTAAAATGACAGAGCTTGATTTAATAGATGAGTTTGTTTTTTATTTAGCGCCTAAACTCATGGGTCATGATGCAAAAAGTTTAGTTAATTTTCCTGAATTGACGAGTATGCAAAACACCGTTGATTTAACATTTAATGAATGTGCGCGCATTGGTGACGATTTACGTATCACCGCGTTAAAAACTCATTAAAATCACTTAATAAAAAAGAGTAGCGCTATGTTTACTGGGATAATAGAAGCCACAGGCAAAATTGCTTTATTACAAAAAAAACAAGGCGACTTAGCCATTCGTATCCAAAGTGCTGATCTTGATATGAAAGACGTAAAGCTAGGCGACAGCATTGCAACCAATGGCGTTTGCTTAACCGTAGTTGATAAACATATTGACGGTTTTAGTGCTGATTTATCTAACGAGACGATTGGTTTAACCGGTTTTGCTCACTATGCTTTAGGGCAAACGGTGAATCTTGAAAAAGCCATGCAACCTGTATCGCGTTTGGGCGGTCATTTAGTGTCTGGCCATGTTGATGGCATAGCAACTATTACAAGCATTACAGCAAACGCTCGAGCAACAGAATATTGGCTTACAACCGAAGAAAGTTTAATGAAATACATTCCGTACAAAGGTTCGGTATGTATTGATGGTATAAGCCTGACAGTAAACGCTGTAGAGGGCAATAAATTCAAATTAACAATTGTCCCACACACGAGTGAGCAAACCACAATTGCTCATTTTAAAGTAGGTACCCAAGTTAATTTAGAAGTCGATCAAATTGCACGTTATTTAGAGCGCCTTATAAAGGGTGCAGAGCAACCAACGGGCTCTGATATTTCGATGAGCTTACTCGCTAAAGCGGGTTTTATTAAATAACGAAACTGACAACTTACACGAGCAAATTTATGAATTTACACAGCGCGCAAGAAATCATCGATGATATTAAAGCCGGTAAAATGGTTATTTTAATGGATGATGAAGATAGAGAAAATGAAGGCGATTTAATAATAGCTGCTGAGCATATTAGCGCAGAAGCGATTAACTTTATGGCCACTCATGGCCGTGGTTTAATATGTTTAACCATGACGCAAGAGCGTTGCGAGCAACTTGATTTACCGTTAATGGTTAAAAACAATGGTGCTGCATTTTCGACTAACTTTACAATGTCGATAGAAGCATCAAAAGGTGTTACAACCGGTATTTCAGCTGCAGATAGAGCGCGTACAGTACAAGCGGCTATAGCTAAAGGCGCAGTCCCAAGTGATATTGTTCAGCCTGGTCATATTTTTCCTATTATGGCACAACCTGGTGGCGTGTTAACTCGTGCAGGACACACTGAAGCAGGTTGTGATTTAGCGCGTTTAGCTGGGCTTGAAGCATCATCTGTTATTGTTGAAATACTTAATGCCGATGGCACTATGGCACGACGCCCTGATTTAGAAGTTTTTGCGAAAGAGCACGGTATTAAAATTGGTACTATTGCTGATTTAATCGAATACCGTAACTTAAACGAAACAACAATTGAGCAAGTTGCAAAATGTAAGTTACCAACTATTCACGGTAAATTTGATTTAGTTACTTACAAAGACACAATTGACGGCCAATTACATTACGTTTTGCTTAAAGGCGATATAAAAGAGCAAGAGCCGACAAATGTACGTGTACATTTGCAAAGTACCTTTAACGATATTCTACTTTCAGATAGAAGTGCTGACCGTAGTTGGGGCCTTTCAGAAGCAATGGCTTATATTGCTAAAAACAAAGGTGCTTTAGTTATTTTAGGTAAACAAGAAAGCACTGAAGAATTAGAGGCGACTGTAAAAGCATTCGCAGCAGCTGATGCTGGCGAAAGTGTTACGCCACGTAAATTTAAAGGTACATCGCGTACTGTTGGCGTAGGCTCGCAAATACTTGCAGATCTTGGAATTAAACAAATGCGATTAATGAGTCGGCCTAAAAAGTACCATGCACTTTCGGGCTTTCATTTAGAAGTTGTTGATTACGTTGAGCCGCAATAAGCGCTCTGCTTTTAACTAGTCTATTATTTTATTTTTATGGTATGATGCGCAGCAATTTTTGCGCAATCGCAACCGCTTGAACTTATTTTTAGGGTTATCAAATGAAAATTATTGAAGGTAATAAGTACGCTCCAGGCAAGAAGTTTGCCATTGTCATTTCTCGTTTTAATGACTTTATTGGTAGCAGTCTCCTTGCAGGTGCTGTTGATGAGCTAAAACGCACTGGTGGCGTATCTGATGACGACATTACCGTTATTTATGTACCAGGCGCGGTAGAATTACCTTTAGCGGCTAAACGCGTTGCGGCAAAAAAAGAGTATGATGCAATCATCGCATTAGGCGTAGTGATCAGAGGTGGGACACCACACTTTGACCTAGTTGCTGGCGAATCAAACAAAGGTCTTGCGCAAGTATCACTTGAGTATGATATCCCGGTTGCATTTGGCGTATTAACCACAGAAAGCATTGAACAAGCAATTGAGCGTGCTGGCACCAAAATGGGCAACAAAGGCGGCGAAGCTGCTTTAGGCGCGCTTGAAATGGTTAATGTGTTAGATAAAATTTAAGTTTAAGGAATTTTTGTGAAACCAGCAGCAAGACGTAAAGCACGTATCTTAGCACTCCAAGCCGTTTATTCTTGGCAAATAAGTGGCAATCTAATTGCCGATATCGAACAACAAATGTTGATCGAGACAGACGTTACTAAAATAGATGTTGAATACTTTAAAGATTTAGCGACAGGGGTTGCTGTAAATTACAAGCAACTAGATGAAGCTGTATCACCACATTTAACACGTCCGTTTAATGACTTAGATATGGTTGAGCGCGCAATTTTACGTTTAAGCAGCTATGAACTTAAGTTCCGTGACGATGTACCTTACAAGGTTGCTATCAACGAAGGTATTGAGCTGGCCAAAATATTTGGCGCTGAAGATAGTCATAAATTTGTAAACGGTGTACTTGATAAAGCTGTTAAGCATTTACGCAAGTAAGTAACCGTTAAAGAGGGGAGCCGGCATAGGCCGGCTTTTTTGTGTATGAAGGAATTTGAATTAATTAACCGCTACTTTAAAGGTCGCGGGATCACCCGTCGTGATGTAAACCTAGGTATAGGGGATGATTGCGCTTTAGTAACCGTTCCACAAAACTGCCAACTTGCCGTTACAACAGACACTCTTGTTGCTGGCGTACACTTTTTCGATGATATTTCCCCTCGAGCATTAGGTCACAGAGCGCTTGCTGTTAACTTAAGTGACTTAGCGGCAATGGGCGCTGAGCCAACATGGGTTTCAGTTGCGTTAACTTTGCCAAGTATTGACCCACAGTGGATTGAAGAGTTTACTGAAGGCATGCATGAAATTGCTGAGTACTTTAATGTGCAAATTATAGGTGGCGATACCACACAAGGTCCATTAACTATTACTATTTGTGCTAAAGGGACTGTTCCAGAAGGTACTGCACTTCGCCGTAGTGGTGCAAAAGTAGGTGATTGGATTTATGTTACGGGTCCGCTAGGTGATGCTGGACTTGCAATTGAATCTCGCAAGCAAGGTATAAATATTGAGCCAGAGCATTTAAAGTACTTAAATAAACGCTTTGACTTTCCAACACCACGAGTTGCTGCAGGGCAGGTGTTACGAGGCCTTGCATCATCCGCTATTGATGTATCGGACGGTTTAATCGCAGATCTAAGTCATATACTAGATATGTCGCAAGTAAACGCTGTGGTGAACATTGAAAGCATTCCGACCTCAGATGCAATGCAAGCAAGCCTTGATTTTAATCAGCAGCTTCCATTTATTCTCAGTTACGGTGATGATTACGAATTAATTTTTACTGTACCTGATAGTAATAAAAGTATGTTAGATATAAAACTACGTCAGTATGGCGTAGATGCAACATGCATAGGCCAAATTAAAAGTGGCGATGGCCAAATTGAGCTTTTACACAACGGTGAAAAGTTTGATTTTAAGCAGCAAGGTTTTGAGCATTTTGCAAAGGAGCTGGTTTGAACAAAAACCGAAAGTTTAATTTAAAGCGTCCACATCAGTTTTTTGGTCTGGGCTTTGGTACTGGGTTAGCCCCTAAAGCACCTGGTACATTTGGTACATTTGCTGCACTGCCATTTATTTTTATGACTATGTATTATCCACTATGGCTGCAAATTGTGTTTGCTGTAGTGATCAGTATATTTGGTATATGGGCGTGTGGTAAAACAGCTGATGATTTAGGCGTACATGACCATCCTGCTATTGTATGGGATGAAGTGGCGGGTTATTACATTACAATGATTGGCGCAGCACTTAGCTGGCAAACATTACTCGTGGGTTTTTTGTTATTTCGCTTTTTTGATATAGCTAAACCTGGCCCAATCCGTATGCTAGATAAGCGAGTACATGGTGGTTTAGGTATTATGGCCGACGATATACTAGCGGGCATTTTTTCGCTTATATGCTTACAGGCGTTAATAAAAGTGGGTTTACTACCCTTTTAATTTTTTATATTTGATTTGTTTAACTAGGTGGCAGCAATATGATGCGATTTTTACTGGTTTGTGTACTGATGTTGTGCGCGACACCAAGTTGGGCTTCAATTACTGATTACGTAGTTAAGCAATGGAATATAAAAGATGGTTTACCTTCGCAATCGCTTAAAAGCGTAGTACAAGACCAGCAAGGATATATGTGGCTTGGTACTCAGTTTGGCTTAAGTCGTTTTGATGGTACAACATTTACAAACTACAATACGCAGAATAGCCCATTCTTGCCTAGTAATGGTATTAATAAACTTTTAGTCGATTCAAGTGGTTTGTTGTGGGTGGGTACCAAAAGTGGTTTAGTAGTTATTAATCCAGCCACATTTGCAGCGCAAGAGTTTAATATTAAAGGTCCAGTAAGAGATATTCTTGAGGACTCTAAAGGCAGCATATGGATTGCAGCCAATGGTTTGTACTATGTAGATAGAGGGCAAGTTGATTTACGCACTCAAGTAAATGGACCCCTACCTATTGTAAATGCTACCGTAATTACCCAAATTGTTGGCTCTGTTAGCCAAATGGCACTCTCTCCTGAAGGTATTTGGCTGGTTAACGATCGTCATTTATTACGCCTTACAAAAAATTCATCTGATTTTTCTAAACTACGTTTAGAACTTACCGCTAAAATATCGTTACCAGAGCGCTTAGCGCAAACCATAGTGCACGATTTATCATTCTTAAATGGTAATTTGTATATAGCCTCTGAGCTAGGTGCATACTTTTTAGATTTAGATGACGAACTAAGACCTTTTCCTTTACCTAATGCAAATAACTCAGCCGTTTATAAGTTTATGAGTGATACCGATGGTGGGTTGTGGGTCTCAACTTACGGGCGGTTATTGTTCAGAGATAAAACTGGTGAGTGGCAATGGGTAGAGCCAAGCCAACTTGATCAAAGCATATGGTTTGCTGATATTTTTAGAGATGATAAAAATAACGTTTGGTTAGCAAGTTTTAGTGAAGGCTTATGGCTTGCCCACGAAGGGCGAGTAGAAAGGCATTCAGCAGTTTCAAATATGACCGAATCTGTTATGGCTATTAGCCAAGCTCCCGATGGAAAACTGTGGGTTGCTAACAAAAGTGGCATTGGTTATTTCGATTTAGATAAAAGTTTTATTAATTTAGTTCCAAGTAGTAAATATGGATACGCGTCAGTACACGATCTCCAATTTGACGGTGAGCGATTATATATAGCCACTGGGCGCGGCTTATTTGTTTTTGAAAACAAGACACTCTATACAGTCCCTGGTCG
Source organism: Pseudoalteromonas sp. NSLLW218 (assembly GCF_015864775.1). Taxonomy (NCBI): domain Bacteria; kingdom Pseudomonadati; phylum Pseudomonadota; class Gammaproteobacteria; order Alteromonadales; family Pseudoalteromonadaceae; genus Pseudoalteromonas; species Pseudoalteromonas sp. NSLLW218. The sequence goes on along the minus strand of NZ_JADYWO010000013.1, from coordinate 12,829 downwards.
AGCGCTTCGCGATAACCCGGTATTTGCAATAAGTCGCTCTAGTAAAGGCGGTTTTTGGATTGGTACAGGACGTGGTTTATACCGATTAAATTATGCTGGTTTAACACCTTTTGCATATAACGCTTTTTTAGGTAGTAAGTTTATTACCTACGTATTGGATAAAACAAATTTTGGTGTGATTGGTACTAGTAAAGGCGCATATTACTTTACAGACCGTGGCATTGAAAAAATTGGTGACCAAACAACACTTGAAAGTGCATACGTAACTAGCGTGCTACATATAGATGGCGTGGGTATTTTAATTGGCTCTCTTAACGATGGGCTTTTTTACAGAAGTACACAAGGGCAGTGGCGCCAACTCGATGCAGCTAATGGTTTACCGTATGGTTCTATATTCAGCCTAGAATATGATGAAAAGTTAAAACATGTTTGGGTAAGCACCATGAAAGGTGTTTACAGAATGCCTGTAGCGCAATTTAAAACAGAGATAAAAAGCTTAAAAGTTGAAGAAGTAATTTCATCTTTTGACCGCCAACTCGATGGTAAAGCGAATCAATGTTGTAGTGGACTAGGGCATGATGCAGTAGCTGACACTGGCAATTCTATTTGGTATCCAAGCTTACAAGGTGTTGTTGAAATCCCTAAAAATGTAGAGCTATTTGGCGTGCTGGCATTAAAGCCAACAATTGAAACAATAACAACACCACTTCGTCATTTAACCACCGCTGCACTTGGTAAAAAACCATCATTAGAGACAGACGAACGTGATATAACGCTTACTTACACTGCTATTGATTACTATGCACCAAACAGTATTGAATTTAGATATAAACTAAGTGGCTTAGATAGTGACTGGCGCTATGCTAATACTCGACGTGAAGCTATTTATACTAACTTACCTCCAGGTTCGTTTTTGTTTCAATTAGAAGCAAAACGCCAGGGTGAAGACTGGGCTAAAGCACAAGAGGTAGAGTACGGTTTTGTAGTGCCTGAGCGCTTTGATGAAACCATTTACTTTAGGCTTTTAATTACCAGTGGCTTTATTTTGCTTTTTTATCTCATTTTTTGGGTGTTTAGAGCGCAAGAGCGCAGAAAACAAGAAGCATTAGAGGGCTTGATCACCGAGCGTACCCTAGAGCTTCGTCAAGCTAATGATAAATTAGGCCAAGTGAATTCACAGCTTAAATTAGTTAGTCACTCAGATGAGCTAACAGGGCTTCGTAGTCGTCGCTTTTTGTTTGATCAACTCCCTAAAGATATTGAACACTTTCAACGTAATTCACAATCGCTGCAGGCACAAGGCAAGTCACTGGTGCTGGTAATTATTAACTTTGATAACTTCAGTCGTATTAACGATGCCTACGGCCCAATTGCTGGTGATAGCTGCTTACAACAAATGGCTGCATTATTAAATTCACGTACGCAGGGCTCTGACTATGTGGCGCGTTGGAGTGGTGATGAGTTTTTATTATTATTACGTGACTTCAAATGTAATAAAATAGACAGCTACGCAGCGGATCTTTGTAAAGTAATCGCGGCTAATTCATTCCAATTACCAAATGGAAAAACAACTAATATTACAGCTTCAATTGGGTGGTCATTCTATCCGTTACCACTTCTAGGTGGGCAGGTAATTAGTTGGGAGACATCTATTAACCTAGCGGATATTTCACTGCACCAAGTTAAAAAGCGCGGTGGTGATGGTGTTGCAAACATTACGTTTGATGATCAGCTTGATGCATTTGAGTTTGAACAAAATTCTAACGTTGATCAACAATTGGGTATTTTACAAAGTAATGGTTTAGCTGATATTAAAGTGTGGATGCGCTGATGAGCAATATTTGACATTAAAAAAGGAGCCTAGGCTCCTTTTTTAATGTGCTGAACTTTAGATGTATAGGAAGTTAATTTATAAATGCTTTAATAGCAGTTAATATACCTTGCTCGCCTAGTCCCATTTCATTGTGCATTTCATCTTGGGTGCCGTGTTTAATAAACTCATCAGGAATACCTAAGTTAAGGATATTAATATTAGCTTTTAGCGTTGCTAAAAATTCGTTAACTGCAGAGCCGGCACCGCCAGCAATCGCATTATCTTCAAGCGTAACAATTACATCGTGGCTAGTTGCAAGCTCATTTAAAAGTGCAGTATCAAGTGGTTTAATAAAACGCATATTAACAAGCGTTGCATCTAATTCATCTGCAGCAAGCTGTGCATTTTCAAGTAATGTACCGAACGATAAAATGGCAATTTTACTGCCTTCCTTAATTGTATCCGCCTTACCTATTTCAAGTAGTTGCATAGTGCTTTCAATGTCTGCAGTACCTGCACTACCTCGAGGGTAACGAACTGCAACAGGGCAGTTTGCTTTATAACCGGTGTAAAGCATTTGGCGGCATTCGTTGGTATCGCTTGGTGCCATAATTATCATATTTGGAATGCAGCGCATAAAGCTTAAATCGTACGCACCTTGATGAGTTTCACCGTCGGCTCCAACAATACCTGCGCGGTCAATGGCAAATAATACAGGTAAGTTTTGCAGTGCAACATCATGTATTAATTGGTCATACGCACGTTGTAAAAAGCTTGAGTAAATAGCAACAACAGGTTTTAAACCTTCACAGGCAAAGCCAGCGGCTAAAGTAACGGCATGCTGTTCAGCAATAGCTACATCAAAGTATTGATCTGGATGCTCTTTAGAAAAACGTACCATGCCTGAACCTTCGCGCATTGCAGGCGTGATAGCCATTAACTTGCTGTCTTGTTCGGCCATATCGCATAACCAATCGCCGAATACTTTTGAAAAAGTAGCAGCACTAGGTTTAGATTTAGGAAGACTAGTTGTGCTCGGATCGAATTTTGGTACACCATGGTAGCCAATAGGATCGGCTTCAGCCGGTTTGTAGCCCTTACCTTTTTGCGTTTTTATATGTAAAAGCTGTGGGCCTTTTAAATTACGCATATTACGCAGCGTATCAACAAGCATGTTTACATCGTGACCATCAATGGGACCAATGTAATTTAGGCCTAATTCTTCAAAGAAGGTACCCGGGATCATCATACCTTTAATGTGCTCTTCCATTTTACTGGCAAGTTGCTTTACCGGAGGCACTCCTGAGAGTAACTTTTTACTACCTTCACGAATGTTTGTATAAAAGCTACCTGATAAAATTCGAGCAAAGTGATTTGTTAATGCGCCAACATTTTCAGAAATCGACATTTCGTTATCATTTAAAATAATAAGCATGTCTGATTTTACATCACCTAAATGATTCATTGCTTCAAATGCCATGCCTGCGGTTATAGCTCCATCACCAATAATGGCTACAGACTTTCGACCTTTACCTTCTTTTTGTGCGGCAATAGACATACCTAAAGCAGCTGAAATAGAGGTGCTCGAATGGCCTACGCTAAACGTATCGTATTGGCTTTCATCACGAAAAGGAAAAGGGTGCAAACCGTCTTTTTGGCGAATAGTGTGCATTTGGTCGCGACGACCAGTAAGGATTTTATGCGGATAAGCTTGATGACCCACATCCCAAACTAGGCGATCATCTGGAGTGTTATAAACATAATGCAGCGCAACGGTTAGTTCAACCGTCCCTAAACCAGAAGCTAGATGACCGCTACTTTGCGATACTGAGTTGAGTAAATAATCGCGCAGCTCATTGCTAAATGCAGGGAGTTTGTCTTGCGCTAAGTCGCGCAATTGGGCTGGCTCGTCAACCAAATTAAGTAATGGATACTTGCTACTATCAAGTGTCATGGTTTTATTTATATCCTTCGCTAACATTAATTTGATTCAAAGCTATTACGAATAATTAATGTTGGGTAATAATGTCAGTGCTAATTGCAATACGTATGAGCAAAAATTAGTGGTCACGCTCAATTAGATAATTTGCTAGCGACGCAAGAAGTGTTGTGTCAGCATCTATATTTGCCAACGCTTCATGGGCTTGTTGTATTAAATTCTGCGCCTTTACTTTAGCGCCTAGCATACCTAATAACGCCGGATATGTCGCTTTATTCGCGGCAATATCGGAGCCTTGCGGCTTACCTAAAGTAACCGTATCGCCTTCAACATCTAAAATGTCGTCGTGTACTTGAAATGCTAGCCCTATAGCATACCCAAAAACACTTAAGTTTTCTAAGGTTTGTTGATCTGCCTTTTCACTGCACAGTGCACCAAGTGTAATTGCGCAATTAATTAGAGCCCCAGTTTTTAGTTTATGTATTCGCTCAAGCTCTTGTACGGTAATTACTTTATCCGTAGCAGCTATATCGAGGCCTTGTCCGCCAACCATACCTTGTAGACCTGATGCTTGGGCTAATTGTGCAATCATTTTTACTTGTGTTTGTGATGAGCATTCAAATTTGTGATTTGCAATAAGCTCAAAGGCAAGAGTTTGTAGAGCATCACCGGCTAAAATTGCGTTTGCCTCGCCAAATTCTATGTGACAAGTAGGGCGTCCGCGACGTAAATCGTCATCGTCCATTGCAGGTAAGTCGTCATGAACTAACGAATAGCTATGAATGCACTCAATTGCAGCAGCAAGTACGTTTAAGTCTTGTTGGTTTGCGCCTAGCATTTTACCTGTGGCATAAACTAAAAATGGACGTAATCTTTTACCCCCATTAAATAATCCATACTGGGTGGCGTTCTTTACAGTTTCTTCTGTATCGAGAGGCTGTTTAAAATGCAGTTGTAAAGTTGCTACTACATCTTTTTGAGCACGTTCAATATGATTTTTTATGCTCACAGCTATTCCATATCACTATCAAAATTTGTAAGTACTGACTTTTCGCCATTCCCCATCAAAATTGATACTTTTTGCTCTGCTTGCTGTAATTTCCCTGATGAAGCACTTGCTAATGCAATTCCACGCTCAAATTGCTTTAACGATTGCTCAAGCGATAAGTCACCTTGTTCCATGTCACTAACGATTGTAGATAATTCTTCTAGTGCTTGTTCGAAACTTAAGTTTTCAGGTTTTTTAGTCGCCATCTTTATTTCAGCTTACATAATAAATTTAGGGGTCAATTTTAGGGGGAATGCTAAACTAGGTCAAAGGATGATATTGGTTTTTTACCTTTATCACGTTAAATTATATTTCAAGTGCATTAATAAAGCCTTAATAGCGGTCTGTTGATTTAATAAATCAATTGATAATTAGGTAGCCTCTATAACTTGATCTAAGATAGTGCTAAAGGCTGCTTTTTATGTTTATTTATAAAAATGGCTTAAGCAATTCAATATGTTGCCGATAAGCAGTTAATAATAAAAGTTTATGATAAGGCCATTAAGCATGAAACTTCTGGAGGATATGTGGATTTAGCAACCATAATTGGGATCCTAGGCGCAATTGGCTTAATTGTCATGTCTATGTTTATGAGTAGTAGCGGCGAAATGGCTATGTTTGCCGATGCCCCTTCAAGTGTAATTGTATTTGGTGGTTCGCTCTTTATTGTTTTATCAAACTTCACCATGTCGCAATTTTTGGGGATAGGTAAAGTTGTTGCTAAAGCGTTTATGTTTAAAATTGAAACGCCAGAAGAACTTATTGAAAAAGCTGTAGAGCTTGCTGATTCAGCTCGTAAAGGAGGCTTTTTAGCACTCGAAGAAGCTGAAATCCCAAATCCATTTATGCGCAAAGGCGTCGACATGCTTGTTGACGGACATGATGCAGATGTAGTTCGCGCTACACTTCAAAAAGATATTTCTCTAACCACGACTCGCCATGAAATGGGCGCAGGTTTATTTAAGTCATTAGCCGATATAGCACCAGCAATGGGAATGATTGGCACCCTAATTGGCTTAGTTGCAATGTTATCTAACATGGATGACCCAAAAGCAATTGGCCCGGCAATGGCGGTAGCACTATTAACAACTTTATATGGCGCGTTTTTAGCTAATGTTGTAGCAATCCCAATTCAGGTAAAACTTGAACTGCGTAAAGACGAAGAAGCTATGAATCAACGTTTAATTTTAGATGCTATTTTAGGTATTCAAGATGGTCAAAATCCAAAAGTAATCGAAGGTATTTTGAAAAATTACTTAGCTGAATCTAAGCGCAAAGTAGATACCGAGGAGTAACTATGTCTGATCAAGAGTGCAAATGTCCACCACCAGGCTTACCTGCATGGATGGGAACTTTTGCCGATTTAATGTCATTATTAATGTGCTTCTTTGTACTCTTGCTTGCGTTTTCAGAAATGGATGTACTTAAATTTAAACAAATAGCAGGCTCAATGAAGTTTGCTTTTGGTGTACAGAATAAAATTGAAGTAAAAGATATCCCCAAAGGTACCTCTGTTATTGCCATGGAGTTTACTCCAGGTAAACCAGAACCAACCCCAATAGAAACCATTCAGCAACAAACTGTAGAAATGACCCAGCAAATGCTTGAATTTCAAGCAGGTGATGAAAGCTCCGCTGGTGGTAGGCAAGAGCAGCGAGGAGATAAACGAGGGGGGGAATCTCGTAGCACATCGCAAGAACAATCGTCAGAGCAAGCAACTTCAGCTGCCGATCAGGAACAAACTAACGAGCTTGTTAAAAAAATAGCGCAGCAGCTTGAAAAGCAAATTATAGATGGTGCAATAGAGCTTGAATCTTTAGGGCAGCAAATTATTATTCGTATTCGTGAAAATGGTTCATTTCCCTCAGGGAGTGCGTTTTTACAACCTAAGTTTAAACCTATTATTCAAGATATTGGTGTGCTGTTAAAGGATGTACCTGGTGAAATTACTGTTTCGGGACATACCGACGATTTTCAGGTTTCAAATGAGTTATATATTAATAATTGGGACTTATCGTCAAAGCGTGCTGTAGCAGTAGCAAGCGAACTGCAAACAGTGCAAGGGTTTGATAAAAATCGGATGATGGTAGTAGGGCGCGCTGATACTCGTCCACTTGTTCCAAACGATTCAAATGAAGATCGCCGAAGAAACCGTCGGGTAGAAATATCAATCCTGCAAGGTAAGGCTAAAGAGTCTGCTCCTATTGATGTGCGCTAAGTTATTGCTTGTGTTATATTTCACTATGTTTGTTTTAATTTAAGGTACTTAATTGCCTTAAGTATCTTGGCAATTTCATCATTTTAGCTTACAGTACATTTCCTTAACATATGTAATGGAGTGCCTGTGAAAATAATCAATAAATATTGCGACATGCCGGGTAATGGTGATGGTACTGATGACGATAAAAAAACAAAATAGGGCAGAGTATTTTGCCTGAATGGTTTTTATATATTGTTAGTATTTTAAGCAAAAGCTGGGTTTTAATGCTAAGTCCGGCTATTTTTATATTTTTTGTATTTAAAGATCGCCTAGCCTTTCGATTTGTATTACTTACCGCAGCTTTTTTCCTCTTTGGTAACCTAACTGCTTCAAGCCTACGAGCGTTTGATGACATTTATATTTATCGTTATTTAGTTTGGGCGATCACAGATATTATTTGGATGGCACTCATAGCTTACTGGGGTATAAAGGATAAAGTTTATTTATGGCAATGTGTTATTGGGCAACTAGTTGTTATTGGCGCACCTATATTACAACTATTCCGATTAGTTGATCGCCATTTGTGGGATTTAGCTTACAGTACCGTTATTTATCAGACCCTAATGCCATTTATCAATATTGCCACGGTGGTTGTATGCTATTTACCTTTAATTATCCTTTTCACTAAGCAAGGTAGTGTAAGGTCAAAAATAGAAAACTCCCCACCTTCAAAATAGCTGTGCTAAACTACTGTTTATATAAACAGTGAGTGAGCGACTCCCATGAAACTCTACATTGCAGAAAAACCATCACTAGGCAGAGCAATTGCTGATGCCTTACCAAAACCACATAAAAAACATGATGGTTATATAGAAGTCGCTAATGGCGATTGTGTATCGTGGTGTATTGGGCATTTGCTAGAACAAGCAGAACCCGATGACTATGATGAGTGCTTTAAAAAATGGCAGTTTGAACACTTACCTATAATACCTGAACAGTGGAAGTTAAAAGCCAAAACCAAAACTCGCAAACAGCTCACTGTTTTAAAAAAATTAATTAAACAGGCCTCGCAACTTATTCACGCTGGCGATCCAGACCGTGAAGGCCAGCTACTAGTCGATCAAGTAATAGAAGAAGCCAAAATAAGTCAGGCTAAAAAGCAGAGTACGCAACGTTTACTCATTAGTGATTTAAATTTGTCCGCAGTAAAAAAATCACTGGGTACTATGCGCTCTAATCGAGATTTTATTCCGTTAAGTGTATCTGCCTTAGCGCGCTCCCGTGCTGATTGGCTATTTGGTATGAATTTAACGCGTGCATATACGTTAGCAGGGCAAAAAGCAGGGTTTGGTAATGTACTTTCGGTAGGGCGAGTACAAACCCCTATTCTAGGTCTTGTTGTTAATAGAGATAACGAAATAGCACACTTTGTGTCTAGGCCTTTTTACGATGTATTAGCGCATTTGCTTACTCCAGATAATCAACCTTTCGCTGCTAAGTGGATCCCTAGTAAAGCATGTGAGCCACACCAAGATGAAGAAGGGCGAATACTTAATAAAGCACTTGCAGAAAATGTTGCATCACGTATTACAAAGCAAAATGCTGAGCTTACGGCACTTGAGCAAAAACAAAAAAAGCAAAGTGCTCCATTACCTTATAATTTATCTGCTCTGCAAATAGATGCAGCTAAAGCATTTGGCATGCCTGCTCAAAAAGTGTTAGATATTTGCCAAATACTTTATGAACGACATAAATTAATAACTTACCCGCGTTCAGATAATCGTTATTTACCCAAAGATCACCATCAAGAAGCATCCGCTATTTTTAAGGCAATAATTGCTAATGGTGGTCAAAGTAGTGAATTAGTAAATGGGGCTGATGTAAAAAAGCGTAGTAAATGTTTTAACGATTCAAAAGTGGCTGCGCATCATGCCATTGTGCCAACAGCTAAACAGTTAAAGTCAGCGAGTTTGAGCGGTGACGAAGCGAAGGTATATCAATTAATAAGCCGCCATTACTTAATTCAGTTTTATCCCGACTATATATATAACGAAACTAAAGCAGAGATAACAATTGCTGGCGGATTATTTAAAGCAAATGCAAAACAAGATGTAAGCTTAGGCTTTAAGGTATTAATGGGTAAGTCTGAACTAAAAGATGAAGCTACGTTACCTCCTTTAACAAAAGGTATGTCTCTTTTTTGTGAGCAAGGCGAAGTAGTCGAAAAGCATACATCACCCCCTGCTTATTTTACCGATGCTACATTATTGGCTGCGATGACGGGCATTAGCCGTTACGTTAAAGATCCACAAATTAAAAAAGTATTAAAAGACACAGATGGTTTAGGTACGGAGGCAACACGTGCGGGAATAATTGAGTTGCTATTTAAACGGCGTTTTTTAAAGCGTGAAGGTAAGTCAATTAGAGCGACCGAAACAGGGCTTGCACTTATTAGCGTATTACCGCAAGGTTTAGCGAGTCCTGATTTAACCGCAAAGTGGGAATCGAGTTTAGGTGATATTGCGCAGCAAGTAATGAGTTATCAGCAATTTTTGCAACCGTTACTGGCTGATCTAAATGGGTTTGTACAATTAGCAGCAAACTGTGATAACAATGCATTTGCAAGGTTGCCAAAAATCTCACCTAAAAAACGTTTTGCTAAACGAGGTGGAAAAGCGACCTTTAAAAAGTCGAGTTATAAAAAAAGCTCTGTTGCTTGTTAACTACAGAGCTATTTTATTAAACGATATTGCTTAATGTTGAATTGGTATTACTTAACCTGACTGGCCTATTGCAAATAGTTCAACGCAGTTAGCGCTGAAAATAGCTGCTTGAGATAGATTTATTATCCAGAATTTAGGTTACTTATTAAATAAACCAACAGCAGCGTTACTCATTGCTTTTATTCCGGTAGGAATGGCAACTTTGTAATCTGGTGCAAATTTACTAGAGTGTAGGGAAGGGAGTACTTCACCTGTTTTTATCGAATCTGCATATTGTGCTTGGTTTACGCCTCCTAGCCAAAATAAGGTAATAGGGATATTTTCATCGGTGCGTCCGTATAGGCCAAAATCTTCACCCGCCATTACAGCTTGTGTTTCAAGCACATTAGTATCACCAATTGCGCTGGCAATAGAGTGTCTAACAATATCTGTCTGTGCAGGGTTATTATAAGTAGATGGAATAGATTCATCTTCATGTACATATACTACAGGGTAGTTTGATTCATCCAATCCAGAGCTTTGTGCAATACCTGCCGTGATTCGTTTTATTGCTGTTATTTGAGCATTTCTAACATTTGGGTTATAGCTTCTGAGAGTAAGTTGTAGTTTTACTTCATCCGAAATTACATTATGTTTTGAGCCACCATGAATAGACCCCACTGTAATAACAGAAGGCTCAAGCGGTGAAAGTTCTCGGCTTGTGATTGTTTGCAGAGCAAGTACTGTGCGTGCAGCTATAATCACAGGGTCTATAGTTGTATGCGGATAAGCACCATGACCACCTTTACCTTTTATTGTAATATCAACAGAATCTACACTTGCCATAGTGTATTCATTTTTCATTGATACCTTACCAGCGGGGACGCTAGCACTTACATGCAAAGCAATTATATGATCAGGTTTTTCATATTTACTAAATAGCCCTTCATTTAACATAGCTTTAGCACCCCCACCAACTTCTTCGGCAGGCTGTGCAACCATCATCAGAGTGCCTTTCCATTGAGATTTGTGTACTATCAATTGCTCAGCAGTACCAATAAAAGAGCTCATATGAATATCGTGGCCACAACCGTGCATTACACCTACTTTCGCACCATGCTCGTCTATTACTTTAACTTTTGAGGCATAGGACTTTCCTGTCTGCTCTATAATAGGTAAGCCATCGGTGTCAGTACGGATCATTACGGTTGGACCGTTTCCGTTTTTGTAAATGCCGACAACACCAAAGCCACCTACATCACTTGTTACTTTAAAACCCAGCCGAGTTAATTTATCCGCTATTTTATTACCTGTTTCTTGTTCGTGATAAGAAAGCTCTGGCGATTGGTGTAAATCGAGGTAAAACTTTTCAATAGCTGGCATGGTTTTGCCTAAATTCAAATCGAGTCCATTTGCCTGTACAAATGGACTTGCTAATAAAAGTGCTGCACTTAGGTAAGTTAATTTCATGTTTTCCCTCATTGTTGAATATGTATACCGAGTGATTTAGGTATATGACTTGTAATTATTATGTTCACCACCATATAAAAACCTAAATAGATGAATATGGCAATCAATTCAATGAGCAACATAGTTAGTATTAATGCGCAAAACCTTCAACAAGTACTCGGTGAAACATCACAGCAAAAATTGGTGTTGCTTAACTTTTTCTCCCCTCAAAGTCCTGACTGCATCGGACAAGCTGCAATTTTAGATAAAGTAGCGGCTGAATATGCAGGCTATATAGTAGTAGCAAACCTAGATTGCGATACAGAGCAAGCACTCGCTTCTCAACTTGCGCAACAAGTTGGTCTCCAAACACTGCCTACGCTTGTATTATTAAAAGACTCTGCACCAGTAGATTTGCTTGCAGGTGTTCAAAGTGAGGCACAAATACGCGAAGCCCTAGCAAAGCATTTACCTGCGCAACAAGACTTACTGTTAGAGCAAGCAAAACAGGCGTTATTAAAGTCAGATTTAAATGCTGCATTTAATTATGCAAAGCAAGCTTATGAAATAGACAACGGCAATGCACGCATCAAATTAGTGCTTGCAGACATATGTATTCAAATTCACAAGGTAGATGAAGCCCAAGCGCTTATAAATACTATAGATGCACAAGAGCAAGATGCTTACTTTAATAATATAAAAGCAAAATGCGAAGCTGCGCTTGAAGCAAAAGACTCACCAGAGATTAAAGAAAAGCAACAACAAGTAGAAAAGTACCCAAATGACCTAGAATTAAAAGAAGAGCTCAGTATTTTACTCAATGAAGCAGGCAGAAAAGAAGAAGCATTGGATATACTATTTACAGTGCTGCAAAAAGATCTGAATTTCAATGAAGCAAAACTAAGCTTTTTAGCCATTATTGCTTCTTTACCCGATGGTGATGCCCTCGCAGCAAAATATCGTCGCAAGTTATATAGTATTTTATATTAGATTTTTATACCTATTACTTTTAAGAAGCACCTACATAAGGTGCTTTTTGCATTTTTAGGGTATTAATTAAAAGCTTTAGCAATGTTTAACTATGTAAAAGTAAGAGTTATCAACAGCATTTTGTGGGTAACTTGTGCTTATCGTGTGTGCTTGCTTGGGGCTTAATTTTAATTACTCTTTTGTGTAAATAACGCTTGCGTAAAATTCGCCGCTCCCTATAATGCGACCCCACTGAGACGGGAAACGCCAACGCATAGCGAGGCACGAACAACTCAGAGAGTTAAATGAAACTTCGGTTTTAAATCTTCCAAAAAGAAAGTTTAAAACAAAGTGTTGACTCGAAAAATAAAGGGTGTATTATTCGCATCCCTTGAGACGCTAAAGCGACTCAAAACGTTCTTTAACAATATAAAGCAATCATCTGTGTGGGCACTCGTACAGATTGAGTTCTAACAGCCAACCTACTTAGGTAGCGAGGCAAACAAATTAGAGTCTCAATTGAAAACTGAGTGACCAACAGAATAGTTATTTCGGTAATTATTCGGCACAGTCAATTCAATATCGAAAGATATTAAAATAAATTCAGAATTCATTGAGCTGTCGAAAGACATAAAACTTTTTAATTGAAGAGTTTGATCATGGCTCAGATTGAACGCTGGCGGCAGGCCTAACACATGCAAGTCGAGCG